>NZ_JBEFRW010000059.1:0-424 GCF_053483195.1 Mycolicibacterium sp. XJ2546 | reverse complement strand
CCGGGCCCCGACCAACCCCACCGAAGACCTGCTGGCCGGCATCTACGCCCAGATCCTTGGCCTGCCTCGTGTCGGCATCGACGACTCCTTCTTCGACCTCGGCGGCGACAGCATTCTGTCGATGCAGGTCGCCTCACGCGCCAGGGCCGCCGGGCTGGTGTGCCGCCCGCGCGACATCTTCGTCGAGCAGACCGTGTCCCGGCTGGCTTCCGTGGTCAGGGCGGCGGGCAGCGCCGACGCGGCCGACGACGGCACCGGACCCGTGGTGGCGACCCCGATCATGCGGTGGTTGCACAGCTTCGATGGCGCGATCGATGAGTTCAATCAGACGGTGCTGTTCCACGCCCCCGCAGACACGACCGAGGGCGACGTGGTGGCGGTGCTGCAGGCGCTGCTGGACCGGCACGCCATGCTGCGGCTGCGG
>NZ_JBEFRW010000058.1:0-487 GCF_053483195.1 Mycolicibacterium sp. XJ2546 | reverse complement strand
GGGGTATCGGCCCTCGCGGGCCGGTGAACGCTTTGTGCGTATGCGCGATATGACGTGTCGGTTTCCCGGCTGTGACCGCCCCGCCCAATTCTGCGACATCGACCACAGCGTGCCCTACCCCGGTGGGCCCACTCATCCGTCAAACACCAAGTGCCTGTGTCGTTTACATCATTTATTGAAGACTTTTTGCGGCTGGCGCGACGAGCAGTATCCCGACGGCATCATCGTGTGGACCGCGCCCAGCGGACACACCTACCGCACCTACCCGATGAGTCGGGTGCTGTTTCCGAACTGGGACACCACCACCGCCGACCTACCCCCGCCGGCCAACGCGCCCCCACCTTCAGCGCAGCGCGCCCTGAAGATGCCACGACGACGACGCACCCGCGCCGCCGACAACCAAACACGCATCAACGCCGAACGCGAACTCAACCAACGCGAAGCCGCACGCGATACGCCGCCGATCTGACACCGACGTCGCCGCAGC
>NZ_JBEFRW010000057.1:0-502 GCF_053483195.1 Mycolicibacterium sp. XJ2546 | reverse complement strand
AGAAGGGTGGTGGTTGTTCGTTGGCGGCGAGCCAGGCTTGGTGTTGGCGTTTTTGTTCGGCGATGATTTCGGCGCGTTCGCGGCGTTCGGCGTTGATGCGGGCTTGGCGGTCTTGGTCGCGGGTGCGTTTGCGTCGCGGCATCATCGCCAGCCGGTCGGGGTGCGGCGGTGGCGGTTCGGTGGGCAGGTTCAGCTCTCCGGTGCACCGGCCCAGCGTGGAAAACATCGTCGCGCCGTGGGCCTCGCTGAGGTAGGTGTGTCCGGTCGGGGAGGTCAACACGATGGTTCCGTCCGGGCGCTGCTGCTCGCTCCAGCCACCGGGCCCGCTGAAAAACGTTTTGATCAAATGATGGGTGCGGCAATAGAGCTTGGTGTTCGACGGGTGCGTGGGCCCGGCCGGCCACGGCAGCGTGTGGTCAACGTCGCAGCGTTGTGCGGGCCGGTCGCACCCGGGCCAGCGACAGGTCAGATCACGAAAGCCGATGAACTCCACCGTCTTGGC
>NZ_JBEFRW010000056.1:0-584 GCF_053483195.1 Mycolicibacterium sp. XJ2546 | reverse complement strand
GACGCCGGTTTGACGGTGGTGGTGACCGCTGGTGGGTTGGTTGAGCGGTTGGCGGACCGCGATGTGGTGGTCGTCGATGTCGGCGCGCTCGATGGCGGCGTCGCCGATGGCGCCGGTGTCGAACTGCCGGTGGTGCACCCCGGTGACGTCGCGTACCTGATCTACACCTCGGGGACCACCGGCACGCCGAAGGGTGTGGCGGTGCCGCACGGCAATGTTGCGCGGTTGTTGGAGGCGATTGAGCCGTGGTTGCGGTTGTCGCCGGATCTGGTCTTTTCGCAGTGCCATTCGTTGGCGTTCGACTTCTCGGTGTGGGAGATCTGGGGCGCGTTGTTGCGCGGTGGTCGGGTGGTCGTGGTGCCCGAGTCGGTGGTGGGCTCGCCCCAAGACTTTGCCGCCCTGTTGCTCGCTGAGCGGGTCAGCGTGCTGAGCCAGACGCCGTCGGCGTTCTATGCGCTGGCCGCCGAGTTGGGATCCGAGCTGGCGCTGGAAGCGGTGGTTTTCGGTGGGGAGGCGCTGGAGCCGGCCCGGCTGAGGTCATGGTTGGACAGCCACCGGGGTTCGCCGCGGTTGATCAACATGTA
>NZ_JBEFRW010000055.1:0-605 GCF_053483195.1 Mycolicibacterium sp. XJ2546 | reverse complement strand
GCGTCGGGGTTCATGACGAGTCCGGCGCGGTCAGAGATGACGGTGATGGGCACGGTTTTGGTGAAGTCGCCGCGAAACAGCGCGATCGCCAGGGCGATGATGGCGATGATGGTGATGACCATGGCCAGCCCGGTCAGCGGGCGTAGTGCACCAGATTTCATGGATCGCCTGTTCTAGCCGGAGAGGTTGAAGTTGCCGTTGGAGCCATACACCGACAGCGACACCAACAGTGTCACCGAGACCACCACCACCAGGCTGGTGCGCACCGCATTACCCACCGCTACCCCCACCCCGGAGGGCCCCCCGGAGGCGAAGTAACCGAAGTAGGTGTGGATCAACAAGATCGTGATCGCCATCAACACCGCCTGCAGAAACGACCACAACAAATCGATCGGGTTCAAAAACGTGTCGAAATAATGGTCATACAAACCCCCCGACTGCCCGAACAACACCACCGTGGTGAACTGACTGGCCACAAACGAGAGAATGACCGCGATCGAATACAACGGGGTGATCGCCAACATCCCGGCCACAATCCGCGTCGACACCAAGTACTCCACCGGGCGGATCGCCATCGACTCCAACGCATCAATCTCCTCATTGAT
>NZ_JBEFRW010000054.1:0-623 GCF_053483195.1 Mycolicibacterium sp. XJ2546 | reverse complement strand
CCCGACAACGACAGGGCGTCGGCGGTCATCTGCCATCCGTCGTCGCTCGACGCGCCAAGGCGGCCCAAATAGTTGAATCCGATCGCCGGGTCGGCGCCGCCCAGCTCGGCCCCGGCGTTCAGGTAGCGCAGTAGACCGTAGGTCAGACCGTCGGGCAGCGAACGAAGTTGCTCCTTGGCGTCCTTGAGCACGGCGGCCAGCGCCGCGTCACCGGCCACCACCTGTGCCCATGACAGTCCGCGCATCGTCAGCGACACCGGGTATTTGGCGGTGAACCAGCCGACCGTGCGTGACAGGTCCAGGTCGGCGCCCAGTTCCTCCTGCCGTCCGTGCCCTTCCACATCGATGCCGATCGGCGTGTCGGGCCTGCCCAGGTGTTGCGCCCACGCCAACGCGAACGCGATCAACAAAATGTCTTGGGTGCCGGCGTGAAACGCCGCGGGCACCTCGCCGAGAAGCATGGCGGTGGTTTCGGCGTCCAGCTCCGCGGTGAATCTGCCGGCCGTCCCGTACGTATCGACATCGGGTTGCACCGCGGGCAGCACTGCCGGGGCCGACGCCAGCTGCTTCCAGGAATCGGCCAGCTGCACCACTTCTGGACGGCGGGCGTAATCGGCCAGCAA
>NZ_JBEFRW010000053.1:0-644 GCF_053483195.1 Mycolicibacterium sp. XJ2546 | reverse complement strand
TCGGTCAGCGACAACCCGTTCGGTGAGACGCGCCACGGTTCAGCGAATCCGTCACCGGTCGGAGCACCAAGGCGCCCAAGGTAATTGAACCCGATTGTCGGGTCTTCGGCGTCGAGTCCCGATTCAGGGCTCAGGTAGCGAAGCAGGCCATAGGTTAGACCGTCGGGCAGCGAACGAAGCTGCTCCTTGGCGTTCTTGAGCGCCGAGCCGAGCGCCGCGTCACCGGCGATCACCTGGTCCCACGACAACCGGTCTGTCACCAGGGCCACCGGGTACTTGGCGGTGAACCAGCCCACCGTGCGCGACAGGTCCACGCCGGTGTCCGGGCCCGCCACGTCCTCGTCGCGGCCGTGGCCTTCGACGTCGATGGCGATCGGGGCACCGCCGGCCGCCAACAGCTCGGCGATCGCCATCGCGAAGGCGATCAACAGGATATCTTGTGTCCCAGCTCGAAACGCCGCGGGCACCTCATCGAGCAGCATGCCGGTGGCTTCGGCATCCAACTCGGCGGAGAACCGCCCGGCGGTCACATAGGTGTCGGCCTCGGGCTGCGTCGCAGGAAGCACCGTCGGTGTCGCCGCCACCTTCTTCCACGGTTCGGCCAGCTGAAGCACGTCTGGACGGCGGGCATGGTCGGCCAGCAG
>NZ_JBEFRW010000052.1:0-651 GCF_053483195.1 Mycolicibacterium sp. XJ2546 | reverse complement strand
CAGATAGGCAAATCCGTCTGGCATCAATCCTGAGAGGTGATGCATAGCCGAGTGAGGCGAATTCGGTGATCCTATGCTGTCGAGAAAAGCCTCTAGCGAGTCCATACACGGCCCGTACCCCAAACCAACACAGGTGGTCAGGTAGAGAATACCGAGGCGTACGAGATAACTATGGTTAAGGAACTCGGCAAAATGCCCCCGTAACTTCGGGAGAAGGGGGACCCCCACACCGTCAACCGGCTTGCCCGGGGCAGCGGGAGGGGGTGGCACAAACCAGTGAGAAGCGACTGTTTACTAAAAACACAGGTCCGTGCGAAGTCGCAAGACGAGGTATACGGACTGACGCCTGCCCGGTGCTGGAAGGTTAAGAGGACCCGTCAACCCCTTTCGGGGGGTGAAGCGGAGAATTTAAGCCCCAGTAAACGGCGGTGGTAACTATAACCATCCTAAGGTAGCGAAATTCCTTGTCGGGTAAGTTCCGACCTGCACGAATGGCGTAACGACTTCTCAGCTGTCTCAACCATAGACTCGGCGAAATTGCATTACGAGTAAAGATGCTCGTTACGCGCGGCAGGACGAAAAGACCCCGGGACCTTCACTACAACTTGGTATTGGTGCTCGATTCGGTTTGTGTAGGATAGGTGGGAGACT
>NZ_JBEFRW010000051.1:0-863 GCF_053483195.1 Mycolicibacterium sp. XJ2546 | reverse complement strand
TCGGAGCGTAATTCCGAGCGAGGTATGCGCGCACGGCGGATTCGTCCCAGCCGATCAGTTCACCGTCGGCGTCGAACATTGCGGCCGCATCAGGCACACCGTCGTCGACAGACACGGCGTCCTCGGCTGTCTGCTTCCACCTCACGCACGGCCACCGTTGATCGCGTACACACCTTTGGCGCCGGGCCGCCGCTGCGTGGGCTGGGCTGGCTGCGCCCCGCCGTGCTGCGAAGCTGTGAGCCCCGACGGTAGTTGCATCGCCGACATGAGCCGGGCGAATACGATCCGCTGCTGACGCAGTTCGACGAGCGCCGGGTGTGCCCGCATGCCCTGTGACGACGTGGCGAGATCGCCGTCGCGGTCGACGATGGCCTGCAACCTGTCGAGGGTGTCCGCGGTGCGGCACAGCTCGCGCAAAGCGAGGGCGTTATGCTCGTCGAGGTCCAGGACGTCGGTCACGGCACCCCACAGGGTCGTTCCGGCGTCGCCGAGACCGGAGGGCTGTTGGCATTCAGTCATCGGTAGACGCTCCAATCAAGGGCCGATCGTTTCAGGTCGGGGAGATACGAGTGCCTATGCCCCGAGGGGCGCGGGTCGGCGTTCGCGGGGTACCCCCCCGTTGGTTGGGTGAGCGGCCCCGCGCGGCGCGGAGGTCGCAACTACGCTGCCGCGCGGGGCGCTCTGCCAACGTCAAGACGCTGGGCTAACGGCAATGCAGGCACTTTATGACTTGGATCAACGGTACGGCGGGCCGTACCCGTTCGAAGTAGCCGGCAGTATCACCTCGGCAGCCAATGTCATTTACTGCCCATGGCATTCGTCGTCGGTAACTGGTGGCGTCACTGTCTCGAGACCCGTATACC
>NZ_JBEFRW010000050.1:0-956 GCF_053483195.1 Mycolicibacterium sp. XJ2546 | reverse complement strand
TGTTCTTCACGGGCAGGTTGTGAACACGTAAGCGCTCGATGGGTGTTTTTCCGCCGATGCCGGTGTGTGGTCGGTGATGATTGTAGTGATGCAGCCAGTCTTGGTAGGTCGCAGCGCGGTCTGCCTCGGACCGGTAGACCTGCACGTAAGCCCATTCAGCGGCCAGGGTGCGGTTGAACCGCTCGACTTTCCCGTTGGTCTGCGGCCGGTATGGCCGGGTCCGCTTATGGCTGATACCGGAACCAAGTGTTTGCGCGAAAAGCTTTGATCGATAACATGATCCGTTGTCGGTCAACACCCTCTTCACAGTGATCCCGTGCTCTTCGAAGAACGCGTTGGCGCACTCCCAGAACGCGGAGGCGGTCTCCTTGCGTTCATCGTCGAGGATCTCCGAATAGGCCAGCCGGGAATGATCATCGACGGCGTGATGCAGGTACGAGTACCCCATGCCGGCGCGGTTGCGCCGACCGGCTTGGCGACCCAGTTTGCGGTGCCCACCCCCATCGGGGATGCGGCCCAGCTTCTTGATGTCGAGATGGACCAGGTCGCCGGGAGCGGGGTGTTCATAGCGGTGAGGCTTGGGCCGACGCACGGGCAGCCCGGTGTTCTGGTCCAGATGGCCCAACAGTGGCATCCGATAGCGGCGTAGCACCGCTTCCACCGTCGAGCGTGCCAGCCGCAGGTGCGCGGCGATGCGGTGAGCTCCCCATCGATGGATGAACCGCACCTTGATGATCCGGCGTTCCCTGCGCTGAGCCAGCCGGCGCGGACTGTGGTGTGGGCGACTGGAGCGATCCACCATCGCGGCCTCACCGCCGGCACGGTAACGGTCGGCCCATTTCTTGGCCGTGGCCGGCGAGCATTGGAACCGCTCAGCAGCTCGGCGAAGCGTCCAACCCTCCTCGACAACACAACGAGCCAGCCGCAACCGGCCGCGCGGAGTCAACGAAGCATTA
>NZ_JBEFRW010000005.1:0-298507 GCF_053483195.1 Mycolicibacterium sp. XJ2546 | reverse complement strand
CCAGCGCGTATCGCTTGTTCGCGCACCGAAATCGCATGGCGGATGATTGCGATCACCCGTCGCGGATATTCGGTCAAATCCAGCCAGGTGAACCGCAGCACTTGCCAACCGAGCAGCGTGATGTCGTTTTGCCGGACTCGGTCGTGGTGAAAGTCGTCGGACGAACTGTGAAATGCCAACCCGTCCGTTTCGATGGCGACCTTCGCTGCTGGGAACGCGAAATCCACCTTGTATCCAGCCACGGGGTAGTTCGTTCTCCACCCGGTGACACCTGCCTCTCGAAACAGTTTGGCCAAGAGCCGTTCGGCTTCCGAATGGGCGCCGTCGGACGCGGCTTGCAACAGCCGACGTGCCGCCGGCGAACCGTATCGGCCCTTGTTACGCAGCTGCGCTCGCCATAACTCGCGTAGCTCGATGTCCTTCTGCAAAGCCCGGTCCATGATTTTGACTCCGCCGGGTCGCCGGATCGCAGCTTCCAGAACCGTCAACGCCGGGGCGGTCACGCGAAGCGCTCGCACGGTGACGATGTCGGTGGGGTCGAGGTCGCGTCGCCGCAGCCGACTGCCTTCGTGGCACCGACCGTGTCCGTTTCTCGGCATCGTGACGTCCACGATGTCCGGGGCGAATCGGGTCAAACCGTGCCACCATGCGGCGGCCAGGCCGCTCGCGACCGCCTGTTGGCCGTAGCCCCAGACCGTTGCGCGAATACGAGCGCCGTCGGTGAACGGGCGGTCCGCGACGAAGTACACGCCGCGACCGCATCGCTGCCACTGGCCTGCCCGTAGCCGGCGCTGAACCGCGTGCTCGCTTAGGCCCGCCGCACGTGCCTGGTCGAGCGTTATCACACCATCTTGGTCGCGCAGAAATTCGCTGAGCACATGAGTTTAGACGTTGGCCGGCGGCTCGGCGGTTCCACTCCCCGTGGTTTCGGTGCGCGAACCAGCGTGTACCGATTGTTTGCGCACCGAAATCACTTAGATAACGATGTTGACCAGGCGGCCGGCGACCACGATCACCTTCTTCGGTGTGGCGCCGCCCAGGAACGCCTGCACCTTCTCGTCGGCCAGCGCCGCGGCCTCCATCGCGTCGGCATCTGCGTCGGCAGCGACGGTGATATGCCCGCGCACCTTGCCGTTCACCTGCACCGGATACTCGACGGTGTCCTCGACGAGGTACTGCGGGTCGGCCACCGGGAACGGTCCGTGCGCCAGCGAGGTGTCGTGGCCCAAGCGCCGCCACAGCTCCTCGGCCAGATGGGGCGCCAACGGCGCGAGCATCAGCACCAGCGGTTCCACCGCACCGCGGGCCGTCACCCCTTGTTTGGTCAGGTGATTGGTGTACTCGATCAGCTTGGCCACCGCGGTGTTGTTGCGCAGGTTCGTGTAGTCCTCGGTCACCCCGGCGATCGTGCGGTGCAACAACCGCAGCGTGTCGGTCTCGAGCGCCTGGTGCTCGACGATCTGCAAGGCGCCGCTCTGTTCGTCGACGACGAGACGCCACACCCGTTGCAGGAACCGGTGCGCGCCGACGACGTCCTTGGTGGCCCACGGCCGCGACGCCTCGATCGGCCCCATCGACATCTCGTACACGCGCAATGTGTCCGCGCCGTAGTTGTCGCAGATCTCGTCGGGTGAAACGGAGTTTTTCAGGCTCTTGCCGATTTTGCCGAACTCCTGGTTGACCTCGATCTCGCCGTCGGGACCGTCCCAGTAGAATTTTCCGTCGCGCTCAACGACTTCGGCGGCGGGCACGTACGCGCCGCGGGCATCGGTGTAGGCGTACGCCTGGATGTAGCCCTGGTTGACCAGCCGCCGGTACGGCTCCCGCGAGGTGATGTGGCCGAGGTCGTAGAGCACCTTGTGCCAGAACCGCGCGTACAGCAGATGCAGCACCGCATGCTCCACGCCGCCGACATACAGGTCCACCCCGCCCGGATCGTCCGGCCCGTGCTCGGCAGGCCGCGGGCCCATCCAGTAGGCCTCGTTCTCCTTGTCGCACATCGCCTCCGAGTTGTACGGGTCGGTGTAACGCAACTCGTACCAGGAACTGCCGGCCCACTGCGGCATCACGTTGGTGTCGCGGGTGTAGGGCTTGGGCCCGTCGCCGAGATCCAGTTCGACATGCACCCAGTCGGTCGCCTTGCCCAGCGGCGGCGACGGTTCGCTGTCGGCGTCGTCGGGGTCGAACAGCACCGGCGAATAGTCCGACACATCCGGCAGTTCCACTGGCAGCATCGACTCCGGCAGCGGGTGGGCCCGGCCGTCGGCGTCGTACACGATCGGAAACGGCTCGCCCCAGTATCTTTGGCGCGCAAACAGCCAGTCCCGCAGCTTGTACTCGACGCGCGCCCGACCACGGCCCTCGGCCTCCAGCCGCCGGGTGATCGCCTCCTTGGCGGCATCGACGCTGAGCCCGTTGAGGTAGTCGGAGTTGACCACCTCACCGTCACCGGTGTACGCCCCCTGTGAGATGTCGCCGCCGGCAACGGTTTGCACGATCGGCAGCCCGAATTGTGTGGCGAAGTCCCAGTCGCGCTGGTCGCCGCCGGGCACCGCCATGATCGCGCCGGTGCCGTAGCCGATCAGCACGTAGTCGGCGATGAACACCGGGATCTGTTGACCGTTGGCCGGATTGGTGGCATACGCGCCGAGGAAGACGCCGGTCTTGGACTTGTTCTCCTGGCGCTCCAGATCCGATTTGGCCGCGATGGCCGAGCGGTAAGCGGTGACGGCCTCGCGCGGAGTCGCGGCGCCGTAGGTCCAGCGTTCGTCGACGTCGGCGGGCCACTCCGCGGCGGTCAGCGTGTCGACCAACTCGTGTTCGGGTGCCAGCACCATGTACGTCGCACCGAACAGGGTGTCCGGACGGGTGGTGAAGACCTCGATGTCGCCGGCGTCCGGGGCCGAATCAACGGCGAAAAACACAGTCGCACCGGTGGAGCGTCCGATCCAGTTGCGCTGCATGGTCTTGACCTTCTCGGGCCAGTCCAGCAGGTCCAGGTCGTCGAGCAGCCGGTCGGAGTACGCGGTGATGCGCATCATCCACTGCCGCAACCGTTTCCGGAACACCGGAAAGTTGCCGCGTTCGCTGCGCCCGTCGGCGGTGACCTCTTCGTTGGCCAGCACCGTGCCCAGACCGGGGCACCAGTTGACCAACGAGTCGGCGTGATACACCAGCCGGTGGGAGTCGACGATGTCGGCGCACTCACCGGCGCTGAGCTGAGACCACGTCCGCTCGTCGTCGAGAGTGCGTGCCCCGGAGGCGAATTCGGCGATCAACTCGTCGATCGGCCTGGCCTTGCCGGCGGCCGGATCGAACCAAGCGTTGTAGATCTGCAGGAAGATCCACTGGGTCCACTTGTAGTAGTCGACGTCGGTGGTCGAGAAGCTGCGGCGCGGGTCGTGGCCGAACCCCAGCCTGCCGAGCTGGCGACGGAAGTTGACGATGTTGGCCTCGGTGCGCGCCCGCGGATGCGTGCCGGTCTGGATCGCATACTGCTCGGCCGGCAGCCCGAACGCGTCAAAGCCCAGCGCGTGCAGCACATTTCGCCCGGCCATCCGGTAGTAGCGGGCGTAAACGTCGGTGGCGATGTAGCCGAGGGGGTGCCCGACGTGCAAGCCCTCACCGGAGGGATAGGGAAACATGTCCTGCACGAACATTTTGTCGTCGGGCACTCGGGCGCCATCGGTGGGCGCGAGTGAACCGACCGGGTTCGGCACGTGGAACGTGGCGGCGTCGGCCCACTGCTGCTGCCAGGCGCGCTCGATCTGCCCGGCGAGCTCCGCGGTGTAGCGGTGCTGCGGGATTTCGGCGCCGGCGTCGGCGGCAGCCGCGGGTTGAGCGGTCGGCGGTTCGGTCACGTGAACAGGGTATAAGCCCGCGGATTTCGTCTGCGTCGGCCACGGGTTGGTATCGGTTGCGTTGCGGACAAGTCAGAACAAGGTTGCAGGTCGGTTCCGGCTCTAGTGGCTAACGCACCGGTGTGGATACAGTCGGCGCCTGGCGTGCACCAAGGCTGTACGGAAGGACCGACCTCAATGATCGAGATCGCCCGCCGCTGGCGGGTTCTGGCTTCAGGAGCCGCCGTCGCGACGGCTGGTGTAGTGGGCCTCGCCGGCACCACCGCCTCCGCCCAGCCGGTGGCTCCGCAACCGCCGATGCCGGCGCCGGCCACTGTGACACAGACGGTTACGGTGACGCCGAACGCCGCGCCGCAGGCCCTCGTTCAACCAGGTGTGAGTTCCGCCACCGGCGTCGCGCAGAACGGGGTCGCCGGACCCGCCGCAGCAGCCGCAGCACCCGTTGCGTCCGCCGCCGCACCCGTCGCGCCCGTCGCAGCACCCGCTCCGTCCCCGCAGATCGCGATCACGCCGGCGGCGTCCGGCACGCTGCGGGAGTTCCTCGAGTCCCAGGGCGTCACGCTCGAACCGCAGCGCAGCGAGGGTTTCACGGCGCTCAACATCGTGCTGCCCCTGCCACGCGGGTGGTCCCATGTGCCCGACCCCAACGTGCCCGACGCGTTCGCGGTGATCGCCGACCGGGTCGGCGGCAACGGCCTGTACACGTCCAACGCCCAGGTGACCGTCTACAAACTCCTCGGTGACTTCGATCCGATCGAGGCCATCAGCCACGGCTTCGTCGACAGCCAGCAACTGCCCGCATGGCGCTCTACCGACGCGTCGTTCGCCAACTTCGGCGGCATGCCGTCGTCGGTCATCGAGGGCACCTACCGGCAACACTCGATGACGCTGAACACGTCGCGGCGCCACGTCATCGCCACCGCAGGCCCGGACCGCTATCTCGTCTCGCTGGCCGTGACCACCAGCATCGACCAGGTGGTGCCCGCCGCGGACGCCACCGACGCCATCGTTCGGGGCTTCAAGGTGAGCGTTCCGGCCCCGGCGGAGCCCCCAGCAGCACCCCCGGCACCGGCACCTGCCGCGCCGGCACCGCCCAGCGCACCGCCGGCGTCGGCGCAGGTGTCACACGCGCTCGCGCACACGGGGCCCAGCTAGGGCTACCGCGATGGACATGTCCCCCGGGCGAAGCCTGGCGCCCGGGGGACGCCATCACGTCTCGTATTGTGTGGCACATGTTGGTCGCCGGAATCCTCTGCCTCTGTGCCGCAGTGGCGTCCGCGGCGGCCGCGCTGTGGCTGCTGAGCCGGCCGCGCTCCGATGACCCCGCGCGGCAGGTGCTGCGCTCGCTGGTGCCCACCCAGTTCGCCGCCGCCGTGATGCTGGCCGTGGGTGGGGCCGTCGCGCTGACCACCGAACCCGGCACCGCGCTGATCGTGACGATCGTGTGCGTGCTCGGCGCCGTCGGCACGGTGGGCGCCGGGTGTTGGCAGAGCGCGAAGAGCCTGGCCCGCGTCGGCGCGGACTCGGCGGCGGCGGGCGTATGCGGCGGCACCTGCGCCACCTGCACGCTGTCCTGCAGCTAGTTGCGGCTGATGTCGATCGGGTGGGTGGCCAACAGCGACCGCGGCAGCGGCTGACGGCGCAGCACCCGCGCCCACAGGTCCACCCGAGGCTCGACCAGAACGTCAGAGGGTAACGCAGACAACACAATCCAGTCGTCGCGCTCGATCTCGCCCTCGAGTTGACCGATCGTCCACCCCGAGTAGCCGGCGAAGATCCGCACGCCCTCGACCGCAGGCGCGATCGAGTCCGGGTCGGCGTCGAGGTCGACCATCGCCATCCGACCCTGCACGTGCCGCAGCCCCGGCGACCTGTCAGCGTCCACTCCGACCCGCATCGTCGCCAGGCACAACGCCGCGTCGCGCTTGACCGGCCCGCCGATGAACATCGTCTTGGGCTTGGTGGCCAGCTTCGCCCATTGCGGCAACACGTTGTACACCGCGGTCTCGCTCGGCCGGTTCAGCACCACCCCCAGCGTGCCGCCGTCGTTGTGCTCGACGATGTAGATGACGCTGCGCCGAAAGGTCGGCTCCAACAGGTCGGTGTTGGCCAGCAGTAGAGTTCCGGCCCGTACCCGATGCGCCGCGGGGGCGACCCCCTCTCTGCGATCCTCCGGCTCCTCCGACTGCGCCACCTATCCATCATGGCACCAGCAACCAAACAACGTGGAGAACAAGCGCGGCCCGCCGCGAGATTTGTACTGTGGGTCCGGTCCCGATCCGCACAACCAGGACGTGATCCCGCTGGCCGACCTTCGCGCACCCATCACCCTGTGGCACTCGGTGCGCGGCATGCCCGAATTCTGGCGGCTGCTCCAACTGCGGCTGGTCAGTCAGTTCGGCGACGGGTTGTTCGCCGCCGCTCTCGCCGGCGCGATCCTGTTCAACCCTCAGCGCGCCGCCGAGCCGTGGGCGATCGCCGGCGCGTTCGCGGTGCTGTTCCTGCCCTACTCGCTGCTCGGCCCGTTCGCCGGTGCGCTGCTGGACCGTTGGGACCGGCGCGTAGTCCTGGTCGGCGCCAACACCGGGCGGCTGCTTCTGGTGTTGGCCGTCGCGGCGCTGCTCGAGTCGGGCGCAGGCGAACTGCCGATCCTGTTCGGCGCGCTGATCGTCAACGGCTTCACCCGGTTCGTCTCCTCGGGCCTGTCCGCGGCGCTGCCGCATGTGGTGCCCAGGGATCAGGTGGTGGCGATGAACTCGGTCGCCGCGGCCACCGGCGCGGTCGCGGCGTTCCTCGGCGCCAACTTCATGCTGTTGCCCCGCTGGCTGTTCGGCGCCGACGACGCCGGTGCCGCAGCAATCATCTTGATCGTCGCCGTTCCGGTGGGGCTGGCGCTGTGGCTGTCGTGGCGCTTCCGGCCGCGGGTCCTCGGTCCCGACGACAGCGCACGCGCCGTGCACGGGTCGGCGTTCTACGCGGTGGCCACCGGGTGGGTGCACGGCGCGCGCACGGTCGCGGCGGTGCCGACGGTGGCCGCGACGCTCACTGGGCTGGCGGCGCACCGAATGGTGTTCGGTATCAACAGCTTGCTGGTGCTGGTGATCGTGCGCCACAGCGACACCCCGGCCGTCGCGGGGCTCGGCACGGCCGTCTTGTTCGTCGCGGCCACCGGTGTTGGATCGTTTCTCGCCGCGCCGGTGACACCGATCGCCGTGCGCCGATGGGGCCGTTACGCCACCGCCAACGGGGCACTGGTATGCGCCGCGCTGATCCAGCTGGCCGGTTCGGGGCTGTGGCTTCCGGTCATGGTGGCGTGCGGTTTCCTGCTCGGGCTGGCGGGTCAGGTGGTAAAGCTGTGCGCCGACAACGCCATGCAACTCGATGTCGACGACGCGCTGCGCGGACACGTGTTCACCGTGCAGGACTCGCTGTTCTGGGTATCGTTCATCGCGGCGATCGCGTTGTCGGCCATGGTGATTCCGCCAGACGGGCGCCAACCCGCGCTGGCGCTGGCCGGCGTCGGCGTCTACCTGGTCGGGTTGGTCGCCCACGCCGTGATCGGCCGACGGGACCGGCCGGTGGCGATACAGTGACCGCCATGTCTGCTGCCGCGCCGATGGTCGCCGATCTGCGAGCCGAGAGCGACGAGCTCGACGCGCTGGTGGCCGACCTCGCACCGGAGCGCTGGACGACACCGACGCCGGCGCCCGGCTGGAGCATCGCCCATCAGATCGCGCACCTGCTGTGGACCGACCGTGTCGCGCTCACCGCCGTGACCGACGAGGACGCGTTCGCGGCCGTGCTGGCCGAGGCGGGCAAGGATCCGGCCGGCTTCGTCGACGCGGGCGCCGAGGAACTGGCCGCCACACCGCCGCAGCACCTGCTGGCCGACTGGCGCGACACCCGCAGCCGGTTGCACGACGAACTGCTTGCGGTGGTCGACGGCCACAAGCTGCCGTGGTTCGGGCCACCGATGAGCGCCGCGTCGATGGCGACCGCGCGGCTGATGGAGACCTGGGCGCACGGCCTCGACGTCGCCGACGCGCTCGGGGTGCGACGGCCGGCCACCGCGCGGCTGCGCTCGATCGCCCACATCGGGGTGCGCACCCGCGACTTCGCGTTCACGGTCAACGGGCTTGCGCCGCCGCAGGATCCGTTCTTCGTGCAGTTGCGGGCGCCCGACGGGTCGACGTGGTCGTGGGGGCCCGAGGATGCGGCGCAGCGGGTCACCGGTTCGGCCGAGGACTTCTGTCTGCTGGTCACCCAGCGCCGGCCACGCGCCGAACTGGACGTCTCGGCCACCGGTGACGACGCGGAGACCTGGTTGGGCATCGCCCAGGCTTTCGCCGGGCCGCCGGGCCCGGGCCGCTGACGCGCGTCACGACAGCTCGTCGGCGCCGTCGGCCTTACCGTCCCCGTCGGCGTCGGACAGCTTCACATCCCAGCGGCCGTCGCCGTCGGCGTCCACGTACGCGTCGGCCTCACCGAGCGCCCGGTCGGCCAGGCCGTCCCCGTCGGCGTCGGACAGCCGGTCGTCGAGTTGGCCGTCCCCGTCGATGTCGACCATCGGCCCGCCGAACTGTTCGGTGCCGTCGAGCCGGAACCACCGCAAACCCCGGTCCACGGCCACCGCCCAGGTGCCGGTGCCGTCGTCGGTGAAATACGCGAGCGCGGCGTCATCAGGGGAGGCGTCGCGCACCAAATGCTCGGCGAGGCCGTCGCCGTCGAGGTCAGCCATCGCGTCGTCGCGCAGCCCGTCACCGTCGAAATCCAGCCCGACCGCGTCGAACACACCGTCGCCGTCCACGTCGACATCGGGCGCCGCGGTCCACATGGTGGCCGAACCGTCCCCGTCGCCAAGGCAGTAGTCCATATCCTTTCGACGCAGCACTACTGTCTGGCGTTCCACCACTTCCACAACTCGTCGACGGCCTCGTCGTGCGACAGCGGCCCGCGCTCCAGCCGCAGCTCCTTGAGCTGGCGCCAGGCTTCACCGACCTCCGGACCCGGGGGTATACCGAGAATCGACATGATCTCGTTGCCGTCGAGGTCGGGCCGCACCCTGGCCAGATCCTCCTTCTCGGCCAGCTCGGCGATCCGCTGCTCGAGGTCGTCGTAGTTGGCCTGCAGTCGCGCGGCGCGACGCTTGTTGCGGGTGGTGCAGTCCGCGCGCACCAGCTTGTGCAGCCGCGGCAGCAGATGCCCCGCGTCGGTGACGTAGCGGCGCACCGCCGAGTCGGTCCAGCGCCCGCCGCCGTAGCCGTGGAACCGCAGGTGCAGGTACACCAGCTGGGACACGTCCTCGATCATCTGCTTGGAGTACTTCAGCGCCCGCATACGTTTGCGCACCATCTTGGCCCCGACCACCTCGTGGTGGTGAAAGCTCACCCCGCCGTCGGGTTCGAGCTTGCGGGTCGCCGGCTTGCCGATGTCGTGCAGCAGCGCCGCCCACCGCAACACCAGGTCCTGCCCCCCGGGACCCTCCAGCGCGATCGCCTGCCGCAGCACGGTCAGCGAATGCCAGTAGACGTCCTTGTGCTGATGGTGCTCGTCGATGGCCATGCGCATCGCCCCGACCTCGGGCAGCACCACCTCGCCGAGACCGGTCTGCACCATCAGGTCGATACCGGCTACCGGGTCGGCGCCCAGCAGCAGCTTGTCGAGTTCGGCGGCCACCCGCTCGACGGTGATCCGGCCCAGCTGCGGCGCCATCTCCACAAGCGCCTCGATGACCCGCGGCGCGACGGTGAACTGCAGCTGGGAGACGAACCGCGCCGCGCGCAGCATCCGCAGCGGGTCGTCACCGAACGACGTCTCCGGCGCCGACGGGGTGTCGAGCACCCGTTCGCGCAGCGCCGCCAGCCCGCCCAGCGGGTCGTGGAATTCAGCAGCACCTTCGGCGGTGACGCGTACCGCCATCGCGTTGACGGTGAAATCGCGGCGCACCAGGTCGTCTTCGAGCCGGTCGCCGAACCGCACCTCGGGGTTACGCGACACCTGGTCGTAGGTGTCGGCGCGAAACGTCGTGATCTCCAGGCGGTGGCCGTCCTTGCCGACCCCGAGCGTGCCGAACTCGATCCCGGTGTCCCACAGCGCGTCGGCCCACGGCCGCAGGAGCTTCTGCATCTGCTCGGGGCGGGCGTCGGTGGTGAAGTCCAGATCCCCGCGGCTCTCCCCCAGCAACGCATCACGCACGCTGCCGCCGACGAGGTACAGCTCATGACCCGCGGCAGCAAAAAGCTTGCCGACGTCGGCGAGCAGGTCGCGATGGCGGTTCAGCGTGACTTGCGCAGCGGCAAGCAGTTCGGCGTCGGAAGCTGATTCGGGCACGTTCGGACAGCATAATGTGCAACGGCTCTGTCACGACCGGTGAGTGCGGCCGGGGCGAAACTCTGTGGCAGCTACTATCGCTTGGGTGTCGGACGGCGAACAGGCCAAACCTCGACGGCGCCGCGGGCGACGTCGGGGCCGTCGTGCTGCCGGCCCGCCGGACGCCGCATCCCCGGCCCCCGACGCTGCCCAGCTGCGCACCAACAACGCCGGCAACGGACAACGCAAGGCTCAGAAGTCGCGTCCGCGCCGGCCTCCGGACCGGCTGCGCACCGTGCACGAGACGTCCGCCGGTGGCCTGGTCATCGACGGTATCGACGGTCCGAAGGACCGGCAGGTCGCAGCGCTGATCGGGCGCATCGACCGGCGCGGCCGGATGCTGTGGTCGCTGCCCAAGGGCCACATCGAACTCGGCGAGACCGCCGAACAGACCGCGATCCGTGAGGTCGCCGAGGAGACCGGAATTCAGGGCAGCGTGCTGGCCGCGCTCGGCAGCATCGACTACTGGTTCGTCACCGAGGGCCGCCGGGTGCACAAGACCGTGCACCACTATTTGATGCGGTTCCTCGACGGCGAACTGTCCGACGAGGACGTCGAGGTCACCGAGGTGGCGTGGGTGCCGTTCAAGGAACTGCCGGCGCGGCTGGCCTACGCCGACGAACGCCGGCTGGCCGAGGTGGCCGGCGAGTTGATCGACCGGCTGCATACCGACGGCCCCGCCGCGTTGCCACCGCTGCCGCGGATGGCGCCGCGACGACGGCCGCAGACACATTCGCACACCCGCAACCGTCGTCCTGACGAGCGCGCGCAACCTCAGCCCGGCCGGCGGACGAACGGCTGCGGACAGGGTCCGTGACGCGCACCGCGGCGGTGCCACGTGAGCGCACCCCGGCGGTGCTCCGCCTGTGCAGTGCCGTCCTGCTGCTGGTGCTGGTGGCCGCCCCAGTCGCGTTGCCCCGCGCCGCCGCCGCCGAGCCCGGCTCGACGCAGTTCTTGTCGGTGCAGATCGACCGGGTCACCCCGGAGGTGGTGACCACCACCAGCGAACCCACGGTCACCGTCACCGGAACGGTGCGCAACGTCGGTGACCGCCCGGTGCGCGACGTGGTGGTGCGCCTCGAGGACGCCGCCGCGGTGACGTCGTCGCCCGGGTTGCGCACCAACCTCGCCGGCAACGTCGACCAGTTCGATCCCGTCGGGGATTTCGTCACGCTGACCCCGGAACTGCAACGCGGCGAACAGGTTCCGTTCGAGCTGTCCTATCCCCTGCGGTCGTCGCAGCAGCCGTCGCTGGGCATCGACGAGCCCGGGGTGTACCCGGTGATGGTCAACGTCAACGGCACCCCGGACTACGGTGCCCCGGCGCGGCTCGACGACTCGAGGTTCCTGCTGCCGGTGCTGGGGGTGCCGCCCGATACGACGGCCGACTCGGTGGCCGACACGTTGACCTCGGTGGTGGCGCCCGACACCTCCAACCCGGTGCGGCTGACTCTGCTGTGGCCGATCGCCGACGAACCACGGCTGGCCGCGGGAGCCCCGGGCGGCACCACCCCGGTCCGGTTGATCGACGACGACCTGGCCACGTCGTTGGCCCCGGGCGGACGGTTGGACACCATGCTGTCGGCGATCGAATTCGCCACCAGCCCCGAGGTCGACCCCGACGGGCAGATGCGCGCCACGGCCTGCCTGGCCGTTGACCCCGACTTGCTGGTCACCGTCAACGCGATGACGGGCGGCTACGTCGTCAACACCGGCCCCGACGCCGGCCCGGGCACCCCTACCCGGCCCGGCACCGGCCAGGAGGCGGCGGTGGCCTGGCTCAACCGGCTTAAGGCGCTGGCGCAGCGGCTGTGTGTCGCACCGACGACCTACGCCCAGGCGGATCTGGACGCGCTGCACCGCGTCGGCGATCCCGGGCTCACTGCGATCGCCACCCGCACCGCCGCCGACATCGTCGACCAGTTGCTCGGCATCACCTCGCTACGGGGTGTGGCCCTGTTCGCCGACGGACCGCTGACCGGCCCGGCGGTGCGACTGCTGTCGGCCCTGGGCCCACACCCGGAGGGTAGGGGAGGCCGCACGGTCGCCGTCGCGGCGGCCGACCGCGACGACGGGTCGGGCACCGGTACGGCGGCGCCGCCGGAACTGACGCCGCAGCGCTACACGCCGCAGCTGGTCTCCGCGCCGTTCGACCCGGCCGTCGGCGCCGCGCTGGCGGGCGCGGGTACCGACCCGGTGTCGCCGGCGTATCTCGATCCGTCGCTGGAGATCGCGGTGCAGGACGAGTCGGCGGTGGCGCGGCGGCTGTCCGCGCTGGGGGCGCTGTTGTGGCGGGGTTTGACCCCGGAGACCACGCCGCGCACCGAGATCTTGATGCCCCCGCTGAACTGGAGCCTGCAACCGGCCGACGCGCAGGCCATGCTCACCACGGTGGCCACCGCGATCAACGCCGGGCTGGCCGAACCGCGGCCGCTGCCCGCGGTGATCGGCGACGGCGACGCGATCCCGCCGCAACCGCACGCCGGCCTGCCCGACGACGACCTCGGCAACCCGCGCGCCCGCTTCGACGACGCGGTGGTGTCGGGCATCGCCGCGGTCACCGGACGGTTGTGGGGGCTGACGGCGGCGCTGACCGCCGATATGCGCACCGGTCTCACCGGGCTGGGCTACACCGCGCCGCTGCGCGAGGACATGCTGCGCGCGCTGAGCCAGTCGGTCCCGCCGGCCGCGCGCAACGGGTTGGCGCAGCAGCGGTTGACGACGGTTGGGCGCACGGTCGAGGACATGTTCCACGCCGTCACCATCGTCAACCCCGGCGGCTCCTACACCTTGGCGACCGAGCGCAGCCCGCTGCCGCTGGCCCTGCGCAACGATCTGCCGGTGCCGATCCGGGTGCGGCTCGACATCGACCCGCCGCCCGGGATGACGGTCACCGATATGGGGGTGATCGAGCTGCCGCCCGGCTACCTGCCGGTGCGGGTGCCGATCGAGGTGCACTTCACCCAGCGCGTGGCCGTCGACGTCGCGCTGCGCACCGCCGACGGGCTTCCGCTCGGTGAGCAGGTGCGGCTGTCGGTGCACTCCAACGCCTACGGTCAGGTGCTGTTCATCATCACGCTGTCGGCGGCCGCCGTGCTGGTGTTGTTGGCCGGGCGCCGGCTGTGGCACCGATTCCGCGGCCAGCCCGACCGTGCTGATTTGGATGCCGACCCCCACCGCCCGGATCCGCTCGACGTCGCGCTGCACTACGACGACGCCCGCAGCCGCGCAAGCGAGGAGAGGTGAACAACCCGGGGGCGCCGCCGTCGCGCAGAGCGGTGCGCCAACCCCCGCCCCGGCTGCCCCGCGGGCCCGCCCCCAGCCGAGGTGCGGGCCGACCTGAGCTCACCGACGCCGCGGTGGTGTCGCGGTCGTGGGGTATGGCGGTGGCGACGCTGGTCAGCCGGCTCACCGGGTTCGCCCGCATCGTGTTGCTGGCCACGATCCTGGGTGCCGCGCTGTCGAGTGCGTTCTCGGTGGCCTACCAGCTGCCCAACCTGATCGCCGCGCTGGTGCTGGAGGCGACGTTCACCGCGATCTTCGTGCCGGTGCTGGCGCGCGCCGAGCGCGACGACCCCGACGGCGGAACGGCTTTCGTGCGCCGCCTGGTCACGTTGGCGACCATCCTGTTGTTGATCACGACGGTCATCTCGGTGACGGCCGCACCGCTGCTGGTCGACCTGATGCTGGGCAGCCAACCCGAGGTGAACCGTGATCTGACAACGGCTTTCGCCTATCTCCTGCTGCCTCAGGTGCTGTTCTACGGGTTGTCTTCGGTGTTCATGGCGATCCTCAACACCCGCAACGTGTTCGGGCCGCCTGCCTGGGCGCCGGTCTGCAACAACCTGGTGGCGCTGGCCACGCTCGGCCTGTATGTAGCTGTGCCGGGCGAACTTTCGCTTGACCCGGTGCGGATGGGTAACCCGAAGCTGCTGGTGCTGGGCATCGGTATGACGTTGGGCACGGTCACCCAGGTGGTGGTCCTGCTGTTGGCGATCCGCCGCGAACGGATCAGCCTGCGCCCGCTGCTGGGCATCGACGACCGGATGAAGCAGTTCGGCGCGATGGCGGCGGCGATGCTGCTCTACGTGATGATCAGCCAGATCGGATTGATAGTCGGAAACCGGATCGCCGCCGGCGCAGCGGCTTCCGGGCCCGCCATCTACAACTACACATGGCTGGTGCTGCAGCTGCCGTTCGGCATCATCGGGGTGACGGTGCTGACCGTGGTGATGCCGCGGTTGAGCCGCAACGCCGCCGCCAACGACGGCCCCGCGGTGCTGGCCGACCTGTCGCTGGCCACCCGGTTGACGATGGTGACGCTGATCCCCATCGTCGCGATGACCACGGTCGGTGGCCCGGCGATCGGCAGCGCGTTGTTCGCGTACGGCAATTTCGGTGACGTCGACGCCGGCTACCTCGGGATGGCGCTGACCCTCTCGGCATTCACCCTGATCCCGTATGCCCTTGTGTTGCTGCAACTTCGGGTGTTCTACGCCCGTCAGCAGCCGTGGATACCGATCGTGTTGATCGTGGTCATCACCACGGTCAAGATCATCGGCTCCTTGCTTGCCCCGTACGTGACCGACGACCCCGACCTGGTCGCCGGCTATCTCGGCACGGCGAACGGGTTGGGTTTCCTGGCCGGCGCCACCGTCGGCTACTTCCTGTTGCGCGCCGCCCTGGACCCGCCCGGCGGGCGGCTGATCAGCCTGCAGGTCGTGCGCAGCATCCTGGTGACGATCGCGGCGTCCCTGCTGGCCGGGCTGATCGCACACGTCGCCGACCAACTGCTCGGCCTCGAAGACCTCACCCGCAACTGGGGTGGGGCGGGATCGTTGCTGCGGCTGCTGGCGCTGGGGCTGATCATGGTGCCGATCATCGTGGCCGTCCTGCTGGCCGCGCGGGTTCCCGACGCGCTGGCCGCGTTGGCGTTCGTCCGCCGCCGCCTCGGCGGGCGCACCCCGGCACCGCCGGTGCCCGACAAGCCACCGACACGTGGACCACTCACGTACCCTCAACAGAGGAATTCGTTCGCGTCGGGGGGCCGACCCAACCGGTCTGACGTCCGCCGCGAACCCCCGGATGCGTTTGCCGGGGACGGAATGCCGAAAGGACCAGCGGTGAGCGACGAACCCGCAGGCGGCACCACGCCCATTCCCGACACCTCCGCCACCACCAAGATTCCGCGGTCGCGGCCGGAGGATTTCCAGCCCGACGTGGCCGCCGACGACTTCCAGCCCGACGTCGCGGCCCAGGAGGAGACCACAGAGCTCGCCGCCGAGCGCACCGCGGGCCCGGCGCGCGCACCGGTGTCGGGTCGGCCCCCGGCCGACTACGGCGGCGACCCGACCCGTGAGCCGGTCGCCTTCGACCCGCCGCGGGAGCCCCCGATCGAGGCGGCCACCTCCGACGAGGACGTACATCTGGTTCCCGGCGCCCTGATCGCCGGCGGCCGTTACCGGCTGCTGGTGTTCCACGGCGGTCCGCCCAACCTGCAGTTCTGGCAGGCGCTGGACACCGCGCTGGACCGGCAGGTCGCGCTGACCTTCGTCGACCCCGACGCGACGCTGCCCGACGAGCAGTTGCGGGAGATCCTGTCGCGCACGCTCAAGCTCAGCCGGCTGGAGATGCCCGGGGTGGCCCGGGTGCTGGACGTGGCCAACACCGGCTCGGGCGGGTTGGTGGTCTCGGAGTGGATCCGCGGCGGCTCGCTGGCGGAGGTGGCCGACACGTCACCGTCGCCGATCGGCGGCGCTCGGGCCATCCAGTCGCTGGCGGCGGCCGCCGAGGCGGCGCACCGTTCCGGTGTGGCGCTGTCGATCGACCATCCCAACCGGGTGCGGGTGAGCATCGAGGGCGATGTGGCGCTGGCCTTCCCCGCGACGCTGCCCGACGCCAACCCCGAAGACGACATTCGCGGTATCGGCGCGGCGCTGTATGCGCTGCTGATCAACCGGTGGCCGCTGCCCGAGTCTGGGGTCCGCAGCGGCCTGGCGCCCGCCGACCTCGACCCCGCCGGCCAGCCCGTCGAACCGCGTGCGGTCGACCGCCAGATCCCGTTCCAGATTTCGGCGGCCGCGGCGCGGGCCGTGCAGGAAGGCGGCGGCATCCGCAGCGCCCCGACCCTGCTGAACCTGTTGCAGCAGGCCACCGCCATCGCCGACCGCACCGAGGTCATCTCCCCCGTCGAGGAAACCGCGCCGCCGTCGGCGTCGGCCACCGCGGCCGGGTCCACCGACGATCCGGAGATCGTGGCGCGCCGGCGTAAGGGGTTGATGGTCGGTCTGGCCGTCGGCGCCGTGATCATCGTAGTGGCGCTGGTGGTGCTGGGCTCGGTGCTGAGCAGCATCTTCGGTGACGTCGGAGGCGGCCTCGGCGGTGACCGGTTGGGGCTCAACGCGCCGACCACCGCCCAGGACGAAGAGAGCCCCGCGGCCAGCGGAGGGACGGTGAAACCCGTTTCGGCGACCGTCTTTTCACCCGAGGGCGAGGCCGACGCGCCGGCGCTGGCCGGTCTCGCCATCGACGGCGACCCCAGCACGGTGTGGCCCATCGACACCTACACCGACGCGGTGCCGTTCCCGAACTTCAAGAACGGTGTCGGGTTGATCCTGCGGTTGCCGCAGCCCACCACGGTCGGCGCGGTCACCGTCGACCTGAACAGCACCGGCACCGAGATCGAGATCCGCTCGGCGTCCACGTCGACACCGTCGTCGCTGGCCGACACCACGGTGCTGACCCCGGCGACCCCGGTCAAGCCGGGCGAGAACACCATCGAGGTGGACGACGCGTCACCGACGTCGAACCTGCTCATCTGGGTGTCCAAGCTGGGTCAGGTCAACGGGGAGAGCCGCTCGGACATCGCCGAGATCACCGTCAAGGCGGCCGAGTAGCGGCTATCCCCAGCCGGGCAAAGATGTGTCATCCGGTGCCCCCGGCGCCGTTTAGTGTTCGGCTGTGGGGAGCTTCGACGGGCCGGCCGGACACCATCGCAGCGACGCGGACCTGCTGGCCGCCCACGTCGCCGGTGACCGCTACGCCTTCGAGGAGTTGTTCTACCGCCACCACCGTCAGCTGTACCGGCTCGCCCACCTCACCAGCCGCAACCCCGACGACGCCGCCGACGCGTTGCAGGATGCGATGCTGTCCGCGCACCGCAGGGCACGCACGTTTCGTTACGACTGCGCGGTGAGCAGCTGGCTGTATCGCATCGTCGTCAACGCGTGTCTGGACCGGTTGCGCCGCAACAAGTCTCACGACACCACTGCGCTGCCCGACGACGAGTTCGCCATCGGCGATCCGACGTCGTTGGTGGACACCACCATCGTGGTGGAGCGCGCGCTGATGCGGCTGCCGGTCGAGCAGCGCGCCGCGGTGGTCGCCGTCGACATGCAGGGCTATTCGGTGGCCGAGACCGCCGGTCTCCTCGGTGTGCCCGAGGGCACGGTGAAGAGCCGCTGCGCCCGCGCGCGCACCAAGCTGGCCGAGGCGCTCGACTGCTTCGACAGCAGCGCGGGCGCACGCTGACCCCACGCTCGCGCCCGGTGGTACAGACTGACAGCGATGGACCACGACGACGAGCTCGACCCGGCGTCGGCGCGGGTGCGCGCGGAACTCGCCCGGCTGGGCGCGGACGACGCGTCGGCTCCCGAGGTGCCCGGCGCGGTCACCGCCCGCATCGGCGCCGCGCTGCGGGCCGCCAGCCCCGCCCAGTCCCAAAGCCCGGCGCACTCGGTGCGCCGACCGCGGTTCGGGCGGTGGCAACTACTCGGCCTGATCGCCGGGGTCGGCGCCGCGTTGGCAGGCGGCGTCATCGGCGTCGTGATGCTCTCGGCTGACGGTCCCCCGCCCCGGCCCGATACCGGGCCGACGGCGCGCAGCATTACGGTGACCCAGCACGTCGTACCGCTGCCCGACGCCGAGATCCTGGCGTTGCTCGACGGGGCGCCGGACTACGGCCCGCTGACCGATGCGCCGCGGCGCACCTGGTGTCTGGACCGGCTGGGCTATTCAGGGGTGACGCCGCTGGGCGCGCGGCCCGTCGACATCGCGGGCCGGTCCGGGGTGCTGCTGCTGGTGCCCGGCCACACCGACGACGCGCTGGTCGCGCTGGTGGCGCCACCCGACTGCACCGGCCTGTTGGCTCACACCGTGCTTCGGCGTCCGTAACCTGTGCGGCAGGCCTGGCGAGCCACGTTGGGAACACCTGGGCTTAGGCTGGTGTTTGTACTCGTGCCGTCCCTTTTCCGGCAGAAAGGCGCTCATGACCTCGACATCCCCGGTGCATGACGTAATCGTCATCGGATCCGGCCCGGCCGGCTACACCGCCGCCGTCTACGCGGCGCGTGCGCAGCTGTCCCCGCTGGTGTTCGAAGGCAGCCAGTTCGGCGGCGCCCTGATGACCACGACCGAGGTGGAGAACTATCCCGGCTTCCGTGACGGCATCACCGGCCCGGAACTGATGGACGAGATGCGGGAACAGGCCCTGCGCTTCGGCGCCGACCTGCGCATGGAGGACGTGGACGCGGTGTCGCTGGACGGTGCGATCAAGACGGTCACCGTCGGCGACGAAACCCACCGGGCGCGCGCGGTGATCCTCGCGATGGGCGCGGCAGCACGCCACCTCGGCGTTCCCGGTGAGGAGGCGCTGATCGGGATGGGGGTGAGCACCTGCGCGACCTGCGACGGCTTCTTCTTCCGCGACGAGGACATCGTGGTCGTCGGCGGCGGCGACTCGGCCATGGAGGAGGCCACCTTCCTCACCCGGTTCGCGCGCAGCGTGACCATCGTGCACCGCCGCGACGAGTTCCGCGCCTCGCGAATCATGCTCGAGCGGGCCAGGGCCAACGAGAAGATCACCTTTGTCACCAACACCGAGGTCCTCGAGGTCGAGGGCAACCCCAAGGTCAGCGGCGTGCGGCTACGCAACACCGGCACCGGCGAGGAGTCCAAGCTCGCGGTGACGGGTGTGTTCGTCGCGATCGGCCACGATCCGCGCTCGGAACTGGTGCGGGGCCAGGTGCACCTCGACGAGGACGGCTACGTGCTGACCCAGGGCCGCACCACCCATACCTCCGTTGACGGCGTGTTCGCCGCGGGCGACCTCGTCGACCGCGTCTACCGGCAAGCCATCACCGCGGCGGGCAGCGGCTGTTCGGCCGCCATCGACGCCGAGCGTTGGCTGGCCGAAATCGGTTCTGCCCCAGCCGATGAAGAGACATCCACCCCTGCTTGATTGGAGTACGTTGCGATGGCTGGAAGCACCGTCGAAGTGACCGACAACTCGTTTTCCACCGATGTGCTGTCCAGCAGCACCCCGGTGCTGGTCGACTTCTGGGCAACGTGGTGCGGCCCGTGCAAGATGGTCGCGCCGGTGCTCGAGGAGATCGCCGCCGAGAAGGCCGGTCAACTCACCGTCGCCAAGCTCGACGTCGACGCCAACCCGGCAACCGCCCGTGACTTTCAGGTGGTGTCGATCCCCACCTTGATCCTGTTCAAGGATGGCGCACCGGTGAAACGCATCGTCGGGGCAAAAGGCAAGGCAGCGCTGTTGCGCGAGCTCGCCGACGTGGTCTGACGCCGGATTGCCTGGCGGACACCCGCCTGGCGTTTTCTCGAATCCCGCCGGTGTCTGAGACAATGCTGGCTAAGTCCCTGATGCCTCGTCAGCGCGGGTGTCACCCCCTGACGACCGTGATCGAAAGGTCGCCCATGTCGAGTCTGCGTCGCGGTGACCGTGGAGGCCCGGTCACCGAGATCCGGGCTGCACTGGCAGCGCTGGGCATGCTCGACAACCCCGATGAAGAGATCACCACGGGCCGCCACGTCGTCGCCGACTTTTTCGACGACGAACTCGACCGCGCGGTGCGTGCCTTCCAACAGCACCGTGGTCTGCTGGTCGACGGCATCGTCGGTGAAGCGACGTACCGGGCGCTGAAAGAAGCTTCGTACCGGCTCGGCGCCCGGACGCTGAACCACCAGTTCGGCGCGCCGATGTACGGCGACGACGTGGCCACCCTACAAGCCCGACTACAGGACCTGGGGTTCTACACCGGCATGGTGGACGGCCACTTCGGTCTCGGTACGCACAACGCGCTGATGTCCTACCAGCGCGAGTACGGCCTGTACCCCGACGGCATCTGCGGTCCGGAAACGTTGCGGTCCTTGTATTTTCTGGGATCACGCGTCACGGGCGGTTCCCCGCACGCGATCCGCGAGGAAGAGCAGGTCCGCCGGTCGGGGCCGCGGCTCTCGGGCAAGCGGATCATCATCGACCCGGGCCGCGGCGGTGCCGAGCACGGGCTGATCATGCACAGTCCGGAAGGGCCGATCAGCGAGGCAGATATCCTGTGGGACTTGGCCAGTCGGCTCGAAGGCCGGATGACCGCAATCGGCATGGAGACGTTCTTGTCGCGACCGGCCAACGGCGCACCCTCCGACGCTGAACGGGCCGCGACCGCCAACACCGTGGGCGCCGACCTGATGATCAGCTTGCGCTGCGCCACCCAGCCCAGCCCGGCCGCCAACGGGGTCGCCTCCTTCCACTTCGGTAACTCACACGGCTCGGTGTCCACCATCGGGCGCAACCTGGCCGACTTCATTCAACGAGAAGTAGTGGCCCGCACCGGATTACGCGACTGCCGCACCCACGGGCGGACGTGGGATCTGCTGCGGTTGACGCGGATGCCCACCGTGCAGGTCGACGTCGGTTACGTCACCAACCCGCGCGACCGCGACATGCTGGTGTCGACCCAGAACCGCGATTCGATCGCCGAAGGCATCCTCGCCGCCGTCAAACGCCTCTACCTGCTCGGCAAGAACGACCGTCCGACAGGGACATTCACGTTCGCCGAACTGTTGGCGCACGAACTGTCCGTCGACAACGCCGGCCGGGTCAGCCGGTCCTGACCGGTTCACCCGGACGAGCGCGCACCCGCCCCGACCGGTTCCTTCAGCTCAACGGTTTCCAGCAGCCGTTCCAACGCGGCTTCCACGTCCGCCTTCCAGCCCAGACCCTGCTCGAGTTCCAGCCGCAGCCGCGGAAAGTACGGGTGCTGGGCGACGACGACGAACCCGGCATCGCGCAACATGTCGACGCCCAGCACGCACTGGTCCACCGCACAGTCCCCGAGTACTTCCACCACGCCGCGCAACGACGGCGACACCGTGTCCGGGTCGGCGAGTTCGCCGACGTCGGCGGTGTGCCCGAAGGCCTCCAATGCGCGCGCCCCGCGACGCACCAGATCCCCGACGACCGCGGCAATCAGGCTGCGCGGCAACGTGTCAGCGTCGTCGCACGGTTCCACCCCCAGCGAGGTGAGCAGCACGGCGTCGGCGCTGACTGGCCCGGTCGGAAAGTGACGCGCGCGGGGCACCGCGGTCGGCGGCGCGTAGAAGGCGTAGCCCAGGCATGGTTCGTCGCCGCGCAGCGGCACCGGGTCGTCGTCGGCCCCGTCGCGGCACTGCACCGCGATCTGCGCGCACGACCCCCACTCGAGCATGACCATCGACAGCCACGCTTCCTTCTCGAATTCGGGGTCCGACAGCGGAGCGTTTCGACCGGGCGCAGCGCCGGCACCGGTCTCCAGCGTCGACGGATCGACCTCCCAGTACACGCACCGGCGGGCGTGCTTGGGTAACTGCTCGAAGCCATCGAGCCGAAGAGGCGCGATTCGTGCTGACACTAAACTCTCCGGGTTCCACGCGGTACCGAGATGCTCGGGTGCCACTCCAGGATAGAAGGCTCCGGCGCCGACGGCCCGGTTTCTTCACTGCATCGCGCGACGCACCGCCGGTGAGCCGAAACCGATTGCACCCCAGCGGAATTCATCTGCACGAGCTGCCCGTGCGGTTCGCTACCGGATGCCAGTGTCACAGTGACGTAATTACCGCGGGTGGTAGTTCAGCGCTCGGCCGCGGTCATCAGGTCGACAATGCGTTGCAGATCGTCGACCGACCCGAACTCGACGACAATCTTGCCCTTGCGTTTGCCCAGGCTGACCGTGACGCGGGTGTCGAACGATGTGGAGAGCCGTTCAGCAACGTCCTGCAGGCCGGGCATCTGGATCGGCTTACGTCGTGGCGCGCTCGGGGCCGCATCGTCGGAGCGATTGGCCAGCGTGACCGCTTCCTCGGTGGCGCGCACGGACAACCCTTCGGCGACGATTCGCGCCGCCAACTCCTCCTGCTTTTCCGGGCCGCCCTCCAGTGACAGCAGCGCGCGGGCGTGGCCGGCCGACAGCACGCCGGCGGCGACTCGGCGCTGTACCGCGATCGGCAACCGCAGCAGCCGGATCATGTTGGTGATCAACGGCCGCGACCGGCCGATGCGGGCCGCCAGTTCATCGTGGGTGACACCGAACTCATCGAGCAGCTGCTGATAGGCGGCCGCCTCCTCGAGCGGGTTCAGCTGCACGCGGTGGATATTCTCCAACAACGCGTCGCGCAGCATGCTGTCGTCGGTGGTCTCCCGGACGATCGCGGGAATGGTGTCGAGGCCGGCCTGCTGCACGGCCCGCCACCGGCGCTCGCCCATGACGAGTTGATAGCGCGGACTTTCCCCCCGCTCGCCGGGCAGGCTGCGCACGACGATCGGCTGCATGAGACCGAACTCGCGGATGGAGTGGATGAGCTCGGAGAGCGATTCCTCGTCGAAGACCTGGCGGGGCTGGCGCGGGTTGGGTTCGATGGCGGCCGGGTCGATCTCGCAGTAGACCGCACCGACGTCGTTGGTGGTGGTGTTCGCGCCGTCGATCGAGCCGCCGATGACCACGTCGGCGGCCGCGTCGCCCATCCGCGGTCCGTACGACGACGTGTCATCGTCGGCCGGCCCGGTAGGGATCAGCGAAGCCAGCCCGCGACCAAGACCGCTGCGCCTGCGTGACGATTGGGTCATTGCACTTTCTCCCCTACTCCTCGAACCTGCGCCCGCTCATCGGCCGTGGCTCCGTTCGGCGATCTGGCCCCGTTCGGCGATCTCCCGGCTCGCGTCCAGATAGCTCATCGCGCCCCGCGAGCCCGGGTCGTAATCGAGGATCGTCATCCCGTAGCCGGGCGCCTCGGAAACCTTGACGCTGCGCGGGATGACGGTCCGCAATACCTTATCGCCGAAGTGTGACCGAACATCGGCAGCAACCTGGTCGGCGAGTTTGGTGCGCCCGTCGTACATCGTCAACACCACGGTGGTGACATCGAGTTGAGGGTTCAGGTGCGCCTTGACCATCTCGATGTTGCGCAACAACTGCCCCACCCCTTCAAGCGCGTAGTACTCGCACTGGATCGGGATGAGCACCTCGGGTGCGGCCACCAGGGCGTTGATCGTCAACAGCCCCAGCGACGGTGGGCAGTCGATGAAAACGTAGTCGAAGTCGTGGTCCTTGAGCCCGGCGAGCGCACTGCGCAGCCGGCCTTCCCGGGCCACCATGCTGACCAATTCGATCTCGGCACCGGCGAGGTCGATGGTCGCCGGCACGCAGTAGAGCCGTTCACTGTGCGGGCTGCGTTGCAGTGCGTCCTGCAGTGGTATCTCGCCGATCAACACCTCATAAGAGGACGGCGTGCCGGGTCGGTGCTCGATCCCCAACGCGGTGCTGGCATTGCCCTGGGGGTCGAGGTCGATGACCAACGTGTTGAGGCCCTGCAGTGCGAGCGCCGCCGCGACATTGACCGCGGTGGTCGTCTTGCCGACCCCGCCCTTCTGGTTGGCGATCGTGAAGACGCGTTGGCGGGGCGGGCGCGGCAGCCGGCCCTTCGCCGCGGCGTGCAAGAGGCGCACGGCCCGCTCGGCCTCCGCGCCGATCGGGGTGTCCGCCGCCGCCGGGTCCGACCAGTCCTCGGTCGGCGGCGCTGAGGTGTCCCATGTTTCACGTGAAACGTCCTCGCGCGGAGTCGATGTTTCACGTGAAACCTCGGGGCCCTGGGCCGCGGCGGCGTCTGCACCGGAGCCCTCGGGCCCACGCCCGCCGCGCTCAGGAACCGAACTCATCCTCTTCTCCTGCCCGTTGAGCGGTGTGCCCTCGGAGTGCGTAGCCGCGCCACCACGACGGTCGCGGGTGGATCCACGAAATCCGCGCCACATTTGATCACCCTCACATCAGCGGCACCCTGTGCCGTCATCGCACGCCGGTGGTCCCGGACCTCTTCCTCGGCCCGCTCCCCCTTGATCGCCAGCATTCGCCCGTCGACACGCAACAGCGGCATGCTCCACTTCGTCAGCTTGTCCAACGACGCCACCGCGCGCGACACCACAACATCCATTTCCGCCACTTGGCGCCGAACCGTCGCCTCCTCGGCCCGGCCTCGAACAACCCTCACGTCGAGTGCCAACTCCACGATCATCTCCGCCAGAAATTCGCTGCGGCGCAGGAGTGGTTCGACAAGCGTCACACGGAGGTCCGGGCGAGCCAACGCCAACGGTATCCCGGGCAGCCCGGCCCCGCTCCCGATGTCGGCGACATTGGCATCCGGTTCGATGAGCTCGCCGACGGCGGCGCTATTGAGAAGGTGGCGCTCCCATAGCCGGTCCACCTCCCGCGGTCCGATCAGCCCCCGTTCCACGCCTGCGCCGGCAAGAGCTTCGGCGTACCGCTGGGCTGTTTCGACCGCCCCTCCGAACAAGGCCTCCGCGGCCGCCGGCGCTGCCGATACCTCGCCATGTTTCACGTGAAACATCCTCCGGATCTCGCGCGCCGGCCTAGCCGTCAAAACTACATCGATGTAACTCGCTCGCGATCAGTCGATCAGCACGACCACGCGCCGCGACGGCTCGACGCCCTCGCTCTCGCTGTGCACCCCATCGATTCCGGCGACCGCGTCGTGCACGATCTTGCGCTCGAACGGCGTCATCGGCGAGAGCTCCTCGCGCTCCCCCGTCTCGAGCACCCGCCGCGCCACCTTCTCGCCCAGAGCGGTCAACTCGTCACGACGCCGGCGGCGCCACCGCGCGATGTCGAGCATCAGCCGGCTGCGCTCACCGGTCTTCTGGTGGACCGCCAGCCGGGTCAGCTCCTGCAGCGCGTCGAGTACCTCGCCTTTACGCCCGACCAACTTGCTGAGGTCCCCGCCGCCGTCGATGCTGACGACCGCGCGGTCCCCCTCCACATCCAGATCGATGTCGCCGTCGAAGTCGAGCAGATCCAAGAGCTCCTCGAGATAGTCGCCGGCGATCTCGCCTTCGGCGACCAGACGCTCCTCCAGGTCGTCCTCGACGGTCGGCGCGGCGGCCTCGCCGTCGTCCGGTCCGCCGGTCAACTCCTCGTCGCGCTCGGTCGTCTCAGCGTCCGTCATGACTGTGTCTCTCCTCATTCCACCGGTGAGAACCGGTCAACGTTTCTTCTTCTTGGGTCGCGCGCCCGGCCGCGGTGTGGCTCCCGGCCGCGGCGCGCGGTTGTTCGTCGCCGATGCGGACTTGCGCGGACCGGAGGCTGGCTTCGTCTTCGGCGCGCTCTCACCGTCCGTTGTGGTGTCCTCACCCCCGTCGTCGGCGGCGCTGTCGGCGTTGGCCGTCGTGGTCACCTGCGCGGTCGCGGCCTGACCCTTGCCGGCCCGTTTCGGCTTGGCCCCCGGCGGCGGCGCGTTCTGTGCGCGCCGCTCCAGCGCTTCCTGCTTCTTGGCTTCTTCTTCCTTTTCGATCTTGCCGAACACGTAGTGCTGCTGACCGAAGGTCCAGATGTTGTTGGCGAGCCAGTACATGATGATGGCCAGCGGTAGGAACGGTCCACCGACCACGACGCCGAGCGGGAACACGTACAGCGCCAACTTGTTCATCAACGCGGTCTGCGGATTGGCCGCAGCCTCGGGGCTCTGCCGCGCGACCGACGCCCGGCTGTTGAAGTAGGTGGCGACGCCGGCCAGGATCATGATCGGCACACCGACCGCGATCACCGCCGCGCGATTGAATTCGGTGAACGCGTCCAGACCCGTGGTCTGGATCATCCACGCCCCGATCGGAGCGCCGAACAGGTTGGCGTCCAGGAAGTGCCCAACGTCAGTGGCGCTGAAGACGTAGTTGGGCAACGTGCGGTTCACCGCGGGATCGAGGTGCTGTGCGCCGATGCCGTAACCGCCGGTGCGGTTGAAGGACCGCAACACGTGAAACAGCCCGATGAAAACCGGGATCTGCGCCAGCATCGGCAGGCAGCCGAGGATCGGGTTGAAGCCGTGTTCCTTCTGGAGCTTCTGCATCTCCAGCGCCATGCGCTGACGGTCTTTGCCGTACTTCTTCTGCAGCGCCTTGATCTGAGGCTGCAACTCCTGCATCTGGCGGGTGGTACGGATCTGTTTGACGAACGGCTTGTAGAGGATCGCGCGCAAGGTGAACACGAGGAACATCACCGCCAGCGCCCAGGCGAAGAAGTTCGACGGCCCCAGCACAAAACCGAACAGCTTGTACCAGACCCACATGATCGCCGACACCGGGTAGTAGATGATGTCGAGGCTGAACCAGTTAAACACGCGTCTCGCTTCCTGATCGCAATGCCGGGGTTTGCCCGCTGCGGGCGGAACTCTCCCGATCGGTGCGGTACTCGCTTGCCTGCGCACAGCTTTGGTGCGCCTCGCCCCCGCGCTCCGGGATCGGGTCCCATCCTCCCTTATGCCATGGTCCGCATTTCAGCAGCCGTACGGTTGCCAACCAGCCGCCCTTCATGAGCCCGTACTCGCCCAGCGCATCCACCGCGTACTGACTGCAGGTCGGCATGAAGCGGCACGTCGGCAACCGCAGCGGCGAAACCATGTTGCGGTACAGCTGGATCACGAAGATGACCCCGCGCGCGACGACACCCGCCTTCATCGACGCGCCTCGCTCTTGGGTCTGCTCCGCCGCAACGCCGAACGCAGTTCTTGTTCCAGCCGAGCCGAGATCGCGTGCCGGGAGCTGGGCATCGCGCGGATCACCACCCGGTCAGCCGGGTCGAGTTCGTCGATCACCGCGCGGGCCACGTGCCGTAGCCGGCGCGCCACCCGATGTCGTTGCACTGCGGTACCAACCGATTTCGAAACCACCAGCCCGATCTTCGGGCCGTCTTCGGCCCCATTGTCCGCACGCAGCGCGTGCACCACCAGATCGGGCCGTGCCGTGCGCACACCGCGGCTGACCGTCGTCCCGAAATCGGTCGACCGCGTCATCCGGTACCGCGCCGGAAGCACCGCGCTAGTCCTGCGTCGCGTTACGCAGACAGCGCGCGACGGCCCTTGCGCCGCCGGTTGGACACGATCGCCCGACCGGCCCGAGTCCGCATCCGCAGCCGGAACCCATGCACGCGTGCGCGGCGCCGGTTGTTGGGCTGAAAAGTCCGCTTGCCCTTGGCCACGGCTCTATCTCCTTGTTGCGTCTTGCACCCGCAGCCCACAGCAAGCGAATATCGCTGTCGTGGACCCGGTTGCCGTTGGTAAGCTCATCCGTCCCGCTTAACCGGCGCGTTCACCAGGCGTGCCTGCTCGCAGCCGTGTCACCACGTTCGGGCGACTGTTCGAGGGTACTGACGAGTATTGCCTGGGTCAAACCTCGTTCGGGGCCCCCACAAATCGTCACAGCCGTCACAGCTGTCGCGCCTTTACGCACCCCGAAAATCCGCCCCCGTCAATGTCGCAGAACGGTTGGCACCCGGCCCGAAACCTGTTAGCTTCTGCCAAGGCCGATTCGATAACGAAACGGCGACAGACAACGAAATGAGGATGGCCGAACAGCCGCGAGCCCACGGCCCGCACGACTGCGACGAGCCCCGGCCACTGCCCTCCTCACCGGTAGAGAACCGAGCGGCGGCGACTGTCCGTTATCCACAACCTGTGGATAACTTTGTGGACAGTTCGTCATCGTTCATTTGGTCGTCTCAAACACGGCCTAAAGGGGGTTACTAGTCATTGACAGCCGACCCCGATCCGCCGTTCGTGTCGGTGTGGAACACCGTCGTCGCTGAACTCAACGCCACCTCTCGGCCCACCGAGGCCCCCAACGGGGAATCGACCCTCCCCGTCCTCACCCCGCAGCAAAGGGCGTGGCTGAAGCTCGTCAAGCCACTCGTCATCACCGAAGGATTTGCCCTCCTGTCGGTACCGACGCCGTTTGTGCAAAACGAGATCGAACGGCACCTGCGTGAACCGATCATCAGCGCGCTCAGCCGCCAGCTCGGCCAGCGCGTCGAACTCGGTGTTCGCATCGCCGCGTCCTCCGAAAGCGAGGCCGACGACGGCTCCAGCGCCTCCGCCCCCCTCGAACCCGACGAAGTCGACGAGGTCTCCGAAGCCCTGGCCAGCGCCGAGGAAAGTTGGCCGACCTACTTCGCCAACCGACAGCTCAACGCCCCCGACGATGAAGACACCGCGGTCAACCTGAACCGGCGCTACACCTTCGAGACCTTCGTCATCGGCGCGTCCAACAGGTTCGCCCATGCCGCGACGCTCGCGATCGCCGAGGCTCCGGCCCGGGCCTACAACCCCTTGTTCATCTGGGGTGAATCCGGGCTCGGCAAGACCCATCTGCTCCATGCCGCCGGCAACTACGCCCAGCGCTTGTTTCCGGGCATGCGGGTCAAGTACGTCTCCACCGAGGAATTCACCAACGACTTCATCAACTCGCTGCGCGACGACCGCAAAGCGTCCTTCAAACGCAGCTACCGCGATATCGACGTCCTGCTGGTCGACGACATCCAGTTCATCGAGGGCAAGGAAGGTATCCAGGAAGAGTTCTTCCACACCTTCAACACGCTGCACAACGCCAACAAGCAAATCGTGATCTCGTCGGATCGGCCCCCGAAACAGCTGGCCACCCTCGAGGACCGGCTGCGGACCCGGTTCGAATGGGGCTTGATCACCGACGTTCAACCGCCCGAACTGGAGACCCGCATCGCGATCCTGCGCAAGAAGGCGCAGATGGACCGCCTCGACGTACCCGGCGACGTGCTCGAGCTCATCGCCAGCAGCATCGAGCGCAACATCCGCGAACTCGAGGGTGCGCTGATCCGGGTCACCGCGTTCGCCTCACTGAACAAGACCCCGATCGACAGGTCGCTGGCCGAGATCGTGTTACGCGACCTGATCTCGGATGCCAGCACCATGCAGATCAGCGCGGCCGCGATCATGGCCGCCACCGCCGAGTACTTCGAAACCACCGTCGAGGAACTCCGCGGACCCGGTAAGACCCGGGCGCTGGCGCAGTCCCGCCAGATCGCGATGTACCTCTGCCGCGAGCTCACCGACCTCTCCCTGCCCAAGATCGGGCAGGCGTTCGGGCGCGATCACACTACAGTGATGTACGCGGAGAAGAAGATTCGCGCCGAGATGGCCGAACGCCGTGAGGTCTTCGATCACGTCAAGGAACTGACCACCCGGATCCGTCAGCGCTCCAAGCGCTGACGTCCACCCCACCTGAATCACCGCATCGGCGGTGGTTTTCGCGCGTCCGTACGACGGGGAGAATCCGAAAAATCTTTGGCACCGCCAGCATCACTGGTCACAGACCGGCCCTGTGCACACCATGTGCACAACCTGGGAACCAGCGCTGGAGCCGGTCGGCGCGTCGTCCACAGGCCGGCCGGACTCCCCAGCGTTTGTCATTCGGTCAACGCATCATCCACAAATCATTCACAGCGGGAAATCACGCTGGGCTGGGCAGACCGGTGTTCATCCCCAATGTGCACAGGCCCTAATACTGTTGCTTGTATATCTATCGGAACTCTTCTTTGAAGTAGGCGCCTGGGGACACCACCCGGACACCCGAAGTCGAAACCCCTTCCCAACCTGCATGTCAGCCCCATCGTTTAGCTTTCAAGTTGAGGCGGAAAGCTCTACGGTGGTTCAGCGGCAGCCGTTACGGTCGTTCCGACGCAAATCGGTTCGAATGCGAGTGAGACACCGGGGAACCGCTGCGTAGTGCTTGTTGTGTCATTGATCGAAGGGACCCAATGGACGTGGCGACGACAACGGTCGGTCTCACCGATTTGAAGTTCCGGTTGGTGCGCGAAGATTTCGCCGACGCGGTCGCCTGGGTGGCCCGAAACCTTCCCACCCGGCCGACGGTTCCGGTGCTTGCCGGGGTGTTGCTCACCGGCACCGACGAGGGGCTGACCATCTCCGGCTTCGACTACGAAGTGTCGGCAGAGGTGCAAGTTCCAGCCGAAATCGCCTCCCCGGGAAGCGTTTTGGTATCCGGGCGGTTGCTGTCCGACATCACCAGAGCGTTGCCCGCCAAGCCGATCGACGTCAGTGTCGAAGGCACCAGGGTGTCATTGACCTGCGGTAGCGCCAGGTTCTCGTTGCCGACGATGGCGGTGGAGGACTACCCCACCCTGCCCACGCTGCCCGAGGAGACCGGGGTGGTGTCATCGGACTTGTTCGCCGAGGCCATCGGTCAGGTGGCCGTCGCCGCCGGTCGTGATGACACGTTGCCAATGCTCACCGGTATCCGGGTGGAAATCGCCGGGGAGAAGGTCGTTTTGGCGGCCACCGACCGGTTCCGGCTCGCGGTTCGCGAACTGACCTGGTCCACCTCGTCGGCCGATCTGGAAGCCGCGGTGCTGGTTCCGGCCAAGACGCTGGCCGAAGCGGCGAAGGCGGCCACCGACGGTGGTGAAGTCCACCTGTCGCTGGGTGCGGGCGCCGAGGTCGGTCAGGAGGGGCTGCTGGGTATCCGCAGTCAAGGTAAACGCAGCACTACCCGACTGCTGGACGCCGAGTTCCCGAAGTTTCGCCAGCTGCTGCCCGCCGAGCACACCTCGGTGGCCACCGTCGGCGTCGCCGAACTCACCGAAGCCATCAAACGCGTCGCGCTGGTCGCTGACCGGGGCGCGCAGGTGCGGATGGAGTTCGCCGATGACGTGCTGCGGTTGTCCGCCGGCGCCGACGATGTCGGCCGGGCCGAAGAGGACCTACCCGTGACATTCGCGGGCGACCCGTTGACCATCGCGTTCAACCCGACGTATCTGACCGACGGGCTGGGGTCGTTGCATTCGGAGCGGGTGACGTTCGGGTTCACCACGCCCAGCCGGCCCGCGGTGCTGCGCCCGGCGGGCGACGATGCGGCCGAGGCCGGCGCGACCGGTCCGTTCCCCGCCGCGCAGACTGATTACGTCTACCTGCTGATGCCGGTGCGGCTTCCCGGCTGACCGGCCCGATCCCGGGAAAGGGGCGCATATGCAACTGGGTCTGGTCGGCTTGGGCAAGATGGGCTTCAACATGCGTCAGCGCCTGCGCGAGAACGGCCATGAGGTCATCGGCTACGACCCACGACCCGAGGTCAGCGACGTGCCCTCGCTGGCGGCGCTGGCCGACGCTCTGGATACGCCACGGGTGGTGTGGGTGATGGTGCCGTCGGGACCGATCACCCGGGAGACGATCACCAGCCTCGCTGACGAACTCAGCGCCGGCGACTTGGTCATCGACGGCGGAAACTCCCGTTACACCGAAGACGCGCCACACGCAAAGTTGTTGGGCGACAAAGGAGTAGCGTTCATCGACGCGGGGGTGTCCGGTGGGATCTGGGGGCTGGAAGAAGGCTACGGGCTGATGGTGGGCGGCGCGGACGCCGACGTCGAACGCGCGATGCCGATCTTCGACACCCTGCGCCCGCCCGGGCCGCGCGAAGACGGGTTTGTCCACGCCGGGCCGGTCGGTGCGGGGCATTTCGCGAAGATGGTGCACAACGGGGTGGAGTACGCGCTGATGACTGCGTACGCCGAGGGCTACGAAATGCTGTCCGCAGAGGAGTTGATCGAGAGCCCGCAGGCGGTGTATCAGGCGTGGAGCAACGGCACCGTGGTGCGGTCGTGGCTGCAGCAACTGCTGGCGAAGGCGTTGAAAGAGGATCCGGGATTCGCCAAGATCAGCGGCTACACCGAGGATTCCGGGGAAGGTCGGTGGACCGTGGAGGAGGCGATCCGGCTGCGGGTTCCGGTGCCGAGCATCGCCGCGGCACTGTTCGCCCGCTTCCTGTCCCGGCAGGACGAGTCGCCGACCATGAAGGCCGTCGCGGCGTTGCGCAACCAGTTCGGTGGCCATGCGGTCAAGCGGATCAGCGAGTCAGGCTAGGTGCCTGCGTACGCGAGGAGCGGTTAGGGTGCACGTCCGTCGTCTCGGATTGACCGACTTCCGGTCATGGCCGCGGGTCGACCTGGAGTTGGCGCCGGGGCGCACCGTGTTCGTCGGTCCGAACGGCTTCGGTAAGACCAATATCATTGAAGCGCTGTGGTATTCGGCGACGCTGGGTTCGCATCGAGTGGCCACCGATGCGCCGCTGATCAGAACGGGCGCCCCACGCGCGGTGGTGTCGACCATCGTGGTCAACGAGGGCCGTGAGCTGGCGGTAGACGTGGAGATCACCGCGGGCCGGGCCAACAAGGCCCGGCTGAACCGGTCGCCGGTGCGTGCGGCCCGCGAGATCCTCGGGGTATTGCGTGCGGTGTTGTTCGCACCGGAGGATCTGGCGCTGGTCCGCGGCGATCCCGGCGAGCGTCGTCGCTACCTCGACGAGTTGGCCACCACCCGGCGCCCGCAGGTCAGCGCGGTGCGCGCGGACTACGACAAGGTGCTTCGGCAACGCACCGCGCTGTTGAAGACCGCCGCGGCCGCCCGGTATCGCGGTGACCGCGGGGTGCTCGACACCCTCGACGTCTGGGATGGGCATCTGGCTGAGAAAGGCGCGCGGCTGATCGCGGCCCGCGTCGACCTCGTCAACCAACTGGCACCCGAGGTCGAGAAGGCCTATCAGCTGTTGGCGCCGGCGTCGCGCCCGGCGTCGATCCGGTACCGCAGCGGCGTGGAAGTCGTGGAGGAAGAAAGCGCCGCGGGCACCGGCAATGCGGAGGTGTTCGAGGCCGCGCTGCTGGACGCGCTGGCGCGCCGCCGTGACGCCGAACTCGAGCGCGGTGTCTGTCTGGTCGGGCCGCACCGCGATGATCTGGAGCTGCGGCTGGGCGATCATGTCGCGAAAGGCTTTGCCAGCCACGGAGAGTCGTGGTCGATGGCGCTGGCGCTGCGGTTGGCGGCTTACGAGTTGTTGCGCGCCGAGGGCGGGGATCCTGTGCTGTTGCTCGACGACGTGTTCGCCGAACTCGACACCGCGCGACGACAAGCGCTGGCCAATGTCGCCGCCGACGCCGAGCAGGTGCTGGTCACCGCGGCCGTCGCCGACGACATCCCCGCGGACTGGGATGCCCGCCGAATCGAGGTGTCGATGCGCGACGGCGACGACGGTCGGGTCTCCGATGTGGCTGGTGTGGACCATGACTGATGGCAGCGGCGACGGCGACGTGCGGCCACCCGAGCGTCTGGCGAACCTGGCGGGGATGGATCTGGTCCGTCGCACGTTGGAAGAAGCACGTGGCGCGGCACGCAGCCAAGGTAAGGACATCGGCCGGGGCCGGCGGCCGCAACCGCGCCGGGTGGCGGGAAACAGCCGCCGACGCTGGTCAGGGCCGGGACCGGACGCGCGTGATCCACAACCGCTCGGGTCGGCGGCGCGTGACGTTGCCAAAACCCGCGGCTGGTCCGGCCGCGTCGCGCAGGGCGCGGTGTTCGGACGCTGGGCCGGCGTCGTCGGCGAGCAGATTGCGGCGCATGCGACGCCGACCACGCTGCACGATGGGGTGCTGACGGTTTCCGCGGAATCCACCGCGTGGGCCACCCAGCTGCGGATGGTTCAGGCCCAACTGCTGGCCAAGATCGCCGCGGAGGTCGGCGACGGGGTGGTGACGTCGCTGAAGATCGTCGGACCGGTGGCGCCGTCATGGCGAAAAGGCCCGTACCACATCGCAGGCCGGGGACCCCGTGACACCTACGGCTGACCGCCGCCGCGGCTGGTTCCTGAAACGCACTAGAACGCTTCGATCGGTGTTCTGAAGCGTCATGAGGCACCTCAAGGCAAAAAATTCCACAGGCGACGCAAATAGGTGTGTAGAAACGCCCCCTCAGAGTCGGTCCTGACGGTCATTCCCGGTAGACTGTTCCACAGAATCGGTGGGCGGTGCTCGACCGCCCGCATTTGAACCCCAAGGAGACCCGTCCAACGTGGCTGCCCAGAAGAAGAGTGCTCCCAACGAGTACGGCGCCGATGCGATCACCATTCTCGAAGGGCTCGAGGCCGTCCGCAAACGTCCGGGTATGTACATCGGCTCGACCGGTGAACGCGGCCTGCACCACCTTATCTGGGAGGTCGTGGACAACTCCATCGACGAGGCGATGGCCGGCTACGCCACCAAAGTCGACGTCAAGATCCTGGCCGACGGCAGCGTCGAGGTCACCGACGACGGTCGTGGCATCCCGGTGGCCAAGCACAAACAAGCTGGCATCCCCACCGTCGACGTGGTGATGACCCAGCTGCACGCCGGCGGCAAGTTCGGCGGCGAGAACAGCGGCTACGCGGTCAGCGGCGGCCTGCACGGTGTCGGGGTCTCGGTGGTCAACGCGCTGTCCTCCCGGGTGGAGGTGACGATCTTCCGCGACGGCTACGAGTGGTTCCAGTACTACGACCGGTCGGTACCCGGCGAGCTCAAGCAGGGCGGCAAGACCAACAAGACCGGGACGACGGTGCGGTTCTGGGCCGACCCGGACATCTTCGAAACCACCGAGTACGACTTCGAGACCGTCGCGCGCCGCCTGCAGGAGCAGGCGTTCTTGAACAAGGGGCTGACGATCTCGCTGGTCGACGAGCGGGTGCGGGCAGAAGAGGTCACCGACGAGGTGGTCAGCGACGTCGCCGAGGCGCCCAAGTCCGCCGAGGAGAAGGCGGCCGAGGCGGCCGAGCCGTTCAAGGTCAAGCATCGGACGTTTCACTACCCCGGCGGGCTGGTCGACTTCGTCAAACACATCAATCGGACCAAATCGCCGATCCACCAGAGCATCATCGACTTCGGCGGCAAGGGTGAAGGCCACGAGGTCGAGATCGCCATGCAGTGGAACGGCGGCTACTCCGAGTCGGTGCACACCTTCGCCAACACCATCAACACCCACGAAGGCGGCACCCACGAAGAGGGTTTCCGCGCCGCGCTGACCACCGTGGTCAACAGGTACGCCAAAGACAAGAAGCTGCTCAAGGACAAAGATCCCAACCTCACCGGCGACGACATTCGCGAAGGCCTGGCCGCGGTCATCTCGGTCAAGGTGGCTGAGCCGCAGTTCGAGGGTCAGACCAAGACCAAGCTCGGCAACACCGAGGTGAAGTCGTTTGTGCAGAAGATCTGCAACGAGCAGATGAGCCACTGGTTCGAAGCCAACCCATCTGAAGCCAAAACCGTTGTCAACAAGGCGGTCTCGTCTGCGCAGGCGCGCATCGCGGCGCGTAAGGCACGCGAGCTGGTGCGTCGCAAGAGCGCCACCGACCTCGGCGGGCTGCCCGGCAAGCTGGCCGACTGCCGATCCACCGATCCGAGCAAGTCCGAACTCTATGTGGTGGAGGGTGATTCGGCAGGCGGCTCGGCCAAGAGCGGCCGCGACTCGATGTTCCAGGCGATTCTGCCGCTGCGCGGCAAGATCATCAACGTCGAGAAGGCACGTATCGACCGGGTGCTGAAGAACACCGAGGTGCAGGCGATCATCACCGCGCTGGGCACCGGTATCCACGACGAGTTCGACCTCGCCAAGCTGCGCTACCACAAGATCGTGTTGATGGCCGACGCCGACGTCGACGGCCAGCACATCGCCACGCTGCTACTGACGCTGCTGTTCCGGTTCATGAAACCGCTCATCGAAAACGGCCATGTGTACCTGGCGCAGCCGCCGCTGTACAAGCTGAAGTGGCAGCGCAGCGAGCCGGAGTTCGCGTACTCCGACCGTGAACGCGACGCCCTGCTCGAGGCGGGCCGCCAAGCGGGTAAGAAGATCAACGTCGACGACGGCATCCAGCGGTACAAGGGTCTTGGCGAGATGGACGCCAAGGAACTGTGGGAGACCACGATGGATCCCTCCACGCGAATCCTGCGCCAGGTCACCCTGGACGACGCGGCAGCCGCTGATGAGCTGTTCTCGGTGCTGATGGGCGAGGACGTGGAAGCGCGCCGAAGTTTCATCACCCGCAACGCCAAAGACGTTCGTTTCCTTGACGTTTAACTAGCCATAGGACTCATTTCATGACTGACACCACGTTGCCTCCCGGCGACGAAGCAGGCGACCGCATCGAACCGGTCGACATCCAGCAGGAAATGCAGCGCAGCTACATCGATTATGCAATGAGCGTGATCGTGGGCCGCGCGCTGCCCGAGGTGCGTGACGGGCTCAAGCCGGTGCACCGCCGGGTGCTCTACGCGATGTACGACTCGGGTTTTCGCCCGGACCGCAGCCACGCGAAATCCGCGCGCTCCGTTGCCGAGACGATGGGTAACTACCACCCCCACGGCGACGCGTCGATCTACGACACCCTGGTTAGGCTGGCTCAGCCGTGGTCGCTGCGCTATCCGCTGGTCGACGGCCAGGGCAACTTCGGTTCGCCAGGCAACGACCCGCCGGCCGCGATGAGATACTGCGTGACCGGAGATGCGTTGGTGCGGCTGCCCTTTGGACAGTCGGTCCGGATTGCGGAGATCGTTCCCGGTGTTCGGCCGAACTCCGACAATGTGGTCGACGCCAAGGTGCTGGACCGCCACGGTAACCCAGTCCTGGCCGACCGCCTTTTCCACTCCGGGGAGCATCAGACCTACACCGTTCGGACCGCCGAGGGCTACGAGGTCACCGGGACTGCCAACCATCCGATTCTGTGCTTGGTGGATGTGGCAGGCGTTCCGACTCTGCTGTGGAAGCTCATCGAAGAAGTGCGTGCAGACGACCGGGTGGTCATCCAGAGAACGCCGCCGGCGGAGTTCGGACCGCCGGGTGACTGGCACGACACCCTGGAGGCACTCCTGTTCGGCGCCTTCATCAGCGAGGGTTTCGTCTCGGAGAAGCGTGCTGGGTTCAACAACCTGGACCGCGACTACTTCAACATGGTGGTGGGTGCCTATGACGCCGTCGTGGGCGGCCCCCGGTATGTCTCCGAGCGGACAATTGCTTCCGGAGCAAATCTGTTCGAACTCGATGTCCAGAACACGGATGCGCTCCGGCACAGCCGCCTGGGCGAGCTCATGGGTCAGCGGTCGACGGAGAAAGCCGTCCCCGAGTGGCTCTGGCATAGCCCGGCGGCGGTCAAACGCGCATTCCTTGGCGCACTGTTCGAAGGCGATGGATCATGTTCGGCCCTGCCGCGCAACATAATCCAGGTCTCGTACTCAACCCGAAGTGGGCGGCTTGCCAAGGATATCCAGCAGATGCTGTTGGAGTTCGGAGTGATCTCACGGCGCTATCTGCATGCGACGGGTGAGCACAAAGTCGTCATCACGAACCGTGCACACGCTGAAATGTTCGCGGCCCAGGTCGGTTTCGGTGGAGCGAAACAGTCCAAGCTGCAAGGGCTCCTTGCGGCGCTGCCGGCGAACGCCGCAGGGCTGGATGGCGATCATGTCCCAGGCCTCGCCAAGTTCATCCGCACACACTGCCGCAGCCGGTGGATAGACAAGGACTGGCTCAACAGGCACAACATCGACCGGCAGTCCCGCTGGCAGCGCGACCGCGCCGAGATACTCGGCCGTATCGCGGACACCGACGTGAAAGCGATCGCCTCGGAACTCACCGACGGCCGGTTCTACTACGCTCGCGTGGCCTCGGTGACGGACGCCGGAGTGCAGCCGGTCTACAGCCTGCGTGTTGACACCGATGACCATTCATTCATCACCAACGGGTTCGTCAGCCACAACACCGAGGCGCGGCTGACCCCGCTGGCGATGGAGATGCTCCGGGAAATCGACGAGGAGACCGTCGATTTCGTTCCGAACTACGACGGCCGGGTGCAAGAACCGACGGTGCTGCCGAGCCGGTTCCCCAACCTGTTGGCCAACGGGTCCGGCGGCATCGCGGTGGGTATGGCCACCAACATTCCGCCGCACAACCTGCGTGAGCTCGCCGACGCGGTGTACTGGTGCCTGGACAACTTCGACGCCGACGAGGAAGCCACGTTGGCGGCCGTCTGCGAACGTGTCAAGGGTCCGGACTTCCCCACCTCCGGTTTGATCGTTGGCTCCCAAGGCATTACGGACGCCTACACCACCGGGCGCGGGTCGATCCGGATGCGCGGCGTCGTGGAGATCGAAGAGGACAGCCGCGGCCGCACCGGCATCGTCATCACCGAGCTGCCGTACCAGGTCAACCACGACAACTTCATCACCTCGATCGCCGAGCAGGTCCGCGACGGCAAGCTCGCCGGCATCGCCAACATCGAGGACCAGTCCAGCGACCGGGTGGGTCTGCGCATCGTCATCGAGATCAAGCGCGACGCCGTGGCCAAGGTGGTGCTGAACAACCTCTACAAGCACACCCAGCTGCAGACCAGCTTCGGCGCCAACATGCTGTCGATCGTCGACGGGGTGCCGCGCACGTTGCGCCTGGATCAGATGATCCGGTACTACGTCGACCATCAACTCGACGTCATCGTGCGGCGCACCACCTACCGGCTGCGTAAGGCCAACGAACGGGCGCACATTCTGCGTGGCCTGGTCAAGGCGCTCGACGCCCTCGACGAGGTGATCGCGTTGATCCGGGCCTCGGAAACCGTCGACATCGCGCGCCAAGGCCTGATCGAGCTCCTGGACATCGACGACATCCAGGCCCAGGCCATCCTGGACATGCAGCTGCGCCGGCTGGCCGCCCTGGAGCGCCAGCGCATCGTCGACGATCTGGCCAAGATCGAAGCCGAGATCGCCGATCTGGAAGACATCCTGGCCAAGCCCGAGCGGCAACGGGCCATCGTGCGCGATGAGCTCAAGGAACTCGTCGACAAGTACGGCGATGACCGCCGCAGCCGCATCGTGCCTGCCGACGGTGAGGTCAGCGACGAAGACCTGATCGCCCGCGAGGACGTCGTCGTCACGATCACCGAGACCGGCTATGCCAAGCGCACCAAGACCGACCTGTACCGCAGCCAGAAGCGCGGCGGTAAGGGAGTGCAGGGCGCCGGCCTCAAACAGGACGACATCGTCAACCACTTCTTCGTCTGCTCCACGCACGACTGGATCCTGTTCTTCACCACCCAGGGCCGCGTATACCGCGCGAAGGCCTACGACCTGCCGGAGACGTCGCGCACCGCGCGCGGCCAGCACGTCGCCAACCTGCTGGCATTCCAGCCCGAGGAACGCATCGCGCAGGTCATCCAGATCAAGACCTACGAGGATGCGCCCTACTTGGTGCTGGCCACCCGCAACGGGCTGGTGAAGAAGTCCCGGCTCACCGAGTTCGACTCCAACCGGTCGGGCGGCATCGTGGCGGTCAACCTGCGCGACGGCGACGAGTTGGTGGGCGCCGTGTTGTGCTCGGCCGACGACGACCTGCTGCTGGTATCGGCCAAGGGCCAGTCGATCCGGTTCTCGGCCACCGATGAGGCGCTGCGGCCGATGGGCCGCGCCACCTCCGGTGTGCAGGGCATGCGGTTCAACACCGACGACCAGCTGCTGTCGCTCAACGTGGTGCGCCCGGATACGTATTTGCTGGTCGCGACGTCGGGCGGGTACGCCAAACGCACGGCGATCGAGGAGTACCCAGTGCAGGGCCGCGGTGGCAAAGGGGTGCTGACGATCCAGTACGACAAACGTCGTGGCACCCTTGTCGGTGCGTTGATCGTCGATGACGACACAGAGCTGTACGCCATCACCTCGGGTGGAGGCGTCATCCGGACGGCGGCTCGCCAGGTTCGCAAGGCCGGGCGGCAAACCAAGGGCGTTCGGTTGATGAACCTGGGTGAGGGCGACACACTGGTTGCCATCGCGCGCAACGCCGAGGAAGGTGACAGCACCGATGAGGTCAACACCGACCCCGGAGCTTGAGCGCCCGTCACCAGTGAGGAGCCGTAGGTGAGTTCACCGAACGAGCCGGGACACCCGCGCGCGGTCGATGGTCCCGGTGGCCCCAACGGCTCAGCCGGCGGCCCCGGCCACGACGGCGGGGCGCTGGGCGCGGCAGCGTCGCGGCCAGGCGTTTCCGACCGCGGTGACGCACCGCCGTGGCAGCGAGGCCAGGGTGCGGCTCGCGGCGCGAATACGTCGCAACGGCCGCCGGAGGGTCCGCCGCGTCGACGTCCGGTGGCTGGCCGGGGACCCAACGCCCGCGGTGACGCACCGGAGGGTGCTGGCGAGGATGGCCGGCAGGGGCCCGAGGCCCGGCAACCCGGGCCCGAAACCCGGCCGGGCGGCCCCGAGACGCGGCAGCCGACCCCGGAGGCCTATAGCAGCGAGTTGCCCGACCTGTCCGGTCCGGTGCCGCGTCCGACACCGCGGAAACCGGCCGCGGAGCGGTCCACGGCAGAACCGGCCCACCGGCCGGCGGGTCCCACCAGCCGCATCCAGGTCGGCACCCGCCACCACGGACCGGTGCGGGCCAGCATGCAGATCCGGCGCATCGACCCGTGGAGCACGCTGAAGGTGTCGCTGGTGCTGTCGGTCGCGCTGTTCTTCGTGTGGATGATCGCCGTCGCGTTCCTGTACCTGGCGCTCGGCGGCATGGGCGTGTGGAGCAAACTCAACAGCAACGTCGGCGACCTGCTCACCAGCGCCAGCGGGACCTCCGGCGGCGAGTTGGTGTCCAGCGGAACGATCTTCGGCGGCGCGACGTTGATCGGTTTGGTGAACATCGTGTTGCTGACCGCGATGGCCACGGTGGGTGCGTTCGTCTACAACCTGACGACCGACTTGGTCGGCGGTGTCGAGGTCACCCTCGCCGATCGGGATTGAGTTTGGGTAGCGGCTTAGGGTTGCGGTAATCTCGTCGCTCGGCCAGACGGCATACGGGGCTATAGCTCAGGCGGTTAGAGCGCTTCGCTGATAACGAAGAGGTCGGAGGTTCGAGTCCTCCTAGCCCCACGGAAAGGTTCACACCATGAGGCTGGCGCTGTTGGCCGCCACCGGGATCGTCGCGGCGGTGGCCGTCACGTTGTGGCGATCGCGGCACGGCGTCGAGGTATGGCACGTGGCAGCCGACGCGCCCGCCGAACCGATCACGGGGCCTTAGCTCAGTTGGTAGAGCGCTACCTTTGCAAGGTAGATGTCAGGAGTTCGATTCTCCTAGGCTCCACGCAAATGTCCTGCGCCGACTACGGTTTCGGCGCCACTTCGACGCTGGGCGGCAACGGTGAGGGCTCGGGCCGGCTCGACCGGCGAACGATCGAAAAGGCCACCGCTCCCCCGGCCAGCACCACCGCGCCCGCCGCAGCCAACAGCAGCGGTCGACGTCGGCGCCGCGCCCGGGCCTTGTTCAACGCCTCCGGCAGCCCCGACACCACCTCCTGGGCGGCGGCCAACTCAGCGCTTATCGTCTCTTGAGCGGCGGCCAGGTCCTTGCTCAACTGATCCTTGAGACGGCCCTGGCGGTAGCGCTCCCCCACCCAGTGCGCCGACGATTGCGCGCCGCTGATCCCCAGGCCCACCGCACCGCGGGTGACGTCGACCGGGCCGACCGCCGAATACATCAGTCCGCGGTTCAACCGCTCGCGGGGAGTCAACCGGTCTTGTGTCTTCGCGCGCATCTTCGGCCTCTCTCATCACCCGTCGGCAGGTCCATACCAGCCTGCCATCCCCGGCTATCCAGCGGTGCCCGGTTGGCCGCCGGACCGCGCGTGGCAGACTGATTTCTCGTGACGAGCCCCATTCAGACAGCCACCGCGACGCTGCACACCAACCGCGGTGACATCAAGATCGCACTCTTCGGTAACCACGCCCCCAAGACGGTCGCCAACTTCGTCGGCCTGGCGCAGGGCACCAGGGATTACAGCGGCGAGAACGCATCGGGCGGCACGTCCGGGCCCTTCTACGACGGCGTGGTCTTTCACCGCGTCATCTCCGGCTTCATGATCCAGGGCGGCGACCCCACCGGCACCGGCCGCGGCGGACCAGGCTACAAGTTCGAGGACGAGTTCCACCCCGAGCTGCAGTTCGACAAGCCCTACCTGCTGGCCATGGCCAACGCCGGCCCGGGCACCAACGGATCGCAGTTCTTCATCACGGTCGGCAAGACCCCGCACCTCAACCGCAAGCACACCATCTTCGGTGAGGTCGTCGACCCCGAGTCGCAGAAGGTGGTCGATGCGATCGCCACGACCTCGACCGACCGCAACGACCGACCGACCGACCCGGTCGTCATCGACTCGATCACCATCAGCTAGGGCGATTTCGGCGCGCTCATGCCCCGTAGCGGTCCGTCAGCGCGCCGAAATCACGCGGGGCCGCCCGCATAGCCGGCCTCGGTCAGCGCGTCGAGCACGTCCAGCGGGTCGGTGCCCAGATCCCATCGGGTGAACACGAGCAGCCGATCGTCGGTGGTGTCGATCTCGAGCAACCGCTGCTTTCGGGCGAGGCGGCGGAACTCGGTGATCCGGATGCGCCGGATGTCACCGCGCTGCAGGTGCCGGGTGCCGGTCCAGCCGCGAAACACCAGACCGTCGCTGGTAATTGCCAGCTTGGGCCGGGCACGCCACGACATCGTTGCGAACACCAACAATCCGACGGCGGCTACGCCCCCGAGAAGCCGCCCCGGCGGGTCTGTGACCACGGTCACAACGCTGATAGCCAAGATAAGCCCGGCTATGCCGCACGCTGCGATTCCAAGCGGCGGCGGACTCCATTCAGTTTGCTGCACGGGTAATTAACACCCTCTCACCGCCGGGAATGAGGTTATCCACAAGTGCTATCCCCAATGGGGATGAATCACATCAGTGTGATCCGGTGACAGCGAAGTTGCTGGCGGGCGAACCCCAAATGACCAAGATGAATTCATTTGACGGCGACGCGCCTCAGCGCCACCGCATCGTGAGCAAAAGACCGGTGATCATGAAGGCGAAGGCGATCGCATAGTTCCACGGGCCGAGGTCGGCCATGAACGGGATAGCGGACGCGGCGAGCTGGAAGACGAGCAGCCAGACGAGGCCGATCAGCATCAAGCTGATGAACAACACCACGAACCAGGTGCTCGACGGGCCGGCCTTGACCTTGACCGGGGTCCGGCTCACCGGATTGATGGTGAAATCGTTCTTCTTTCGAACCTTGGACTTGGGCATGGGTACCTTCGCGAGAAATCGGGGTCACACGGTGCGACGATGTAGCTAGCCTATCGCAGCGACGATCCGGAGGAGACCAGCCGATGGAGCCCACCGCTCCCCCGCCAGCGCGCACGCGCAGCGCGTGGCGCTTCGGCGTCCCAGTGATCTGCCTGCTGGCCGGGATACTCCTCGCCGCCACCCACGGCGTATCCGGCGGCGACGAGATCCGGCGCAGCGACGCCCCACGGCTCGTCGACCTCGTCCGCGAAACCCAGCACTCGGTGGACCGCCTCAGCGCCGAACGGGACACTTTGGCGGAGACGCTCGACAGCCACCACGGCGGCAGCCCGGGCACCGATGCGGCCCTGGCCGCCATCACCGCCAGAACCGAGCGCCTCGGCGTCGGCGCCGGGCTGGAACCGATGCGCGGTCCGGGTCTGGTCGTCACCCTCAACGATGCCCAGCGCGACGCCGAAGGCCGCTTCCCGCGCGACGCCTCCCCCGACGACCTCGTCGTGCACCAGCAGGACATCGACGCCGTGCTCAACGCGCTGTGGAGTGCAGGCGCCGAGGGCATCCAGATGCAGGACCAGCGCATCATCGGCACGTCGGCGCCGCGCTGTGTGGGAAACACGTTGCTGCTCAACGGACGTACCTACAGCCCGCCGTACGTCATCACCGCGATCGGCGACTCCGGCGCGATGCAGGCCGCCCTGGCCGCGTCGCCGTTGGTCAAGCTGTACCGGCAGTACGTCGTGCGCTTCGGGTTGGGCTACTCCGAGGAGCCCCGCAGTTCGGTCGAGGTGGTCGGCCACAAGCAACCGGTGCGGATGCAGTACGCCAAACCGTTGGGACCCGTCGGCTACTGATCCGTACTAGGTAGCCTTGGCTGATGCAGGTGTTGGTCGTCGACAACTACGACAGCTTCGTGTTCAACCTGGTGCAGTATCTGGGCCAGCTTGGTGTGGACGTGCAAGTCTGGCGCAACGACGACGAGCGCCTGGGCACTGACGCCGACGTCGCGCGCGCCGCCGAGACCTTCGACGGTGTGCTGCTGAGCCCCGGACCCGGCACCCCGCAGCGGGCTGGCGCCTCGATTCCGTTGGTGACGGCCTGCGCGACGGCGAAGACCCCGCTGCTCGGTGTGTGCCTGGGCCACCAGGCCATCGGGGTGGCGTTCGGCGCTACGGTCGACCGCGCACCCGAACTGCTGCACGGCAAGACCAGTGTGGTACACCACACCAACACCGGTGTGCTGCAAGGACTTCCGAATCCGTTCACCGCGACGCGGTATCACTCGCTGACGATCCTGCCCGAGACCATGCCCGCTGAACTCGAGGTGATCGCGCGTACCGACGGCGGTGTCGTGATGGCGGTGCGCCATGTCGCGCTGCCGATCCACGGGGTGCAGTTCCATCCCGAGTCGATCCTCACCGAGGGCGGTCACCGGATGCTCGCCAACTGGCTCGGCTGCTGCGGCGCGGCACCGGCAGAAGGACTGGTGCGCCGGCTCGAGTTGGAAGTAGCCGCCGCCGGAGCCGCTGGGGCGGCGACATCAGGGTCCGTGGCGGCGGCTACGACGCGAAGCTCAGCGTGATAGTCGCGCCGAAGTTGACCCCGGTGCCCGGCGCGGGGCTCTGACGCACGACGGCGTTGGTCCGCTGGCCGCTGTTGGGGATGTCGGCGCCCTTGTCGAGCACGCCAGTCCAGCCCAGTGCGCGCAGCCGCGGTTCGACGTCGGTCCAGAACTGGCCGGCCAGGTCCGGCATGACGAACTGGTTGCCTCGCGAGACCTGCAACTGGATCACCGAGTCCACCGGAACCGTCTGGCCGGCCGAGGGCACGGTGCCCACCAGCTGACCCTGCGGCTCGGTGCTGTCGACCTCGACGGGCACCGTGTTGGTGAAGCCCGCTGCGTTGAGGATCTGGTTGGCGCTCGCCGTCGTGCGGCCGACCACGTCGGGGACGGACCTGCTCTCCGGACCCGACCCGAGCACGATCGTGATCTCGTTGGTGATCGCCGACGTCTGGTTGGCGGGCGGGTTGGTGCCCAGCACCTTGTCCTTCATCTCCGGCGTGGACGGCGATGTGGACGATTTGAAACTCTCGAAGCCCGCATCGGTGAGCCGTTCCACCGCATCGGCGTAGGACAGGTTCCTGACGTCGGGGATTTCGCGCTGTTCGGGTCCGGTGGAGACGTTGATGGTGATCTCGTCACCGGCGGCCACCGAGCTGTTGGCACCCGGTTCGGTGCTGATCACGTGGTCGGGCGGCACGGTGGAGTCGGGCTGCTGCTGCGTGCGGGTCTTGAAGCCGCGGTTCTGCAGTTCGGCGATCGCGTCGGCGCTGGCCTGCCCACTCACATCGGGCACCTGCACCGCGCGGGTCTCGCCGCCGAACATGTTGATCGCCACCGTCACGACGACGGTGAGCACCGCAAGCACGGCGACGGCGACCAGCCAGCGGCCCACCGATCCGCGTCGTTCACGCTCCTCGTAGTCCGGTAGCGGACGCGCCACGTCGTCGATGGGTTCGGTGCGGTCGTGTCCCGAGGACGCCGCCAACAGCGAGGTGCGTTCGGCGTCGGTCAGCACCTTCGGGGCGTCGGGCTGTTCGCCGCTGTGCACCCGAACCAGATCCGCGCGCATCTCCGCGGCGGTCTGGTAGCGGTTGTCGGGGTTTTTGGCCAGCGCTTTGAGCACCACCGCATCCAGTTCCGGCGGCACGTTGGGGTTGCGTTCCGAGGGCGGGACCGGATCCTCCCGCACATGCTGATAAGCCACCGCAACCGGCGAGTCACCCACGAAAGGTGGCTCCCCGGTGAGGATTTCGTAAAGCACACAACCCAACGAGTAGACGTCGGAGCGGGCGTCGACCGAGTTGCCGCTGGCCTGCTCGGGGGACAGGTACTGGGCCGTGCCGATCACCGCCGCGGTCTGGGTGACGCTGCTGGAGTCGGCCAGCGCGCGGGCGATACCGAAGTCCATCACCTTCACCGCGCCGGTCTTGCTGATCATGATGTTGGCGGGTTTGACGTCGCGGTGGATGATGCCGTGCTGGTGGCTGAAGTTCAGCGCCTGGCAGGCGTCGGCGATCACCTCGATGGCGCGTTTGGGCTCCATCGGGCCGTCGTTGTGCACGATGTCGCGCAGCGTCACGCCGTCGACGTACTCCATCACGATGTAGGGCAGCGGCCCGGTCGGCGTCTCGGCCTCACCGGTGTCGTAGACCGCGACGATCGCGGGGTGGTTCAGCGCGGCGGCGTTCTGCGCCTCCCGACGGAACCGCAGATAGAAGCTGGGATCACGGGCCAGATCGGCGCGCAGCACCTTGATCGCGACGTCCCGGTGCAGCCGCGTGTCACGCGCGAGATGGACTTCGGACATGCCGCCGAAGCCGAGGATGTCGCCGAGTTCATACCGGTCGGACAGGTGCGGAGGGGTGGTCATTGCGGTGTCTGTTCTGAAACGGTCTGTCGCTGGGTCTGCGGCTGCCACGCCTCGGGGGCCGATGCGAGCACATCGTGTCGGGTTACCCGCAATTCCTCGTTGACATGACCGTCGTCTCCCGGCGCAGGTGCCATCGCGGTCGGTGAGAACGGCGTCGTCTCGGTGATCGTGGTGGTGATCGTCGGCGGCGGCTGGTTCTCCCGGTCGCGGCGGTCTTGGGCGTTGAGCACGATCAAGATGGCGATGACGATCGCCAGCGCGCCCAGCACCCCGGCGGCCCACAGCAGCGCCCGCTGCCCGGAGGAGAAGGTGCTTCGCGGCGGGGGAGTGCGGTGGCTGCCGGTGACCGGGCGGGGACGCGCAGCGGTGGCCGGTGCGCGGCCGGTCATATCCGCCGCGGCGCGGGCCTGGGCGGCCGACGGCACCGCCGCGGGTGCGGCCCGGCCGAGCGACGGCGCCTGGTTTGGCCGCGGCGGGCGCCGGCCCGAGCGCACGGCGGCGACGGCATCGGCGAACGCGCCGCCGGAGCGGTACCGCATGCCGGGGTTCTTGACCAGGGTGATCTCGATCAGCTCACGCACGTTGGGCGGCAGATCGGCGGGCAGCGGCGGCGGCGTCTCCTTGATGTGCTTCATCGCCACGGTCAGCGCGCCGTCGCCGGTGAACGGCCGCTTCCCCGACACCGATTCGTAGCCGACGACACCCAACGAGTAGACGTCGCTGGCCGCTGTCGCGTCGTGGCCGAGCGCCTGCTCGGGCGCGATGTACTGGGCGGTGCCCATCACCATGCCGGTCTGGGTGACCGGCGCGGCGTCGACGGCCTTGGCGATGCCGAAGTCGGTGAGCTTCACCTGCCCCGTCGGGGTGATCAGAATGTTGCCCGGTTTGACGTCGCGGTGTACTAGCCCGGCGCTGTGGGCGACCTGCAGCGCGCGGCCGGTCTGCTCGAGCATGTCGAGGGCGTGGCGCAGCGACAGCCGCCCGGTGCGTTTGAGCACGGAGTTCAACGGTTCCCCGTTGACCAGCTCCATCACCAGGTAGGCGGTGCGGCCCTCACCGTCCATCTCCGTCTCGCCGTAGTCGTACACACCGGCGATGCCGGGGTGGTTGAGCATCGCGACGGTGCGCGCCTCGGCCCGGAAACGTTCGACGAATTCGGCGTCGGTGGAGTATTCGGCCTTGAGCACCTTGATCGCCACGCGTCGACCCAGCCGGGAGTCGACGCCTTCCCACACCTGACCCATGCCGCCCGTGGCGATGAGCCGCTGCAACCGGTAGCGACCCGACAGCGTCACCCCTACGCGCGCGCTCATGAGCCACCTCGCAGCGCCGCAGCGATCGCCGCACGCCCGATCGGGGCGGCCAGCGCGCCACCGGTGGCCGACAGCCGGTTGCCACCGTTCTCGACCAGCACCGCGACCGCCACCTTGGGATCCTGCGCCGGGGCGAAGGCGATGTACCAGGCATGCGGCGGGGTGTTGCGCGGATCGGTTCCGTGCTCCGCTGTGCCGGTCTTCGATGCGATCTGCACGCCGGCGATGGCTCCCTTCTGCTGCGTCACCTGCTCGGCGGCGACCATCAGATCCGTTAGTGTATCGGCGACCTGCTGCGACACCGCCCGCCGCTCTTCGGTAGGCGCCGTGGTGGCGATGTTGGACAGGTCGGGTCCCTTCAGGCTATCGACCAGATACGGCCGCATCGGCACGCCTTTATTGGCGATCGTGGCGGCGACCACCGCGTTCTGCAGCGGGGTGAGGGCGACGTCTTTCTGCCCGATGCTCGACATGCCCAGCGCGGCGTCGTCAACGATCGGACCGACCGTCGATTCGGCGACCTGAAGCGGGATCAGCGGGGGAGGGGCGCCGATGCCGAAGCCCAATGCGGTTGAACGCAGCGCGTCGGCGCCGGTGTCGACGCCCAGTTCGACGAACGACGTGTTGCACGACCGCGCGAACGCCTCGCGCAGGGTAACGGTCCCGCCCGACCCGCACGCCGAGCCGCCGTAGTTCTCCAAAGTGGCGGTGCTGTCCGGGAGTTGGATCTGGGCCTGGCCGGTGAGCCGGGTGTCCTCGGAGGCGCCGTGTGCGAGCGCCGCGGCCGTGGTGACGACCTTGAACGTCGAACCGGGTGGATACGTCTCCGAGATCGCGCGGTTCAGCATTGGGGAGTCGGGGTCGTCGCGCAGCCGCTGCCAGGCCGCCGCCTGCTTGTCCATGTCGTGGGTGGCCAGCAGGTTGGGGTCGTAGGACGGCGACGACACCATCGCGAGGATCTTTCCGGTCGACGGTTCGATCGCGACGACCGAACCCTTGCACGGGCCGGCGCAGCCGTCTTCCATCGCGTTCCACGCGGCTTGTTGCACTTGCGGGTTGATGGTGGTGTCGACGTTTCCGCCGCGCGGGTCCCGGCCGGTGAAGAAGTCGGCCAGCCGACGGGCGAACAGCCGCTGGTCTGAGCCGTTGAGAACCGAGTCCGCGGCGCGTTCCAGGCCGGTGCTGGAGTAGCGCAGCGAGTAGAAGCCGGTGACCGGCGCGTACACCAACGGTTCGGGATACACCCGCAGGAACCGGAACCGGCCGTTGGTCGACACCGAGTAGGCGAGCAGTTGGCCGCTTGCCGAGATCTGACCCCGCTGCCGGGAGTACTCGTCGAGCAGCACCCGCTGGTTGCGCGGATCCGAGCGCAGGCCCTCGGCCGTGAAAACCTGGGTGACGGTGGCGTTGGCCAGCAGCAACACCACCAGCGCCATGACGGCGACGGCGATGCGGCGCAGTGAGGTGTTCATACCTTCTCGATCACCTCGGTACCGGCCGCGGCGATCGGAGTCGCGCTGTGCGGGCTGTTGACCAGCGGGCGGCGCGCGGAGTGGCTGATCCGCACCAGGATCGCCAGCAGCACGTAGTTGGCTACCAGCGACGAACCGCCGTAGGACATCCACGGTGTCGTCAGGCCGGTCAGCGGAATCAGTTTGGTGACCCCGCCGACCACGATGAACAACTGGATCGCCAGCGTGGAGGCCAGCCCGGCGGCCAGCAGCTTGCCGAAGCTGTCCCGCACGGCGATCGCGGTGCGCAGCCCGCGGATGATGGCGATCGTGTAGAGCATCAGCACGGCGGCCAGGCCCACCAGCCCGAGTTCTTCGCCGACGGCAGCGATGATGAAGTCGGTCGACGCGGCGGGCACGGTGCCGGGTTGCCCGTTGCCCAGACCGGTGCCGAAGATGCCGCCGGTGGCGAAGCTGAACATCGACTGCACCATCTGATAGCCGGCGCCCTCGGGATCGGAGAACGGGTCGAGCCAGTTGTGCACCCGCACCTGTACGTGGTCGAAAAGGTAATAGGCCGCAACGCTTCCCGCGGCGAACAGGGCCAACCCGATAACCATCCAGCTGAGCCGGTCCGTGGCGATGTAGACCAGCACCAGAAACGATGCGTACAGCAAAAGTGAAGTGCCCAGGTCTTTTTCGAAGATCATCACGCCGACCGAGGCGATCCACGCGGCCAGCAGTGGCGCCAGATCCCGCGGTCGGGGCAGGTCCATGCCCAGGAAGTGCTTGCCCGCGCTGGTGAACACGCTGCGCTTGTTGACCAGCACCGCGGCGAAGAACACCAGCAGCAGAATCTTGGAGAATTCGGCGGGCTGAATTGAGAAGCCCGGCAACTCAATCCAGATCTTCGCGCCGTTCTGCTCGGATATCGAGCGGGGCAGCACCGCGGGGATGGCCAGCAGGATCAGCCCGGTGACCCCGCAGAGATAGCCGTAGCGCGCCAGTAGACGGTGGTCGCGCAGGAACACGACGACGAACGAGAAGCCCAGCACCCCGACCAGCGTCCACAGCATCTGCTGGTTGGCCGTGCCGCCCAGCCCATTTCGGATGGTCTCGCCCTCGCTGAGGTCGAGCCGGTGAATCATCACTAGCCCCAGGCCATTCAGCAATGCCACGACGGGAAGCAGCAGCGGGTCGGCGTACGGGGCGAACCGCCGCACCGCCAGATGAGCACCGGTGAACAAGGCGAGATAGGCGACGGAGTACTGCGCCAACTCCCACCGCAGGCGCTGTTCCTGGTTGGCTTCGACCAGCAGCAGCGCGATCGTCGTGATGAGCGCGGCGAACCCGAGGAGGAACAGTTCCGCGTTGCGCCGGTTGGGCAGCGGCGGCACCACGGAGACGGCGGACTGCGGCTGTGTGGTCATGCCGCTTCCCGGCAGGTTACGCCCGGTTCCGGCGGCGGAGGTGGCAGCGCGGTGACGGTCGGAGGCGCCGGCGGGGGAGGCGGCGGCGGTGTGTCGGTCGCCGGCGGCGCGGGTGACGGCTTCGGAGACTCGGGCGCTGGCTGGGGTGAAGCTTCGGTCGGGGACGGCGGGGGCGGTGGCGGGGCTGTGCGCGGGGTCTCTGGAGTCGGCTGGCGCGGAACATTGGGCAGCCCAGGGGAATTCGTCGCCTCAGGGGAGTGTGGCACGGTGGTGGTCGGTCGCGGCGGGGCTGGCGTCGGGCAGACCGGCAGCAGCGAGTCGCGGGCCAGTTGGCTGATCTGGTTGATGGCCTCGTCTTCAGACCCCGTCGGGAGACCCGACATGACCTGCTGTTGCTCAGAGGGCTTCAGGTCCGAGACCCGGAACAGTTCGCAGTCCCGCGGATCCTGGCCGGGGCTGATGAGGGTGAGTTGGTTGAACGGGGTCAGACAACCCTGCCGATACGGTTCATGCAGCGAGTAGCCGAGAAACGAGGTCGGCACCCCGCGCATGATCGACACGACGCCGTCGTGGTCGCTGACGTAGAAATTGCTGCGCACGATTTCGCGGCCGATGGCCAGACCGGCCACCACCACCAGCACCACCAGCGTCGCGGCGATGAAGATTCGGCGCCGTGACCGCGGCGGGCGCGTCGGCTCCTCTTCTTGGGGCAGAACGCGTTTAGCCTCGTTGCGACGCGGGTTGAACGCCGACGCGCGGCCCGCGGAGGTGTTGGGCGGGGCAACCTGGTCGTCGTGGCCGGACACCGCGCCGGCCAGAATCGGCTGGGTCTGGCCGTAGTCGTAGTCGACGACGTCGGCGACCACGACGGTGACGTTGTCCGGGCCGCCGCCGCGCAGCGCCAATTCGATCAGCCGGTCGGCGCTTTCGCCGACGTCGGCAATCTGCAGCGCTTCCAGGATGGTGTCGTGGCTGACCGGGTCGGACAGCCCGTCGGAGCACAGCAGGTAACGGTCGCCGGCGCGGGCTTCGCGCATGATCAGCGTCGGCTCGACCTCGTGGCCGGTCAGCGCGCGCATGATCAGCGACCGCTGCGGATGGCTGTGCGCCTCCTCGGCGGTGATGCGACCCTCGTCGACCAGCGTCTGAACGAAAGTGTCGTCCTTGGTGATCTGGGTGAGTTCCCCGTCGCGCAGCAGGTAGCCGCGCGAGTCGCCGATGTGCACGAGACCAAGTCGGTTGCCCGCGAACAAGATTGCGGTCAGCGTGGTGCCCATGCCCTCGAGTTCGGGGTCGGCCTCGACATGAGCGGCGATGGCTGCGTTGCCTTCCCGGACCGCATCGTCGAGCTGAGAGAGCAGGTCGCCGCCGGGCTCGTCGTCGTCGAGATGGGCCAGCGCGGCGATCACCAGTTGGGAGGCCACCTCGCCGGCCGCGTGCCCACCCATGCCGTCGGCCAGCGCGAGCAGACGCGCGCCGGCGTAGACCGAGTCTTCGTTGTTCGCCCGGACCAGGCCGCGGTCGCTGCGCGCGGCGTATCGAAGCACCAGTGTCACGGGCGCAGCTCGATTACCGTCTTGCCGATCCGAACCGGTGTGCCCATCGGAACCCGTACCGCCGTCGTCACCTTCGCCCTGTCAAGGTATGTGCCGTTGGTCGATCCTAGGTCTTCGACGTACCAGTCCGAACCTCGAGGCGACAGCCGGGCATGCCGGGTCGAGGCGTAGTCGTCGGTCAACACCAGGGTGGAGTCGTCGGCGCGCCCGATGAGCACCGGTTGGCTGCCCAGGGTGATCCGGGTGCCGGCCAGCGCGCCCTCGGTGACGATCAGGTGGCGGGCGACATTTCGACGGCCCCGGCTGGGCAGCAGCGACCTGCGCAGCGGCAGCCCGCGGCGCACCATGACCGTGCCCGGGGGCGCGTAGATGTCGGTGCGCAGAATCCGTAGCACCGACCAGATGAACAGCCACAGCAGCAGCAGAAAGCCGACGCGCGTCAGCTGCAGCACTAACCCCTGCATCTGACGTCCTCTCCGTCCGTCCCCATCCCGTTCTGGCCGTCCCGGCGCAACGTCACGATACTTGGACACCCCTCTACGTGAGGGTGAAGCGCGCAGCTTCGCCCTCAGTTGACGGACGTTCTCTAGTGCACGCGGACGATGATCTCGGAGTGGCCCAGGCGGATCACGTCACCGTCGGCCAGCTGCCATTCCTGCACCGGTGCGTTGTTCACGGTGGTGCCGTTGGTGGAGTTGAGGTCCGACAGCAGGGCCACCTGACCGTCCCAGCGGATCTCCAGGTGACGACGGGACACCCCGGTGTCCGGCAGCCGGAACTGCGCGTCCTGGCCGCGGCCGATGACGTTGGAGCCTTCACGCAGCTGGTACGTGCGGCCGCTGCCGTCGTCGAGCTGCAACGTGACGGCGGTCGCGGCGGGGTAATCGGGCTGTCCGTAGCCGGCGCCGTACCCGGGTTGACCGTAGTCGTAGCCGCCGCCCGCGGGCTCGCCGTAACCGGGTTCGGCGTAGCCGCCGGCGGGCTCGCCGTAGCGGCCGTAGTCGGGCGGAGCGTAGCCCTGGTCCTGGCGTCCGTAACCGCCGCGGTAGCCGCCCTGGTCCGGGTAGCCGCCCTGCTCGGGGTAGCCCTGGTCCGGATAGCCGGGACGCGGTTCGGGCCGGCCGTAGCCCTCGTCGGGGCGGGCGGGTCCGCGGCCGTAGTCATAGTCGGCGGGCGGCGGGCCGTAGCCGGGCTGACCGCCGGGCGGCGGGCCGTAATTCGGGGGCGGCTGACGGTAGCCCTGATCGGGGTAGCCGCCGGCGGCGGGCGGCGCGTAGCCGGCGGGCGGGCGCTGCTCGTAGGCCGACGGCGGATAACCCTGGTCGGGATAGCCGCCCTGTTCGGGGTAGCCGCCGTGGTCCGGGTAGCCGCCCTGGTCGGGGTAGCCGCCACCGTGGCGTGGGGGATAGCCTTGATCGCCCGGGGGAGGCGGGGGCGGCGGGTAGGCGCCCTGGTCCGGCGGCACGTACTGGCCCCGCGGATCCTGCGGCCGGTCGTCCGGCTGCCGGCTGTACCGGTCGTCGTAGGGTTCGTCGGCGGCCCGCCCCGGTCCCTGACCGCCGCGGTAGCTCGGGTTGTCGCTCATCGGTGGTACTCCTGATTCTGCGTTAGACGAAAGGTCTCGAGGTGGTGGGGCGGGCTCGCCAGCGGTTGCGTCAGGATTGACCGCACCACGCGCGCGAAACTGTCCGGTGTGCAGGTTGGAAGACTGTTCGAACCTGACGACGACGTCAGCATATGTTTGCCATCCTTGCTCATGGATGTAGCCCTCCAAGTGCTTGGCGAAAGTCGCTGAGGTCAGGTCGGGGTCGGCGCTCACCTTCTGGTAGTCAGGCACACTGAGCGTAATGACGTAGTCGTTCGGAGCCAAAACCCGGCCTCCGAGCACTTCACGAGCACCGGCGTCGGCCTCGCGGCGCAGCATCGCCTCGACTTCCTGCGGGACGATCGCCCCGCCGAACACCCGGGCGAACGCGTCGCCGACGGTCGACTCGAGCTTGCGCTCGATGCGGTCGACCAGACCCATGTCACCGCCCGCCTCACTCGTTGGTACCCGTCGATCCTGCACACGACCATGTACACCAGCGTGTCGCCGGGCACATCGCTCAGTTGCATGGTATCGGCCAAGCGCAGGCCTGCGGGACCACCAGAACTCTGAGAATCGCGTTTGTGCAGCTCAGCGGGCCGGGCGGGGGTGGCTTTGGTGTAGGTGGCGGGCCGGATGAGACCATCGGTACGGTTGAAGGGCCGGGGCGCCTGCGTGATAGGCTCCCCCGGTTGTTGGGGCGAGTGGCGGAATGGCAGACGCGCTGGCTTCAGGTGCCAGTGTCCTTCGGGACGTGGGGGTTCAAGTCCCCCTTCGCCCACACATGAGCGGTTCTTTTGAACTGCGACGCAAAGGTCACGAACTCTATAGAGGGCGTGGCCTTTTTGCTTGGGGGCGTGTCCGTGAGTGCCGGAGTCAGCCTCGTGGGGAGTTGGCGGCGTAAGTCCCTGACGACCTTGCGGGCCGGCAGTATGGACAGGCCTTATGCGCGACGGCACTCAAAGAATGATGTCGGCCGGGGCGCAGTGTCTATGGCCCCGACGACAAAAGGCGCTCAGACTGCCCCCGGCTACCTTGCGTTTGGGCGAAGATGCTGAGGACCGCTCCGGACCGTGGTGCGCGAGTGCAACTCGGATAACTCAATGGGGGCTGAAGTTTGAGCAAGCTTGGCAACTTCGTGTGGGGGATCGCCGATCAGCTGCGCGGTGTGTACAAGCCGCACCAGTACGGCGGGGTGATCCTGCCGTTCACGATCCTGCGGCGGCTGGACTGTGTACTGGAACCCACCCGCGACGAGGTCCGCGCGCTCGCTGAGAAGTATTCGGGCGGTGCGCTGGACCTACAGGTCAAGCGCAAGACCGGGCTGGGTTTCTATAACACCAGCCCGTTCGACTTCAAGCTCCTACTCGACGACCCCGAGGGGCTGCGGGCGAACCTGATGGACTACATCACCGGGTTCTCGGCCAACATCGACGTGTTCGAGCGATTCAAGTTCGAAAACGAACTCGCCACCCTAGACGAGAAGAACCGGCTGTATCTGGTCACCTCCCAGTTCGCGGAGGTGGACCTGCACCCCGACACGGTGTCCAACGCCGAGATGGGTGACCTGTTCGAGCACCTGATCTACAAGTTCGCCGAAGCTTCCAATGAGGAAGCAGGCGAGCACTACACCCCGCGTGACGCGATTCGGCTGATGGTCGACTTGCTGTTCGCTGAGGAGAACAAGGCGCTGATGGAACCTGGCACCGTGCGCTCCATCTACGACCCGACCGCCGGCACCGGCGGCATGCTCTCAGTCGCCGAAGAACGGCTGCTGGAAAAAAATCCCGATGCGCGGCTGCGACTGTACGGCCAGGAGATCAACGACCAGTCCTATGGGATCTGCAAGTCCGACATGATCGTCAAAGGCCAAGACGCCGACAACATTCGCCTCGGCGATACCTTGTCCGACGACCTGTTCTGGGACCGAACCTTCGACTTCTGCATGTCCAATCCCCCTATGGGGTGGATTGGAAAGCCGCAGCCGACGCGGTGAAAAAGGAAGCCCTGGCGCAGAACTCGCGGTTCTCCCACGGCCTGCCCGGCATTGGCGATGGCCAGATGCTGTTCCTGTGTCACCTGGCATCGAAGATGCGGCCCGCTCACGAAGGTGGCGGCCGTGCCGGGATCGTCCTGAATGGCTCGCCACTGTTCACTGGCGCCGCGGAATCCGGGCCGTCGAAAATTCGGCAGTGGCTGCTGGAATCCGATCTGGTGGAGGCGATCATCGCGCTACCTACCAACATGTTTTTCAACACCGGTATCGCCACCTACATCTGGATCCTCGACAACACCAAACGCCCCGAACGGCAGGGCACGATCCAGCTGATCGACGCGACATCGTTCTGGATGAAGATGCGCAAGAGTCTCGGCTCCAAGAACCGCGAGGTCGATGAAAAAGCCCGTGACCGCATTCTGGCGTTGTATGACGCCTTCGACGAAGCCGATCCGGATTTCTCGAAGGTGTTCACTGCCAACGACTTCGGCTACTGGACCATCACCGTCGAACGCGCCTTGCTCACGGACTGCGGCAAGGTTTCGACCGATCGCAAGGGCAATCCGAAACCGGATCCGAAGAAGCGGGACGCCGAGAACGTACCCTTTACCTACGGTGGCAACACCGAGGGGCAAGCTGGCCGCGATGCGACGATCAAGGCATACATGGACGCCGAAGTGCTACCGCATGTGCCCGACGCCTGGGTCGACACCGCGAAAACTAAAGTCGGCTATGAGATCCCGTTCACCCGCCACTTCTACAAGTACGTGCCGCCCCGCCCCCTCGCGGAGATCGATGCCGACCTGGAGAAGCAGGTCGCCAAGATCCTGGAAATGCTGCGGGAGGTGGAGGGGTGAGCAGCGTCCTTCCTCCCGGATGGCGCCGCGGAAACATCAGACGCTACGCCTCGATGAAAACGGGCCACACTCCTAGTCGGTCGAATCCGGAGTACTGGGAGAACACCACAATTCCCTGGTTCACACTCGCGGACGTCTGGCAGCTTAGGGATGGCCAGCAGCACCTATCTCGGAGACACAACGAACCGCATCTCCGAGCTTGGGCTTGTGAACTCCGCCGCGGAGTTGCTACCCGAGGGCACAGTCGTACTGTCGCGGACTGCCTCCGTGGGGTTCTCCGGCGTGATGCCAAAACCGATGGCAACCAGCCAAGATTTCTGGAATTGGGTGTGCGGACCCGACCTGATCCCGGAGTATCTCAACTACCAGTTCAAAGCGATCGCACCAGCACTGCGGGCAATGAACATGGGTTCAACCCACCAAACGATCTATCAAAAGGATGCGGCAAGTATCAGAATTCTTGTGCCGCCGCTATCCGAGCAGCAAGCTATCTCTGACTTTCTGGATCGGGAGACGGCACGCATCGACATGCTTATCGCCGAGCAGCAGCGACTGATCGAAATGCTCCGGGAACGACGGGACTCGGTGTGGTCACACGGACTTGCAGAAGCAGCCCGCAGCGGTAAACCTGTGAGGGTTCGGCGCATTCTCTCGTCGATCGTAGACGGTCCGTTCGGATCGGCGCTGACGTCAGCTCACTACTCTGACGAGGGAGCGCGAGTGATCCGGCTTGGCAACATCGGTCTCTGCGAGTTTCGTAATGAGGACGCTGCCTACGTCCCGTTGTCGTACGCGGACAAACTGAGGGCCCACGCAGTAAGTCCAGGCGATGTCGTCATTGCCGGACTGGGAGACGACAGGATGCCCTTGGGGCGTGCAGTTGTGGTGCCCCCGATTGGCCCAGCGATAGTAAAGGCGGATTGCTACCGCGCCCGTCCGACTAATGCCGTTACGCCAGATTATCTCGCGTGGGCATTGTCAGCGCCTGAAACTAGGTCACAGGTAATGCTCCTTGCTCGTGGCGCGACGCGTGCACGCCTCAATACTTCGGTTGTACAGCAGGTAGCTATCCCGCTCCCAAACAAAGACGCACAGGTTTCGATAGTTAGGAAGTGGCGAGCGCGGTCCGCCAAGATCGACACCCTCATCGCGGAAACCGAGAAGTTCATCGAGTTGTCCCGGGAGCGACGGTCGGCTTTGATCACCGCGGCGGTGACGGGTCAGATCGATGTGTGCGACAAGGTGGCCTGATTATGGCGCAGCACAACGAGATCGAGTTCGAGAAGGAGCTAACCGAGTATCTAGCTGACCATGGTTGGCTGTACTCGCCGAACGATGCCGGCTACGACAAGGCGCGCGCCCTGTTACCCGAGGACGTGTTCGGTTGGCTGGCGGAGACGCAGCCCGAGCAACTTGAGAAGGTCGTCAAATCGGGCTCCCGGGATATCGTCAAGCAACAGGGCCAGTTGCTTGACCGGATCGTGAAAGTCCTTGATACACCGCTAGACAACGGTGGCGGCACCCTCAATGTGTTGCGCAAAGGGTTTTCGCATCTAGCGGGGAAGTTCCAGATGTGTGTCTTCAAGCCCGAGACCACTCTGAACGAGAAGCGCAACGCTGACTATGCGGCGGTGCGGTTGCGGGTGATGCGGCAGGTGCACTTTTCCACCGCGGATCAGCGTTCGGTGGATCTGGTGTTCTTCGTCAACGGTTTACCAGTCGCGACTGCGGAGTTGAAGACCGACTTCACCCAGACGATCGCCGATGCGATCAACCAGTACAAGACATCCCGGTTGCCGAAAGATCCGAGTACTGGCTCGGTTCAGCCGTTGTTCGTGTCGGGCGCGCGGGCGTTGGTGCATTTCGCGGTCACCAACGACGAGGTGTGGATGACCACCAAACTCGCCGGCGACAAGTCCCATTTCTTGCCGTTCAACCGCGGGACCGAAGGAGGCGGCGCCGGAAACCCACTCAACGCAGAGGGGTCGAAGACCTCCTACTTGTGGGAGCGGGCGTTGCAGCGTGATGCGTGGCTGAACATTCTGGGTCGGTTGATGTACATCAAGCACGAGTCGCGCACCGACCCGATCACCGGCAAGACCAGCAAGTCGGCCACATTGCGGTTCCCGCGGTTTCACCAGTGGGAGGCCGTCACCGAGCTGACGGCCGCGGTCACCGCCGAAGGCGTCGGCAAGCGGTATCTGATCCAGCATTCCGCGGGCTCCGGAAAGACTGATTCGATTGCCTGGACGGCGCACCGGATGGCCAGGCTGCAGGTCGACAACCAGAAGGTGTTCGACTCGGTCATCGTGGTGACCGACCGCAACGTGCTCGATGCCCAGCTGCAGGACGCGATCAAGCAGATCGACAACGATCAAGGCATCGTCGTCGCCATCGACCGCGACGAAGCCGCCAAGACTGGCGGGTCGAAGTCGGGGCTGCTGGCCAAGGCGTTGACCGACGGCAAGCTGATCATCGTTGTGACCATCCAAACCTTTCCGTTCGCGATGGCCGAGATCCGCAAGAACAAGGGCCTCAGGGACAAGACGTTCGCAGTCATCGCCGACGAAGCCCACTCCTCTCAGTCCGGGCAGGTCGCCGCCAATCTGAAAGCGGTATTGACCGCTGAGGAGCTTCAGGAACTCGCCGAAGGCGCAGAAATCGACGTCGAAGCCGTCCCGGCGGCCGAGGCCACCGAGCGGGCCGAATCGGCCAACATCTCCTACTTCGCGTTCACCGCGACGCCGAAGGCCAAGACGCTGGAATTGTTCGGCCGCCGACCCGGCCCGGATGAACCGCCGGCACCGTTCCACGTGTACACGATGAAGCAGGCTATCGAGGAGGGCTATATCCTCGACGTGCTCACCGGCTATCACTCGTTCAAGCTGGCATTCCAGGTCGGCCAGAACGCCACCAACGGCGAGGACGTGGATCAGGCCGAGGCCACCAAAGCCGTCATGCGCTGGGTGAAACTCAACCCGCAGACCATCGCGCAGAAAGCCGCGATCATCGTCGAACACTTTCGCGCCAACGTCGCCGACCTGCTCGACGGCCACGCCAAGGCCATGGTCGTCACCGACTCCCGCAAAGCCGCGGTCCGCTACAAAGGGGCGATCGATGACTACATCGCCAAGAAGGGCTACGGCTACGGCACCCTGGTTGCGTTCTCCGGCACGGTGCACGACCCCGAATCTGGACCCGAGGATTTCACCGAAGCCACCATGAACCCCGGCGTGCGGGATCTCCGCACCTCGTTCCGTGGCGATGAGTACAAGGTGATGATCGTCGCCAACAAATTCCAGACCGGCTTCGACCAACCGCTGCTGTGCGCGATGTACGTTGACAAACTCTTGTCCGGAGTCACCGCGGTCCAAACGCTGTCGCGGCTCAACCGCACCTACCGCACCCCCTCCGGCGTGCAGAAGACTGCGGCGATGACCCAGATCGTGGACTTCGTCAACGAACCCGAAGAGATCCGCAAGGCATTCGAGCCGTACTACACCGACGCGTTCCTGGAAACCGAAACCGACCCCAACCTGGTCCACGATCTGGCCGCCAAACTCGACACCGCCGGGATCTACACGCAAGCAGAGATTGACCACTGCGCGGAGGTTGTCGTGAAAGGCAAGGGCCACAACGCGCTGAGAGCGGCGATCGGCCCCGGCAAGAAGCGTTTCGCCGAGCGGTATCAGGCCGCGCTACGCGATAACGGCGGGGAGGGCGACAAGGCCGCACTCGCCGAGTTGGACATGTTCCGTAAGGATGTCGGCTCGTTTGTGCGCCTGTATGACTTCATGTCGCAGATCATCTACTACGGCGACCCCGCTTTGGAGAAGAAACACATCTACCTGCGGCATCTTGAGCGGGAGATTCAGCCGGAGAACTACACCGCACCCATCGACCTTTCGGATGTGGTGCTGAAGAAGGTCAAACAGATCGACCGCGGTCGAATCGACATCGGTCTCGGCGTTCGCGTCGGGCTGACCGGTATCACCGCCGCCGGCTCTGGGGAGAAGCGTGACCCGAAAATGGTTGCCTTCCAACAAGTCCTCGACCGGCTCAACGACCTGTTCGGATCCGAGGACTTCACCGAGTCGCAGAAGGTCTCGTTTCTCGAAGCCTTGCTGCGCAACCTGCTCGACGACCAGGCCCTTGTTCAGCAGGCCAAAGTCAACTCCATCAAACAATTCGTCGAATCACCCGACTTCGACGACGCCGTCACCGGTGCGGTCGCCGACAACCACGGCGCGCACGAAAAGATGAGCGACTACTTCTTCACCAACGCCCCTGGCCGTAGCCACCTAATCTCCGATATCGCGAAATGGTTCCACCGGGTGGTGGCATCAGAGTATGCAGAACTCGCACCAGATGGGATGCGTCAGGCATAAAAACGCGATTGTGATGGAGTTCGCCAGCCCAAGAGGAGCACCACCTAACCAGAGGCGCAGACTCCGCTGCGCGCGTTGTGCGCGCCCGTCGGCTCGAAACGCTCGCGCCATCAGCCGTATGGCACCGAAGATCCAGCGGACGCCGCTGATTGCGCGGCACGCTGGCAGCGCCAGCGGAAATACAAGGAGGCGAAGTGCATAAAGAACAGCATCGTCGGCCCGCATTGAATCCCATACCGGTGCGGCACCTGTTCGGTGGCCTCGATGCCACAGCGTTCAAACTCCACTGCGCAGTGGTCAACGAACAGCAGATCCAGCCGATCGACGTACTCGCCAACGATTGGGACGAGTGGGTCGGCTGGAGCAGGTGGCGTGGAGCCACCGACCATTTCAACCGGGATTTCATCTTCACGATGGCAAGAGAGCGGAAGTCCCTGGACCGGTGGCTGTTCGGCGGAGTCTTCAAGGTGGTCGGGCGCCAACCCATCCCCAACTCGCGGTCCTACGACCTTGAGTTGCGCGATGACATCATGGGCGAGTACATCAAGCGCCTGGTTATCGAGTTCAGGCCTCCAGGTCGCAACAAGCGGTTGAACCTGGAATCGCACCTGGACCGCATGGTCGTCGCTGCGATTCATGACCGACCTTACGAGGGCGAAGAGTTCCCCGGTGTTGACAACATCGACCATTCACTGCGGCAGCTACGCACCGTCATCGAACAGAACCGGCCAGATTGGCGCAGTGCCCTCGAAGCGATGAAGGGCGTGTATGTGATCCATGATCAGGCCACCGGTGCACCGTACGTCGGGGCCGCCTACGGTGACACCGGGATATGGCAACGCTTGTGCGCCTATGCGACGACGTTGCATGGCGGCAACGTGGAGTTGAAAGCTCTCATCGAGGCGAAAGGTGAAAACTACGCGCTCGACAACCTGCGCTTTGCGCTGCTGGAGTTCTTAACCCTGCGCACCGACGACCAGCGAGTGATCGACCGAGAGGTCTACTGGAAGAACGTTCTGGCGTCGAGAAGGTTTGGAAACAATCGAAACTAGCTCTGAAGCCCCGGGAACTAACGCACGGTCCGACGTGTCGCGGGGGCCGTGCTACGACTCATCGCAGGCACGGAGCTCAGAGTTCATGTCGCACTCGGGCGCTGAACGAGGTCATCTCCTGCCCGCGCCTCAAGACCCCAATGTTGACGCGAATGTAACTATGCGAGGCCGGTATCGGGCCGGCGGCACGAACTGCCAGAGGGGTGGCGGCGACTGTTGCGGAGGCGTACCGTGGGAGTGATTCAAAATGAATCAGCGAAAGGTGCGACAGCCATGCAACCGCAGGTCATGAACGTTAGAGAGCGGCTGACCATAAAAGCTGCCCGTCAGCGAATTAACGAGCGCGAGCTAGAGCGGGAGATTTACAGGGCCGCCAGCCTGGAGGGTCTATCGCAACGCCAGATCAGCGAAATCGTGGGCATCCACTCACAAGCTACAGTCCAGCGCATCCTTCGTCGCATAACGGAAGACCCTTCGCGCCTTGAGGAGACTCCAGCGGAGATCATCGACCGACGTGCCGCAGGCCTCATTGACACCGATGAAATGATGGACCGTCTCTTGAACTGGGAGTACTCCGTTGGTGGGGCGGTCCGAGTGGACGGCGTCGTCACCGATGCGTACAAGACCGGTGACTGGGATGACATCGAGATGGGCTTCTACCGTGGACTACTCACCGACGACGAGTTCGAACGCCTCGCCCAACGCCACCTGAACACCATGGGTCGTGGAATTCAACCTTGACGTGCGGGCCCAGGTAGCCCGTCAGCTCGCAAGCAAGTCGGCTCCGGGTGGTCCGTTACATCGCGAAGCCCCCGGATGCACCGCCTTCCGCTACGCGACTGATGCCGGGCGCCCAAAGCTACGTAAGCGGCTCATCGAAAGGTATCTCGCGCGAGCGAATCCCCGCCTCGATGGCCGTTCGGCGATCATCACGGCTGGCGCGCCGGGCGCAGGCAAGAGTTCCATCTTGCGGGCCTTGCTTGCCGACCTCGACGAATACCGCGTGATCGATGCTGACGACTTGAAGGACGACCTGATTGAACAGGCACTCAACGACGGCATATACGACGGTCTGCTGGCTGAGATCCTTGCGGATGGACACTCGCTCGCGCCACGTGAACTAGCAGGCTTGGTGCATGTGGAGTCCGTAAAGCTGGCCGACCAGATCCGACGGTTGTGTATAGAACGCGGAGAGAACCTCGTCATTGAGGGCACATTGACGTGGGATGGTCAGGGCCCGAGAATTTTTCGGGAGCTTGCATACGCCCAATACACCGATGTCGAGGTGTATGGGGTTGACACGGAAAAAAGCGATCGCGCATGAGCAGGCTCTGACGCGATGGTGGGAGGGTAGACAACGCTGGGTCCGAGGCGAAGATCGCCTGGGCGGGCGGTTCACTCCAGCGGATGCCATCGATGTCTGTTACCCGTCGAGCGGGCCATCGATATGTATTGCGCACGCGCTGAGGTTCATTGAATCAGCGCAGACTGGAGAGATTCCCAGGGTCCGCGTCAGTATCGTGCGCAGGCAAGCTACTGGGGCGGTGGAGATCTCGGATGAGCGCTTCTATCGTCAGTAGCGGACAGCTGGCTGAGGTGGGCGGGCGGGTACCGCCACGGCTTGGATGTACCTGGCGACGCCGACAGCGTTATCGAAGACGAAATTGGCGGCCGCTCTAGGTGCGGCAGGCATCGGATACGTCCACCATCGGTGCATGTCTTCCTCTTACTGGTTGCGGTACCGTGCATCTCGCATGCGTCGCTCGCGACGAGATGACAGGAAGGGAGTCGGTCATGCGTCCCGGCCTCTCCATCGGGGCATTCGCCACGGTGACGAGGTTGAGCGTGCGGACGCTGCGCCGCTATCACGAAGCAGGCCTCCTGGAGCCGGCCACGATCGACCCGGCCACGGGCTACCGCTACTACAGTGCCGAACAGATCCCCACCGCCCAGGTGATCTGGCAACTGCGCCAGCTGGACATGCCCCTCGCCGAGGTGAAAACGATTCTGGCAACGGGCAATCCAGAACAGCGAGCCGAGGTCGTCGCCAGCCACCTCAGGCGCCTGGAGGCCGCGCTCGACCGGACCCGAGCCGCCGTTGTCTCGCTGCGCCGGTTGCTGCACCCCGAACCCGCGGACCTCCCCGTGGAAGTCCGCTCCGTTCCGGCGCGCACCGTGGTGGCGGTCACGGCGTCTGTCTCCCTTGATGATTCGCTGGAGTGGTATGACGGCGCGATGGCCGAACTCGACGATGCGTTCCCACCAGCCGAACGCACCGGACCGCCCGGCGGACACTATGCCAACGAACTGTTCACCGAGGGCGACGGCCCCATGACCGTCTTCCGTCCGGTGCGAACCCCGCGCGCCTCCGGGCGGATCGAGGTCCTTGACCTGCAGCCTGCCGACCTCGCCGTCGTCGTGCACCCTGGACCGCACGACGACATCGACGTCACCTACGGCAGGCTCGGCGCCTGGGTCGTCGAACACGCGCTGGCCGTCGACGGACCAGTCAGGGAGGTGTACTTGGTCGGGCCGCGTGACACCGCGGACTCAACGGCATGGCGTACGGAGATCGGCTGGCCAGTCTTCCCGCTCGCACCGGTGACCCCGGCGGTAGGCGCCGACTGAGTCACGGCTCGATCACCAGACGACTGATCCGGCCGCCTTCGAGGGTGAACCGGAAATGCAAGTCGGCGACGCCGCCGGGGAAGTTGCCCTCCAGATGCTGCACCACATCGACATGGTTGGCACCAGCCATGGTGGCGTGGTCGAACTCGGTGGTGTAGGTGTACTCGCTTCCCGCGCGCCTCAACCAGGCTGCGATCTCGCGGCCTCCGCGGTAGGTCTGCTCCTCATCGGTCACCTTTGCGTCGGAGGTGAAGGCGGCAGCCGCCGCATCCGGATCCGAATCAGACTGTGCGCTTAGAAAGGTACGGACGATATCGGGAAGCTCGTCCCACGACGTATTGGTGTTCTCGTTGATGGTCATGATCCCAGCGTGGAGTCTCCCCCAACGGGAGAGTCAAGACGCAATCCGAGCCGCACTCAGGTAGTCGAGCGCCGCGGCTAGGTCGCACTCTTTCGTGAAGTGCTCGATCAGCACGCGGCGGATCGTTTCGCCTCGGCTCATCCCATCGCGGGCGTTCACGCCCACGCCCGACTGCGTGCACTCGGGGAGCCTCCAGCTATGGATCCCTCCCGGTAGGCTCTGCCTGGGGCGCGCCGGGAAGTCTGGTCGGCATCATCAAGCTGCTTCGATCGAAAGGCTGCGCTAGGGCGCAATAACTATGGACACTTTCCCTCTCGCCGCGGTGTTTCTGGTGGTTTGGTTCGTCACCGGGGCGATCACCGGCATCTGGCTGGCTCGGCGCGGCCACGATCTGCGCTGGATTCCGATCGCACTGATGCTCGGCCCCATCTTCGTGCCGATTGCGCTGGAACTCGCCGATCGCGGTGGACCACGGCGGGCGTCGGCCGGCGACTCCAGTGATTCGGCGCCGACGTCTGGTGCGCCTCGAGTCCTCGTCGGCTTGGACGGATCGACTCAGTCGACCGCAGCCCTCGACGCCGCGAAGCGCCTCTTCGGTGAGACGGCCGAACTGGTCCTGGCCGAGGTCGTTCCGTACGAGGCCGCAGAAGATCCCGAACGAACGGTAATCACCTCGGCCAAGGAAAGGCTGGCCGCTCGCGCGGCCGACGCACCGGCCGCCACCCCGCCGCGCCACGAAGTGCTCGTCGGCGCCCCCGCAGAAGCGTTGGCCCACTTCGCCCAACAGCTCGGAGCCGACGTCGTTGTCGTCGGCCGGCGCGGGCGGGGTCTGAGCCGGGCGCTGCTCGGCAGCGTTTCCTCCGATCTGCTCGAGCGATCCCCGGTCCCGGTGCTCGTCGTCGACTAGATCCGGCAGTCGGTATGGCTACGTCACCGGCTGCAGGCTGCGCAGGGTGCTCTTGACGAACTTCTCCAGCGCCACCTCACGTTCGGAGCGAAACTCTCGGACAGTGGTCAGCAGGGCGTGGACGCCGAGGAAGAAGAACGCTGCGCTGTGGTAGGCGTCGACGTCGTCGTAGAGGTCGCCGCGGATACGAGCGCGTTCGATCTCCGCGGCCAACAGCACGAACACCGGGTGGTTGGTCCACTGTTCTCGCTCCGGCAGCGTGGGTGAGAAGTAGAGGCTGATGACGTCGTGGAACAGTGATGTGCCCCAACGGCTTTCCAAATCCAGCACCAGCTCGATGATCGTCTTCAACACCGCAGGCAGGCCAGGGCGGGTGTCGAGGAACCGGCCCAGTTCGTTCGCCAATTGGGCCTCGTCGCGCCGGATCAGCTCGAGCAGCACATGTTCCTTGGTCGGGAAGTGGAAGTAGAAGGTGCTGCGCGCCACCCCTGCGGCCTTGACGATGGCGTTGATGTCGGCCGAGTGGGCGCCGGCGCGCTGAAACTCCACGATGGCGGCATCCAGCAGCCGCGCGCGGGTGTTCTCGCGCTGGGTTTCCCGCCGGGTCGCAGTCTCGGCCACGCACCCATTGTGCCGCACCAAGCCCATTCATCGACAGATGTCACTGAATTCTCAGGAACGCTGTCTTCGGGGTGAACGGTGCCGGCCGCTATCCAGGCTGGTCATGTGGTATCACAGCAATTCGAGCAGACGATCCAGCGTAATAGTTCGTTGTCATTTGTCAGTGAGTGTGCTAGACCTATGGCGTCGGCGATAGCGCCCGGCTTCCGGGCCAGCAGATCCAGACAGACGGGACCAGCCATGACGACAACGACGGCGATGAACACCAGGGGCCAGCGCGTCCTGTTGTGGACAGTGCCGCCGGCGGCGGCGCTGTTCGTGCTGGCCTACTTCGCGTTCCCGGTGTTCGCCGGGCCGATGCCCCCGACCATGACGCCCGAGCAGGTCGCTGCGTTCTTCGCCGCGAACAACACCGGCATCCTCGGCGTGGTGATTCTGTGCAACCTCATCGCGTGTTCACTGGTTCCGCTGTTCGCCGTGACCGCCGTGCAGATGTCGCGCATCCGCACGTCGAGCAACGTCCTCACCTACGCCTACATCCTGGCCGCCGGCGTGGGACTCACCGCGTTCATCCTCGCCGACTACTGCTGGGGCATCGCCGCATTTCGACCCGAGCGCGATCCGCAACTGATCAGCCTGCTCAACGACATGGCGTGGTTCTTCTTCATCGCGCCGGTCGGCACGCTCGTCGTGCAGAACCTCTGTCTGGCCGTCAGCATCTACCTCGATGATCGGGCTGAGCCGGTCTTCGGGCGCTGGGTCGCGCATTTCAACATCGCCACTGCCGCGCTGCTGGTTCCGGGTGCATTCTCGGTCTTGCACAAGACCGGGCCGCTCGCATGGGACGGCGTGCTGTCGTTTCACCTGCGTCTCGCGGTCTTGGCGGGCTACATCGCCGTGATGTTCGTCGTGCTCGTGGGAGTGGTCAATCGCCAAGGCGATGAGCGGGAGGCGCTCATATGACGAGGAGCGCTGTGCTCGCAGGATGGCGCCAGTCGAAGAAGCTCGACCAGTGGATCGCGTTCTGGTCGGTGCCGTTCTTCTTCACCGTGTTCGGAATCGTGTTCGTTCCGCTGAGCTGGATGATGCCGCCGCGCGCACCGAGCGCTTCGCAAACCGAGATCCTCTCGTTCATACAGTCGCCGAACCTGCTCATCGCCTGCGCCATCCTGATATTGGTGTTCGGCCTGGCGCCGGTGGCCAACGCCGGGTACCTCAACCAGATCCGCCGCATGTCGGTCAGCCCGGTGCTGCGCTACAGCCTGATGCTGGGTGCGATGACCGGCACCATCGTGGGGATGCTCTTCGCGATGTTCTGCTTCGGGTTGGGCGCGTTTCGTCCCGGCTACGACCCGGCGATCCTGGCAATGCTCTACGACTTCGGCTACCTGGCCTTCATCGGCTCGCTGGGGTGTTTCTGCATCATGTGGATGGCCTTCGGCCTGGCCATCATCCTCGACCAGAACAACATCCTGCCGAAATGGCTGGGCTACTACACCGTTTGGCAGTACGTGACCGAGTTGATGGCCGCGCCCGTCTGGATCGCCAAGTCCGGTCCGTTCGCCTGGAACGGCCTCGTGACGTTCTACTTCGCGATGGCGCTGTACGTGCCGTGGCAGATCATCGTCTACTTCTGCATCTACCGGGCCATCAGAGACCAACCCGAGGACGAACTCGACAACGCGCCGATCAAACCGGTCTCGAAGGTGCTCGCATGACCGAGGCCACCACGGCGCTACCGGGCCGCACTGGCACCGCCTCGCGAAAACTCCTGGTGCGCAGGCATCTTCCCGGTGAGCCGAGCATGTGGTTCTTCGTCATCGGGGATCTGATGATCTTCGCCGTGTACTTCGTGGCGTACATGTACTACCGCGGTCAAGACCACGCCATGTTCCTGGCGAGCCAAGCGAAGCTGAATTACAACATCGGCATGGTCAACACCGTTGTGCTGCTGACCAGTTCGTTGTTCGTCGCCTTGGGTACTTCAGCGGCGCGCGCCGGTAAAACCGCCGACGCTTACCGGCTGTTCTGGCTCGCCCTGGCCGGTGGCGTGCTCTTCCCGGTGCTCAAGGCGTTCGAGTACATTCCCGAAATCCTCGCGGGTCTGACGCCGGGAACCAACCTGTTCTTCATGTTCTACTACGTGATGACTGGCATGCACCTGTGCCATGTGTTGCTGGGGCTGGTGATCCTGTCTTTCATTGTGCGCCAACTGCGCGGGCCCGCCCAACCTCGAATCATCTTGGTGGAGACCGGCGCTACCTACTGGCACATGGTCGACCTGTTATGGCTGGTGCTGTTCGCGCTGCTCTACTTGATGAGGTGACCCTGTGACAGCCTATCTTCGCCACCCGCTGACCGTCGTGTGGGCCGTGCTCACCGCGGTGACCGTGGCGTCCTGGCTGACCGCCCGGGACGGCGGTCAGGCACACCACGTCAGCGCCACGGTCACCGTCGTCGTCCTGCTTATCGCCGCGGTCAAGACACAGTTGGTGATATGGCATTTCATGGAGGTGCGGCACGCACCGACATGGCTCAAGATCACGACCAACGGCTGGCTGGTCGGCGTCTTCGCGCTGGTGCTGGGTTTCTACTTCGCCGCGCTGTAGGTTTGCGCGTGATGCGCCACCCACTTCTTGTAGTCGTTCTTGCCATCGCGATGCTCTCGGCGGCCTGCAGCTCGACCGTCGCCGGAACGCCGGTCAGGGCCACCGGCGCGCAAGGGGCACTCGACTTCGACCGGCTCGACGTCGGCCCCTATCCGACCGAACCCAGCCGGCCGCTCGGCGTGGCGGGGGATCCGCTGCGCGGCATGGTCATCGAGGCGCAACGCATGGCCAATCACGTCATCGGGCCGTGGGAGGTCGACCCGGCGCTGACGAAGTGGTTCAACTTCGGCGCCATGGTGCTGCCCAGGGCGCAGGCGCTCGGGCTGATCGGCCCCGGCGAGCTCGGGATGGTGGCCAGCCGGCACAACTTCATCAACGGCTTCGCCACCGCACGCACCGAAGCCGACAAGAAGCTGTTGCTCAACGCGGTCCTGCGTTTCCCCGACGACGAGGCGGCCGCAGCCGCGGCGACCGCCCTCGGCGAAACGGCGATGCAGCAGCAGGGCGCCGACGGACCGGCGCAGACGGTGAGCATCCCCGGCCATTCCGACGCCACGGCCAACACCTACACCACCGTCGACCGCAGTGCCGGCAAGCGGCACGCCGTGCGCTCGTTCGCCGCGCACGGCTCGTACGTGCTGATGCAGCTCGCGCAATCGACCGACGGCGCCGAGCAGGCCGCCGAGCTGGTCGCCAAGACCCTCGACCTGCAGGGCCCTGAGATCGACAGCTTCCGCGCCACCGACCCGTCGGAGTTCGCCGACATCAGCATCGATCCGACCGGATTGTTGGCGCACATGATCCCGGTGGAGACGCCCGATCCGATGCTGACGAAGAACACCACCTACGAACGGCGCGGCGCGCTGCACTTCCAAAGTGATCCCGTTCGCTCGGCCAAACTGTTCGCCGACACCGGAACCGATTTGGTGGCCATGGCCATGGCCAGCGTCTACGAAGCCGAGGACGCCGCGGGAGCCAACGCCGTCGTCGACGAGTTCTACGCCGAGGTGTCGCCGAAGTCCAAGCCGGCCAACCCGGTGCGCAATATGCCGGACAGCCGCTGCATGCAGCTGGAGGATCGCAGCTTCTACTGCCTGGCCACCGCCGACCAGTATGCGATGGAGGCCGCCGGGCCCACCTTGCTCGATGCCCAGCAGTTGGCGGCCGCGCAGTACGTCATGTTGTTGAGCTAGCGCGGCGCGCAGAACGGCATCCCGGTGACGGTCGCCGCCGCGGCGACCTGAAAGGATCTGGGCCGTGGGCAAGAACGAACGCGCGAAGATCGTCATGACCGACGAGGAGATCGCCGCATACATCGAGCGCAGCAGAACCGCCACCCTCGCCACGCTGATGCCCGACGGGCGGCCGCACCTGGTCGCCATGTGGTACGGCGTGCTCGACGGGGACATCTGGTTCGAGACCAAGGCCAAATCGCAGAAGGCCGTCAACCTGCGTCGCAACCCGACGGTGACCGTGATGATCGAGGACGGCCATACCTACGACACCCTGCGCGGTGTGTCGATCGAGGGCCGCGCCGAAATCGTCGACGACCCGGAAACCATTCTGCGCGTTGGCATCAGCGTGTGGGAGCGCTATACCGGGCCGTACTCCGAGGAGATGCGCCCCTACGTCGACCAGATGATGCGCAACCGGATCTGCGTGCGGGTGGTGCCGACCCGCACGCGCAGTTGGGACCACCGCAAGCTCGGTATGCCCGAGATGCCGCTGGGCGGCAGCACCGCGCAGTATCTAAGTTGATCGCATGGACCCGAACAGCAAGCCCAAACAGCTGAACTCGCCGATCGTCACCCAGGTGATGAAGTACGCGGGCAAGGCCCACGTGTGGGTGTATCGCCGCACCGGCGGACGTGTCGGCGCCAGCTGGCGGGTGGGCGCGGGGTTCAAGAAGCCGGTGCCGACCCTGCTGCTCGAGCACATCGGCCGCAAGACCGGCAGGCGGTTGGTGTCGCCGCTGGTGTACATCCACGACGGCGACGACGTGATCGTGGTGGCCTCCCAGGGCGGACGCGACACCGATCCGCAGTGGTACCGCAATCTGGTCGCCAACCCCGACGCCTACATCGAGATCGGTTCGGAGCGCCGCCCGGTGCGTGCGATGACCGCGAACCCCGACGAGAAGGCCCGGCTGTGGCCCAAGCTCGTCGAGGCCTACGCCGACTTCGACACCTATCAGGCCTGGGCCGACCGGGAGATCCCGGTGGTGATCTTGCAGCCGCGCTGATCGGCGGACTGCGACCCATCTCACATCTGGACAATGTTCAGCTTCCCCCCGCCACTGGGTAGCCAACTAGGCAGGTGCAGCCCAAGCGCCGAATGAATTTTCGTCAACGCATAAGGGGCTAGAAGCAGATGACTACTACCGCTACCGAAACGACCTTGCTCCGGCAGCTACGCACGATGCTCGACCTGACCCATACCGAGATTCAGGTCGCCGAGACCCGCGTCGCGCAGGCCAGGACCGAGGCCGTGCGTCGCGAGCTGAGCGAGAACGCCGAGAACGGCCAGATCCGCGCCGAGGCGATCGAGAAGGCGATCCGCGACCTTGGCGGGTTCCCGGACACCGTCGGCCCGTTCTTCGGTCGTGCGGCCGCGGCCGTGAAGGCGCTGACCGAGCAGGCGCAGCCGTTCGATGAGGCTCTGTTGGGTGACCTGGCGCTGGAGAACCAGTTGCTGGACCGTGCGCGCTACATCAAGGCGCTGGCGGTTTCGGCCAAACAGCGCGACATCCAGGACCTGGCCGATCGCCTGATCACCGCGCATTCGGCGACGGTGAGCTGGCTGACCACCGTGTTGGCCGAGGACGCCCTCGGTGGACCGGCCGCGCTGCAGCGCACGCCGATGCAGGCCGCCGCCTGCACCGCCGTGAAGTTGGTCAACCTGCCCGGCCAGTGGTCGGCACAGTCGGTTGAGCGGGTCGCCGAGTTGGTGCGGTCCGCGGGACCGGCCGTCGAGGATCTGCGCCAGCGTGCGCAGCGGGCCAGCGAGATCACGCTGAAGGCGCTCGGCGCCTCACGTGATGGCGCGCTGAAGCGGGCCGAGGACGTGGTGCGTCGCGAGGGCGCCGATGAAGCAGCTGACCGGCTGCACAAGGCGCGCGCCGAGAGCGGTGTCGTCGACGCCGACGAGCTGCCCATCGAGGGCTACGACGAGCTGAACCAGAACGACGCGGTGGCCGCGGTGAAGGAGCTCGACGATCCGAGCGACATCCGCACGATCATCGCCTACGAGGAGATGCACAAGAACCGCCAGCGGTTGGTGTCGGCAGCGCAGACACGCCTGGCCGCCATCGCCCAGGAGGTTGTCGGCATCAGCTGACCCGGCTACACAGGAACACCCCGCGGACATTCCGCGGGGTGTTTTCTTGTCTACATGCGTGGCGGGGCGAAGCCGGGGTTGGACAGCGCGTTGGCCACACCGCTGCCGATCGGCCCGTGCTCGTCGACGATCGTCGCGCTGCCGGTCGCCACCCCCGCGTCGCTGTAGTGCGTCAGCGCCGCCAAGCCGAGGTAGGGACCCTTCGGCAACCGGGCCAACGACAGGGTGTAGTCGGCGTTGATCCACTGCAGACCGCTCGGCCCGAAATGCGTCAACGAGCTGACCATGTCTCCGGCCATCGACGCGCGCACGAACGGCGTGAGCTCTGATCCGGCGACCAGGGGCCGAAAGTCGCGCACCCAGATGTGCTTTGGCCCCGAGTGCTGCCAGTTCTGCAGGCCTTCACCGGGACCGGGTTCGCGGTCGTGTTTGCCGTAGGTCCACACCAGGGTCGATAACCCCGGCGGAATGAGGTCAGGTGTCGGCGGCGGCGACGGCATGGTCACCGGCGAGGTCCAGATCTCATCGGCGGGTTGCTCTCCGCGGCGCAAGAACAGGGTCGTGCCCCGGGCGACGACGGTGTCGCCCTGCGTCATCACCGCGTCGACCAACTTCAAGCGGCGACCCGCACGCACGACCGCAGTCTCGACGCGGACCGGCGCCAGCGCGGCGGGGCGGAACAGGTCGACGGTCAACCGGGTGGGCTGGAAGTCGGGCTCGCCGGCGTCGCGCTCGACCACGTGACCGAGCAGGCCGCCGACGTAGTTCCCGCTGATCGTCTGTCCCCAGGGGCCCTGCGCGATCGGCCCGGGTACGAACGCATCCCCGTCAGGGGTGAAAAACGCGGTCGTCACCGCGCCGACGATAGCGGGCCAGGCCGGTTACCGATCCGCCAGCCAGCGTTCGACGTCGGGGGTGACGGGGTCGACGACGTCGGAGAACTCCTCGTGTTTGTCGAGGTAGCCGGCGACCATGTCGCACACCGGCACGATCCGCAGCCCGTCGTCTCGGGTCTGCTGCAGCGCTTCGCCGATCAGGATGGTGGCCAGGCCGCGACCCTGGAACGCATCGTCCACCTCGGTGTGCGGAAAGACCCGTTGGCCGTCGCGGTCGGCGAACTCGGTGAACCCGGCGGTCTTGCCGTCCACCGTGATGTTGAAGCGGTCGGATTGTTTGACGACCTCGGTGGGCGCGCCGGTCTTGTCGGTGGTCATGGACTACCTATACCCCCGGATTGCGTCGCGGACGCAAAGTGGCGTTCGGCAGCGCGGGGGCGGGCAGCCGCTCCACCGCGCCGCGGTAGCCGTGCACCGCGCCGAACCGGCCGTGGTGGTCTTGCCACTGCTCGCGGTACGTCGCGACCTCGTCGTGGCTGCGGCCGACGAAGTTCCACCACATCACCAGCTCTTCAGGAAACGGCGGGCCGCCCAGGACGACGACGCGGGCGGGGCGGTCACCGCGGTTCGTCAGGGCCAAATCGGTGCTGCCCACGGCCTGGAACGCCAGATCCGCCACGTCGAGCGCGGTGTCACCGACCATGACGTCACCCTGGTCGAGCAGGACGCCGTGTTCGAACGCGGCGTCGACCTCGAACGTCACCGCGGAGCGCGGTTCGAGGTCGACCTGCGCGCCCAACAGCGGGGTGAAGGTGTGCACGGGCGATTGGGCGCCAGCGAGTTCACCGAGAAAGACCCGCAGGGTGGCACCGCCGAAGGCGCGCGGCGTCGGCACGAAATGCGCGAAGTCGCGGCCGGTGTCGCGGTCGGAGTCGGGCAGCGCCACCCACAGCTGCACACCGTGCAACACGGTGGTCGCCTCCGTCGACACCTCGGAGTGGCAGATGCCCGCGCCGGCAGTCATCAGGTTCAGTTCGCCCGGGCGCACCATCGCGTGCACTCCGGCGCTGTCGCGATGTTCGACCTCGCCGGCGAAGAGCCAGCTGACGGTCTGCAACCCGGTGTGCGGGTGCGGGGGCACATCCATGCCGGGCCCGTCGCGCACGTCCTGCGGGCCGTAGTGGTCGGCGAAGCACCACGCACCGATCAGCGAGCGTTCCCGCTGCGGCAGCGTGCGTCGCACCCGCATCGCACGTGGCCCGCCCAGCGGCACCTCGCGCGCATGCAGCACACCGGCGAACGGCGTTGCCGCACAAGCGACTGCGGCAGGCGCCGGTTCGGTGTTGCTCACCGCCTCACAGTAGCCGTCAGCCACCGCCCGTCATCGCCGAACGGATCACCTCCAGATCGCGGTCGTCGGTCGCCAGCCGGTGGATAGCATCGAACGCCATGAACGACGATCACGCCGAACTGGCGCGGCGCCGGGCGCTCACCGAGGACGCCGCCCGCCCCGAGGCCGTCGAACGTAGGCACGCCGCGAACGGACGCACCGCACGGGAGAACATCGACGACCTCGTCGACGAAGGGTCGTTCGTCGAATACGGGCGGTTCGCGATCGCCGCGCAACGGCACCGCCGCGACCTCGCCGATCTGATCGCCCGCACCCCCGCCGACGGGTTGATCGCGGGCACCGCGCGCATCAACGGCGACCTGTTCGGCGAGGAGCGCAGCGCGTGCGCGGTGCTGTCCTACGACTACACCGTGCTCGCCGGAACCCAGGGCGCATTGGGGCACCGCAAGAAGGACCGGTTGTTCGAGTTGATCGAGCGGATGCGGTTGCCGACCGTGTTCTTCGCCGAAGGCGGCGGCGGCCGGCCCGGCGACACCGACTATCCGACCGTGTCGTCGCTGGAGGTGCGGGCGTTCAAGTTGTGGGCGGCGTTGTCGGGGCTGGTGCCGCGCATCGCGATCGTCAAGGGCCGCTGTTTCGCGGGCAACGCCGTCATCGCCGGGTGCGCCGATCTGATCGTGGCCACCGAGGACGCGTCGATCGGGATGGGCGGGCCGGCGATGATCGCCGGCGGCGGTCTCGGCGATGTGGCGCCCGACGACGTGGGCCCGATCGCGGTGCAGGCGCCCAACGGTGTGGTCGACGTCGTGGTGGCCGATGAAGCCGAGGCCGTCGCGGTGACCAAGCGCCTGCTCGGCTACTTCCAGGGCACCACGCCACCGGGCCCGGCCGGCGACCAAACCCGGTTGCGCACAATGGTTCCCGAGCGCGCACGGCGGGCCTACCAGGTGGCCCCGATCATCGAGACGCTCGCCGACGAAGGGTCGGTGACGTTTCTGCGTCCCGGCTTCGCCAAGGAGATGGTGACCGCGTTGACGCGCATCGGCGGCCGCCCGGTCGGGGTGCTCGCCAACAACACCATGGTGATGGCCGGGGCGATCACCGCGGCCGCCGCCGACAAGGCCGCCAGGTTCCTGCAACTGTGCGACGCGTTCGGGCTGCCGGTGGTGTCCCTGGTCGACTGTCCGGGCTACATGGTGGGCCCGGCGGCCGAGGCCGAGGCGCTGGTGCGGCGCGGGTCACGGATGCTGGTTGCCGGTGCTGCGCTGAGCGTGCCGCTGATCGCGGTCGTGCTGCGCCGCGGATACGGGCTTGGTGCGCAGGCGATGACCGGCGGCAGCCTGCACGAGCCGCTGCTCACCGTGGCGTGGCCGGGCGCGCACCTGGGCCCGATGGGGCTGGAAGGTGCGGTGCGGCTGGGGTTGCGCAAGGAGCTCGAGGCCATCGCCGACGACGACGAGCGCGAAGAACGGGTCCGTCAGGCCACCGCGGCCGCGCAGGACAATGCCAAGGCGCTCAACGCCGCCCAGCTCTTCGAGATCGATGATGTCATCGACCCGGCCAACACCCGCAAGCTCATTCTCGACACCCTGACCGCAGCGGGCTCCGAAGAGCGTGCTGTGCGGCCGCGCTTCGTCGACACCTGGTGAGCGTTCGACGCCGACCAGGCTGCTCGCCGCCGACCCCCCGAGAACCGGCGGCGGGCGCCCTCGCGGGTCAGGCGGATTCGGCGTACAGGCGGCGGTGCCGGACCGGGTAACCGTTGCGCTCCGCCAGCGACCGCAGCTGCCGCAGAGCAAACGTGCGCCCGCGGCCGCCTTCGGGCACGACGATGCCGGCCCACAGCCCTTCGGCGCGGGGCAGCTCGCAGGCTTCGCGGGCGCACAACCACCGGCGCGGGCACGCCCGGCAGATCGCCTTGGCCGCCTGGTCGGCCGAGGTTGTCCACCGCTCGGGGTCGCGGGTGCAGGCGCCGACGGGCATCTCGTCGCAGTCGATTGAGTGCATGGCTGTCGCTCCTCTGCTGGTCTGCGGCCGCTGCGCCGCGTTGACGACAACGTAGCGGACTAAACCGTAGCAATGCAACAGTTACAGCCGTGGAATTCAGAACCTGTCTGAGCAGCCCGCACCCCCAATAGGTGCGCGGAACCGGACCGACCTGCGGGGAGACCGCGCCGGTCAAATCGTAGCGGTGCTTCAGTTCAGCACCCAAAGAAGGCGTAGCTTCGCGACAGCAAGTTGGTGCGGACACACCACCCAAGCTGTAGCGGTCGGGCGGCCGGCGGATAGGATTGCGGGGTCGTTCGCCCCCCGTTTCTTCGACAGGAACCGTCGTCCATGAGCCAGCCCGAGCCGACCGACGCGTCGGCCGAAACGCTGGATCCCGGCATGGTGCGCGCGGGCGCGGCCGCCGCCGCACGGCGCCGCGAGCTCAACATCAGCCAGCGTCGGCTGGCGGCCGACGGCATCATCAACGCCGGTGCGCTGATCGCATTCGAAAAGGGTCGCAGCTGGCCCAGGGAACGCACTCGAGCAAAGCTCGAGGAGGTGCTGAAGTGGCCGCCGGGCACCATCGCCCGGCTCCGGCAGGGCGAACCGGCGCAGACGCGCGCCGAGCCGCCCGCGGCCACCAACGCCGACGAGATCCCGCTGATCGCCCAGGCGGTCGTGACCGCGGTCGGCACGTTCGCGTCGGCGATCGACGCGTTGCCGCCTGTCGACGCTCCCGAGTTCGGCCCGAAGGTGACCAAGATCCTGGCCGACCTGCGCCAGCTCGAGTCCGTCGCCGCGCGCGCCGCGCGGATCAGCCGCGTGACCCCGGCGCTGATCAAGGCGTTGAGCGCGGTGCGCAGCCGCTACGACGCGCTCATGCTGCGCGCGGCGCGCTCACCGCACGCCACGCTCGGGCAGCGGCTCTACGCCGCGCGCCGCAGCGCCAACCTCACCATCGCCGAAACTGCCCAAGCCGCAGCGGTTTCCGAAGACGACATCACCGGCGCCGAATCCGAAGAACCGGTGTCGGCTGCCGCCGCGCATGCGATCGAAGAGCTGATCGCACAACTCGACTGGCGGTGACTAAAAGCGTCGGCGGTCGTCCTGGGTGGGGAAGTGCTTGGCGAGCGCCGCGGCGATCTCCAAAAAGCGCCGCCTGGTCGCCGGCGACATCTCCGCGGTGCGGTCGATGACACCACCCGGCCGCAGGTGCCCGTCGAACGGAACCTCGATGACCGCCTGCCCCTGACTGGAAAACTGTTGCGCCAGAATGGAACGCGTCCGCTTATCGGCATGCCCGTCGGAATCGTTGAGCACGATTACGGTGCGCTGCAGCAGCGGTGTCAGCCCCCGGGCGGCCAGCCAGTCCAGCGTCTGGCCCGCGGCGGCCGCACCGTCCACCCATGGTGAGGACACCACGACCAACGCGTCCAGATCGCGCAGCACCTCCTGGGTGACCGGGGAGTCCATCGTGGAACTGCAGTCGATGATCGAGATCGTGAAATGCCGGTCCAGCCGCGATGTCGCCTCCCGGTAGATCGCCGGGTCGAGCACCCGGCGCCGGGCCGGCGTCGCCTCACCGGCCAGCACGAACAACCCGGCGGCGTTGTTGCCCACCCGGCTGCGTACATCGGCGAACGTCTCCAGGTGCTGGTCGGACGCCAGCTCCCAGTACGAACCCTGCGCACGCGGGTCGATACGACTGCCCAACTTGCCGAACGCGGTGTCGGCGTCGATGGCCACCACGCGGTCGTCCTGGCGCAACTCGGCCAGCACCGAGCCGATGCTGGCCGACACCGTCGTCTTGCCCACACCGCCCTTGCCCAGCACGCCGACCTTGAAGTGGCCGCGCATCGGAGATTTGATCTTCGCCTCGAGTTGGCCCTGCCGGATCTCGTCGGGTCCCGGGCCCAGGTTGATCAACCCGAAACTGGCCTTGTACAGCGCCAACCGCCAGCCGCGACCCGGCGGCACCCGGCGCGCCGGCACCAGTTCGTCGGCGCGGATGCGATCGGCGTACGAGCCGCTGGGCGGGCCCTGCGCAGGCGGTGCATCCGGTGGATATCCGCCGGCCGGCCACTGCGGACCACCGGGTGGGGGCGGCGGCGCCGACGGCCTTGCTGGACCGGCGTGTGGACCGGCGGGCGGGCGCGGTGGCCTGCCGGGCGGCCCGGGCCACGGTCCGGGTTCGGAGCGGACGCTGCCGGGCAGCGGTCCGGTATCGCGTGGCATACCCGGCGGCGGACCGAACCTGCCCGGCGGAACGTCCGCGGGCGGGTGCGGCGGCGGCACCGGCGGGTTCGGCGGCGTTGGCTCTGGTTCGACGGCGGCAGACTCCATATCGCTCTCGTCGGAGCCCGTCCAGCCCAGATCTCTCCGCAATGCGTCATCGCGGTCGGTCACTACACGTCTCCTCACCGAATGTTCGTCTCGGCCCCTTCTCAAGTATCAACTACGAGACGACGCAGCTCGGGGGGCGGCGACCAATGCTCCGTAGCAAACTTCCATACGGCCCGGCATGGGACGCGCGGAACGCCATTGGCGCGCGGTGCAGTGGCGGTATGCCGCGCGTCGCCGGTGAGTATGCACAGGGTGACGAACCTAGCTAAGCGCCCGAAGCGGTGTCAGATTTTCGTTGCTGTGCAGATGATCAGCACAGGACAGCGCGGTATTCACTGCAGTATCAGATAGCTACAGATGTCCGTCGTGTAGCGCCTGCCCCACCAGAAATAAGCGCACTTAGCACATCCGCAGCGCTGGTACCCTTTGAAACGTCGAAGGGGTTTGCAGACCAGGGTCGGGGTGCGCCTGCCAGGGCGGCAAAGTGTCGTCGGCGATCTTGATCCGTCTGACCGGAGCCCGGGGACGGAGCCGCTGAAACCAGACATCCGGTCGGATGTCATCGCGGGACGACAAACAGGGAGGACTTCATGCCCGGCGACGATCTGCGCGCGACGTGCCAGACAGCGTGAGCGCTCTGCAGTCAGCGCACCGCGACGCCGCGCACATCGACGATGTCGTCGGCGTAGAGGTGACCATCGACGGCATGCTGGTCATCGCCGACCAACTGGGGCTGATGGAGTTTCCGGCATCGCTCGGCATTCGCCTCAACATTCCGCAACCAGATCTGCGCGACATCGTGTGGGATCAGGTCAGGCGCGATCTGACGGAGCAAGGGGTGCTGGATGTCTTCGGCCAACCCCACCCCGAAGTGGCGGCGATGGTCGACACCCTCAGCCGATCCGACCGGACCCTGGAGGGCCGCTGGTGGCGGCGCGACGTCGGCGGCAAGATGATCCGCTTCGTGGTGTGCCGCAAGGGCGACCGCCACGTCGTCGCCGCCCGTGACGGCGACATGCTGGTGTTGCAGCGCGTCGCCCCGCAAGTCGGGATGGCGGGCATGGTGACGACGGTCCTGGGAACAGCGACGGCCGCCGACGTGGAACCGCTGACCGGGGCCGCAACCAAGTTGGCGGAATGCACCAGCGCCAACCAGATCGCGACCTACGGCGTCGCGCCCACGTCGGCCCGCGTCTACGCCGACATCATCGCCAACCCGGCCAGCTGGGTGGAGCTCACCGCCCAAGAACGCCATCCCGGCGGTACCTTCACCCAAACCGACGTCGCCGCAGGGGTTTTGGATGCCCAACAGGGCCGGATCGTGTCGATTCCGCGCCGCGTCAACGGCGAACTGTTCGGCAGCTTTCTGCCCGGCAGCCCCGAAAACCTGCAGCGTGCGCTCGACGGGCTGATCGAGTTCCTGCCGTCGAAGTCCTGGTTCGATCAGCCCACCTCCGAACTCGTTGACGGCGAGGGGGACTGAGTGGCGACGAGTGACCGGACCCCGCATGACTCCGACGACCTGGCCGCGGCGCTCGACTTCTCGGTCGCCGACGACGGCTCCGCGGCGTCGGACCTCGACGCGCTCGACGTGTATGACCGAGCGGCGCGCGATGCCGCACAGGATCCGGTGTTCATCGTCGCCAACCCCGAGGGTTCCGTCACGGTGACGGCGGCATCGGACGGTCGCGTGCAGCGGATCGAGCTGTCGCCGAAAGCGACCGCCATGACCGAGGCGGACCTGGCCGACGAGATCGTCGTCGTCGCCGCGCTGGCCGCCCAAGACGCCAAGTCCGCGCAATACGCCTACATGCTCGAGGCGATGCGCGAGCAGGGCCACGACGATGCCGCCACCCGCGACTTCCTCACCCGCGACCTCGCCCTCCCCACGCCGGAACAAGCTGCGGCCGAACGGGAGCGGGTCTTCGCGACCAGGCAGGGGAGCGGCGGTGTCTGAGCAACTGGCCAACTTGTTCGGAAGCGCGGTGGGGATGTTGCCCAGCGCTCCCGCCCGCTCGCTGGAAATCTTCAGCGAGATCACCACGGTGGACGAGGCCGCGTGCGACGCGTGGGTCGGCCGGATCCGGTGCGGCGACACCGACCGGGTCACGCTGTTTCGGGCCTGGTACTCGCGGGCGAACTTCGGCCAGCTCGCCGGGGCCGCCGAGATCTCGATGAACAGCCTCGGCGCCAGGGTGCCGATCGGTGGGCAGTTCGGTGACATCACCTACCCGGTCAACTCACCGCTGGCCATCACGATGGGCTTCGCGGTGCACGAAGCGTCCGTCGGCAACTTCGTCGATGCGATGGAAGCCCTCGAAGAGGTACCCGCCATCGGCGCAGCGCATCTGCTCTCCTGGGTCAAGGCGGTGATCTACGGGGCCGCCGAACGCTGGACCGAGGTCATCGACGAAGTGCGGGGTGCCGCGGGGTGGCCCGACAAGTTCCTGGCCGCCGCGGCCGGCGTCGCGCACGGCGTGGCGGCGGCCAACCTCGGGTTGTTCAGCGAGGCCGAACGGCGGCTGACGGAATCGAACTCGGCACCGGCAGGCGAGGCGTGCGCACCTGCCATCGCCTGGTTCTTGGCGATGACACGGCGCAGCCAGGGCAACGAAGAGGCCGCGGTGGCGCTGCTGGAATGGCTGCAAGCCACCCACCCAGAACCGAAAGTCGCTGCAGCGCTGAAGGATCCGGGATATCGACTGACCACGACCACCGCCGAGAAGATTGCGTCGCGCAAGGATCCGTGGGATCCGGCCAGCGTCGAGGCGGACACATCGGGCCGTGAGTCGCTGCTGGCCGAGGCGCAGGCCGAGCTGGACCGCCAGATCGGTCTGACGCGCGTCAAGGAGCAGATCGAGGCCTACCGGGCCGCGACCCAGATGGCCAAGATCCGCGCCGCGCGCGGCATGAAGGTCGCCCAGGCCTCGAAGCATATGATCTTCGCCGGCCCGCCCGGTACTGGGAAGACGACCATCGCCCGCGTGGTGGCCAACATCCTGACCGGCCTTGGGGTGATCAGCGAACCGAAGCTCGTCGAAACCTCCCGCAAGGACTTCGTCGCCGAATACGAAGGACAGTCTGCGGTGAAGACGACCCGCACGATCGACCGCGCGATCGATGGCGTGCTGTTCATCGACGAGGCCTACACGCTGGTGCAGGATCGCGACGGACGCACGGACCCGTTCGGCACGGAGGCGCTGGACACGCTGCTGGCCCGGATGGAGAACGACCGGGACCGGCTGGTGGTCATCATCGCCGGGTACAGCGCAGACATCGACCGGCTGCTGGAGTCCAACGACGGGCTGCGGTCCCGCTTCGCCACCCGCATCGAGTTCGACTCCTACTCGCCGGAGGAGATCGTCGAGATCGCCAAAGTCATTGCGGCATCTACGGATTCCACCCTGTCCGAAGAGGCTGCCAAGCGGGTGCTCGAAGCCGCCACCCTGTTGAGTGAGCGCGATCTGAACGGTAAACCGGCGTTGGACATCGCAGGCAACGGCCGCTACGCCCGGCAACTGGTAGAGGCAGGTGAACAGAACCGGGATATGCGGCTGGCGCGGTCACTGGACTTCGACAGCCTCGAGGTCGAGCAGCTCAGCGAGATCAACGGCGACGATATGGCCGCCGCCATCACCGCGGTGCACAGCCGCTTGAGCATCAACGCGTAACCCCATGGCGAGTTTTCGGCTTACCACCAAGGTTCAGGTCAGCGGATGGCGGTTTCTGCTGCGTCGCGTCGAGCATGCGATCGTGCGCCGCGACACCCGCATGTTCGACGATCCGCTGCAGTTCTACAGCCGCTCGGTGTCGACCGGAGTCATCATCGCGGTGCTGATCTGTCTGGGCGCAGGGCTGTTGGCGTATTTCAAACCGCTCGGAAAGCGCGGCAGCGACACGCTTCTCGTCGACCGCACCACCAACCAGTTGTATGTGGCACTGCCGGGGGCCGGTTCGCTGCGGCCGGTGTACAACCTGACGTCGGCGCGGCTGGTACTCGGTAATGCGGGCAACCCGGTGGCGGTGAAATCCGATGAGCTCAACCAGATGGCCAAGGGCCAGCCGATCGGCATCCCGGGTGCGCCCTACGCGACCCCGGTGGGTGGCGCCGACACCACGTGGACGCTATGTGACACCGTCACGAAGCCGGAGAGCGTTACGCCCACGCTGGCGACCTCGGTGATCATCCGGCCGCTGCTGACCGACTCCTCGGTGGGGCCGATGCGCGCCGACCAGGGTGTGCTGGTGTCGTATGAGAACGACAACTGGCTGATTACCAAGGACGGTCGCCACGACATCGACCTCGCCGACCGCGCGGTCACGTCGGCGGTTGGCATCCCCGTCACCGCGAGGGCCACACCGATATCGGAGGGCCTGTTCAACGCGTTGCCCAACGCGGGCCCCTGGCGGCTCCCGCAGATTCCGCGCGCCGGTGAACCCAATACCGTTGGCCTCCCGCCGAACCTGGTGATCGGCGCGGTGTTCAAGGCGCTCACCGAAGACGGTGAGCAGCACTTCGTGGTGCTGCCCGACGGGGTGGCCCGGGTCAACGACACCACGGCCGCGGCGTTGCGCGCCACCAACTCCTACGGTCTGGTGTCGCCGCCGTCAGTGGAGGCCAGCGTCGTCGCGCGCATCACCGAGCATGTCTTCGCCTCCCCACTTGCCGATGAGCCGCTGGAGATCCTGCTGCGTGAGGATGCACCGACGCTGTGCTGGTCGTGGCAGCGCGAACCCGGGGACCAGGCCCCAGCCACGACCGTGATCGCCGGACGGCACCTGCCCATCCCGTCGTCAGCGATGAACAGCGGTATCGACCAGATCGGCGGTGATGCCACCGTTTACATCGACGGCGGCAAGTACATCCGGCTGCAGTCACCGGACCCGCGGTACGGCGAAAGCCTGTACTACATCGATCCGCAGGGAGTGCGCTACGGGCTGCCCGACGAAGAGACCGGGAACACCCTGGGGTTGTCCGCGCCGAACACCGCGCCCTGGCAGGTGGTGAGCATGCTCGTCGACGGTCCGGTGCTAACCAAACAGGCGGCGCTGCTCGAGCACGACACGCTGCCACCGGATCCCAACCCACGCAAGGTCGACGGAGGCACCCCCGGCGCCGCCCAACCGGCGTCCAACACCGGAGGTGGCCGATGACCACCAAGAAATTCACGCCGATCATCAAACGGGGCCCACGGTTGACACCCGGCGAAATCAACGTCGCCCCACCGGATGACCTCGGTGTCGACATTCCGCCGTCGGGAATCCAGAAGGCGCTGCCCTGGGTGATGGGCGGCGGCATGATCGGGATGATCGCCATCATGATCTTCACCGGCATCCGGCAGCTGTCGCCGTACATGCTGATGATGCCGCTGATGATGGTGATGGCCACCGTCGGGTTCATGGCGGGCGGCGGACCCGGCGGCAAGCGGGTGCCGGAAATCAACGCCGACCGCAAGGAATACCTGCGTTATCTGGCGGGTCTGCGCACCAGGGTGACGTCGTCGGCGGCCGCGCAGGTGACCTTCTTCAACTACCACGCACCGCATACCGAGGACCTGCTGTCGCTGGTCGGCACCAATCGGCAGTGGTCGCGCACCGTCACCGCAGACTTCTACGCCGCCACCCGGATCGGCGTTGGCACCGAACCCGCGGTCGACCGGTTGTTGAAGCCGGCGGTCGGCGGCGAACTCGCGGGGCCGCAGGGCGCCCCACAGCCGCACCTCGAGCCGGTCAGCCACATGTGGGTGACGAAGTTCCTGCGCACCCACGGCTTGATCCACGACTGCCCGAAGCTGTTGCAGTTACGCACCTTTCCGACCATCGCGATCGGCGGTGACCCCGAGGGCGCAGCCCGGCTGCTGACTGCGATGATCTGTCACCTGGCCGTGTTCCATCCGCCCGACCTGTTGCAGATGCGGGTGCTCATCGACAACCCCGAGGACCCGGACTGGGCGTGGGTCAAGTGGTTACCGCACGTGGCGCATCAGACCGACACCGACGTGGCCGGGCCGACCCGAATGGTGTTCACCCGGCCCGACGGGCTGGGCGATCTGACCGCACGCGGCCCGCACACTGCCGACGCCACGCCCAGCGGGCCCTACATCGTCGTCGTCGATCTGACCGGTGGAAGGGCCGGATTCCCCGTCGACGGACGGGCCGGCGTCACGGTCATCACGCTTGGCAACCACCGCGGCTCGGGATACCGGATCCGGGTAGCTGACGACGGCACCGCCGACGACCGGCTGCCCAATCAGACGTTCCGCCTGGTGACTTCGACGACCGACCGGATGACACCGCAGCAGGCCGCCCGGGTGGCGCGCAAGTTGGCCGGCTGGTCCATCACCGGCACCATCATCGACAAGAGCGTGCGGGTGCAGAAGAAGGTGGCCACCGAATGGCACCAGCTCGTCGGCGCGCAGACGGTGGCGGAAGTGACGCCGAGCCGGTGGCGGATGTTCAGCGATACCGACGGCGACCGGCTGCGCATCCCGTTCGGCCACGAACTCAAGACCGGCGACATCATGTATCTCGACATCAAGGAGGGCGCGGAGTTCGGTGCCGGGCCCCACGGGATGCTGATTGGCACAACGGGTTCGGGCAAGTCGGAGTTCCTGCGCACGCTGATCCTGTCGTTGGCCGCGACGCATCATCCAGACCAGGTGAACCTGCTGCTGACCGATTTCAAGGGCGGCTCGACGTTCCTCGGCATGGAGAAGCTGCCGCACACCGCCGCGGTGGTGACCAATATGGAAGAAGAAGCCGAGTTGGTCAGCCGCATGGGCGAGGTGCTCAGCGGTGAGCTCGACCGACGCCAGTCGATCCTGCGCCAGGCCGGTATGCAGGTCGGCGCGGCCGGTGCCCTGTCCGGGGTCGCCGAATACGAGAAGCACCGCGAGCGGGGTGCCGACCTACCGCCGCTGCCAACGCTTTTCGTGGTGGTCGACGAGTTCGCCGAGCTGCTGCAGAACCACCCGGACTTCATCGGGCTGTTCGACCGGATCTGCCGGGTGGGCCGGTCGTTGCGGGTGCACCTGCTGCTGGCCACCCAGTCGTTGAACACCGGCGGTGTGCGCATCGACAAACTCGAGCCCAACCTGACGTACCGCATCGCACTGCGTACCACCAGCTCGGCCGAGTCCAAGGCGGTCATCGGAACCCCTGAGGCGCAGTACATCACGAACAAGGAAAGCGGCGTCGGCTTTCTGCGCGTCGGCATGGAGGACCCGGTCAAGTTCCACAGCGTCTACACCGGTGTGCCGTACGAGCCGTCGCCGCCGGTGCAGGACGACGGGGAGGCCAAGCCCCGCGTGCACGCGGACAGCCGGCTGCGGATCCACCAGTTCACCACGGCCCCGATCTTCGACACGGCGGTGACGTCATGACCGTCCAACCCGGACAGCGCGTGTTGCGCGAGGTGGTCCTCGACCAGCTGGCCACCGGCGAGATCCGCGCATACCGGATGTGGTTGCCGCCGTTGGCCGATCCGACACCGGTCAACGAGCTGATCGAACGCGACCACCAGCGTCGGCCGTTGCGCTTCGGGCTCGGCGTCATGGACGAACCGCGGCGACACCGCCAGGAAGTCTGGGGCATCGACGTAGCGTCCGCCAGCGGCAACATTGCGGTCGGTGGCGCACCCCAGACCGGCAAGTCGACGTTCCTGCAGACGCTGATCCTGTCGGCCGCGGCTTCCCACACCCCGCGACAGGTGCAGTTCTACTGCGTGGACCTCGGCGGCGGCGGTTTGATGTACCTCGAGGATCTGCCGCACGTCGGCGGTGTCGCGACCCGGTCCGAACCCGACCGGGTCAACCGCGTGGTCGCGGAGATGAAAGCCGTCCTGCGGCAACGGGAAAGCATGTTCAAGCAGCACCGGGTCGGCTCCATGGCGGCCTACCGGCAGATGCGCGACGACCCCGCCCATCCCGCGGCCGCCGACCCGTTCGGCGACGTGTTCCTGGTCATCGACGGCTGGCCGGCGTTCGTCGCGGAGTTCCCGGACCTCGAACCGATGGTCCAAGACCTCGCCGGTCAGGGTTTGGCGTTCGGCGTGCACACCGTGATCTCCACGCCGCGGTGGACCGAGCTGAAAGCCCGGGTGCGCGACTACCTCGGCACCAAGATCGAGTTCAGGCTCGGCGACGTCAACGAAACCCAGATCGACCGGATCACCCGCGAGATCCCGACCAACCGGCCCGGCCGGGCGGTGTCGATGGAAAAGCACCACCTGATGATGGGGGTCCCGCGCCTCGACGGGGTGCACAGCGCCGACAACCTGGTGTCCGCCATGTCCGAGGCCGTGCAGATCATCGGGGCGCGCACCACCGAGCGTGCGCCGCAGGTGCGGGTGCTGCCCGAACGGATCTACCTGCACGAACTCGACCCGCAGCCGCCGGGACCCGACGCGGACTACCGCGCCCGCTGGACGGTGCCCCTCGGTATCCGGGAATCGGATCTGTCGGTGGCCTACAACCATATGAACATGACCCCGCACCTGCTGATCTTCGGTGGGCCGAAGTCCGGCAAGACCCGCATCGCACATGCCGTCGCACAGGCGATCTGCACGCGCAACAGCCCGCAGCAGGTGCGGTTCATGCTCGCCGACTACCGCTCGGGCCTGTTGGACGCGGTGCCCGACAGCCATCTCCTGGACGCGGGCGCCGTCAACCGCAACAACGCGACGTTGGAAGAGGCGATCAAGGCGCTGGCCATCAACCTCAAGAAGCGACTGCCTCCGCCGGACCTGACCACCGCCCAACTGCGGTCGCGGTCCTGGTGGAGCGGCCCCGACGTCGTGTTGCTGGTCGACGACTGGCACATGATCGTGGCCGCCAGCGGTGTGGTGCCGCCGATGGCGCCGCTGTTTCCGCTGTTGCCGGCCGCCGCCGACATCGGTCTGCACATCATCGTCACCTGCCAGATGAGCCAGGCGCACCGGGCCACCATGGACAAGTTCGTCGGCGCCGCCTACGGCGCCGGTTCGCCCACGATGTTTCTGTCCGGGGAAAAGCAGGAGTTCCCGTCCAGCGAGATCAGGCTCAAGAAGCGACCCCCTGGCCAGGCATTTCTGGTCACGCCCGACGGTAAAGAGGTGGTCCAGGCGGCCTATGTGGATCCACCGGAAGAAGAAGTGTCGTGAGCACTCCCGAGGCGCGGTTAAGATATAGACATACGCCTCCAGCAAAGCTTTCAATGGGGGGCTGGCAAAGGGGTCGGGGACAGATTCCCGGATGCAGTGGCCACCGTGGGTAGCGGTCGCACAAGTCAATATTCTGCGCATTTCATCCAGGTGAGGAGACATCGTAAATGCAACCAATGACGCACAATCCGGGTGCTGTCGGAATCGGCGCGCAGGTCGTCGCGAACGGGGCGCGCGGTCTGGCCGCCGGTACGACGGCAGCGGCCGAGGTCACCGCGCTGGTGCCGGCGGGCGCCGACGAGGTGTCGGCGCAGGCGGCGCTGGCTTTTGCCGCCGAAGGCGTCGAAACCCTCGCATTGAATACATTTGCGCAGCAAGAGATGGCGCGTGCGGGTGCGGCGTACATGGAGATCGCCGGTATCTACACCGCGGTCGACGGCGCCAACGCGGCCAACTTCTGACGGCTTCACCCCACTCGGCGAGGATGCACTAGGCGATGTTCTGGCATGCAATGCCGCCAGAGCTCAACACTGGACGGCTGATGGCCGGCGCCGGTCCGGCGCCGATGCTGCAGGCCGCCGCGGGGTGGGAGGTGTTGGCGGCCTTCCTGGAGACGCAGGCCGACGAACTGGCCTCGAGCCTGGCCGCGTTGTCGTCCACGTGGAGCGGATCGGCGAGTGAACGCGCCGTCGCTGCAACCATGCCGATGGTCGTCTGGCTAAGAACTGTCTCAGCTCAGGCGCAGAAGCGCGCACTGCAGGCCGTGGCACAGGCCAACTCGTACAGCCTCGCGATGGCGACTACGCCACCGCTGGCGGAGATCGAGCAAAACCACATTACCCACGCGGTGCTGGAAGCCACCAACTTCCTTGGCGTGAACACGGTTCCGATCGGGCTGAACGAGTTCGACTACTTCGTGCGGATGTGGAACCAGGCCGCCGGCGCGATGGACGTGTACCAGGCTGAAACGGCGATGAACATCATGTTCGAGCCGATCATGCCGATGAAACCCATCGTCATTCCGGGAATGGCTGAAGGCGCCGTCGGGGCAGCGCTCGGCCAGGCCGCGGCGATGGCGCCCGGGGCCGCGTTGCGCAACGCCGCGATCGCCCATGTCGGCGCGCAGGCCAGCGTCGAATCGGCGGGCCTGCAGACAGGGCGCGCGGTGGCGCAAGCCAACCAGGCTGCGGTGCATGCCGAGGGACAGGCGCAGCGCACCCAGAACGCCCACAACCTCGGACCGCAGGACACGCTGCAGCAGGGCATGCAGATGGGCATGCAGATGGGTGCTCAACTGGGCTCGACATTGGCCCAGATGCCGCAGCAGGCAAGCCAAATGGTCATGCAGCCCATGCAACAGTTGACCCAACCGCTGCAACAGGTGACCTCGATGTTCAGCCAGCTCGGCAGCCTGGGCGGCAGCGACACGGCGCAGCTGGGGTTGATCGGCGCCAGCCCGCTGTCCAACCATCCGCTGGCGGGTGGATCCGGTGCGAGCGTCGGGGCCGGTCTGGTGCGCGCCGCGTCGCTGCCCGGCGCCGGCGGCACGGCGGCACGAACTCCCTTGATGGCCAACCTGATCGGCGAAACCAAGCCGGTTGCGGTGGCGCCCGGCGCGGCGGCCGGAACGAGCGGGACGGGTGTGGCGCCGGTCGGCGCCGGCGGCGGGATGGGGCCGATGGGCGCCATGGGCCAACGCGGTACCAGCGGGGGCTCGAAGCAGGGGTTGACCGCACCGTCGGTGCTACCGCAAGACCTCGGTGAAGAGGAAGACGACGACTGGTAGTCGTCACCAGAAACTTCCCGGCCACCCGGCCGGAAAGACTCGCCATTTCCCCAGATATGTGGTGAGGACACAGGAAAAAAGAAAGAGAATCCAGCATGGCACAGATGAATACGGATGCCGCTGTCCTCGCCAAGGAGGCAGCGAACTTCGAACGTATCTCCGGTGAACTCAAGGCCGTCATCTCGCACGTCGAATCCACGGCAGGCGCGTTGGCCAGCCAGATGGTCGGCCAGGCAGGCACCGCGGCGCAGGCCGCACTGGTGCGCTACAACGAGGCGGCTGCCCGCCAGATCCAAGAGCTGAACGACATTTCAGCCAACATTCACACCTCGGGCACGCAGTATACGGTCACCGACGAAGACCAGGCCGGCATCGTCGCGGGCGCGATGGGCATCTGACCACTATCACCTAAAAGAACGGAAAATACAGACATGACCGAACAGGTATGGAACTTCGCCGGCATCGAAGGCGGAGCAAGCGAGATTCAGGGCGCCGTCGGACAGACCGCCGGCCTGCTCGACGAGGGCAAGGGCTCGCTCGCCGCGCTGGCCGCGGTGTGGGGCGGTTCGGGCTCGGAGGCCTACCAGGCCGTGCAGATGCGTTGGGACAGCACATCTGCCGAGCTCAACACGGCACTGCAGAACTTAGCGCAGACGATCAGCGAGGCCGGCGCGACGATGGCCCAAACCGAAGCCGGCGTTACCGGGATGTTCGCCTAACACGACGGTGCACGCGGGTGGGGGAGCGCGTCACGCAGACGGGCTCGCCCACTCCGCGCCTCGGCGTTTTTCCAACGATGAGAGGTACCCATGTCGGCCGACTATGACCGGCTCTTCCACTCCCCGGGCGATGCTGTGAAGACAGCCGACGAGGTAGCGGATCGCGACGCCGCCGCCACAGACGCGGCGGGCCCGATGCCCACCAGCGGCCCGGGCCGCAGTGAAGTGACGCCGCCCGCGCCGCCCATCACCCACCACGTGGCGCAGATCGGGTCCGCGCCGCCGGTGCGCGAGACCGAGGTCACCGCCCAGATGCCGCCGGCCAGGCCGACGCCCCCGCAGGCGCACGCCAACGGGATGATGCGCACGTCCCAGGCCGAGGTGCCCGCTGGTGCTCGTTACGAACAGCCGGGGCAGGCACCTGCGCCGCCGCCGCGGCCCGCTCCGGCGCCCGCGCCGAGCCAGCAATTCGCCGATGCGCCTTCGGAATCCAACGCCCCGCGGCGCTCGGCCCATCAAGCACCGACGTCCGCGGCCAGCATCGGCAATCACCGCGCGATCGATGCGCTGTCACACGTCGGCGTGAAGTCGGCCGTCAAGATGCCGTCGCAGCGCGGCTGGCGGCACCTGCTGTATGTGTTGACACGCATCAACCTGGGGCTCTCACCCGATGAGCTCTACGAGATGGAGTTGCACAGCCGGATCCGCCGCAACGCCCGCGACTCCTATCAGATCGGCGTCTTCGGGCTCAAGGGCGGCGTCGGTAAGACTGCCGTGACCGTGGCGCTCGGTTCTGCGCTGAGCAGGGTGCGCGGGGACCGAATCCTGGCCATCGACGCCGATCCGGACGCCGGCAACTTGGCCGACCGCGCCGGCCGCCAGTCGGCTGCGACCATCGCCGATCTGCTCTCCGACAAGGAGCTGGCGCGCTACAACGACATTCGTGCCTACACGAGCATGAACAGCGCCAACCTCGAGGTGCTCTCGTCGGAGGACTACAGCGGCGCGCGCCGCGAGTTCAACGACGAGGATTGGAAGGGCGTGACCAACATCGTGTCGCGCTACTACAACCTCGTGCTGGCCGACTGCGGTGCGGGGCTGTTCCAGCCCGCCGCCCGTGGCGTGCTGTCGACGGTGTCGGGTCTGATCATCGTCGCGAGCGCGTCGATCGACGGGGCGCGCCAAGCCGCGGTGACGATGGACTGGTTGCGGCAGAATGGATATCAGGATCTGCTGGGCCGCTCCTGCGTGGTGGTCAACCACGTGGTGCCGGGTAAACCGAACATCGACGTCGAGGACCTGGTGGAGCAGTTCGAACGCCATGTCCCGCCGGGCCGCGTTGTTGTGTTGCCGTGGGATAAGCACATCGCCGCGGGCACCGAGATCCAACTCGAGTTGCTTTCCAAGACGTTCCAGCGCCGCGTCATCGAGTTGGCTGCGGCACTGTCCGACGACTTCGACAGGATCGAGCGGCGTTGACCTCCACCGCCGCCGCAACAACGCCATCGGCTGTCACGCCGGGCCGGCCGTCGACCACACGGGTGACGATCCTGACCGGGCGGCGGATGACCGATCTGGTGTTGCCGGCGACGGCGCCGATCGAGAGCTACATCGACGAGACGGTTTCGGTGTTGGCCGAACTGCTCGAGGACACCCCCAAAGATGTGCTGGCGGGGTTCGACTTCTCCGCACAGGGGGTGTGGGCGTTCGCCCGGCCGGGTGCGCCGCCGCTGAAGTTCAGTGAGTCCCTCGACGACGCGGGCGTGGTCGACGGCTCGCTGCTGACGCTGGTCTCGGTCAGCCGCACCGAACGGTATCGGCCGCTGGTCGAGGATGTCATCGACGCGATCGCGGTGCTGGACGAATCACCGGAGTTCGACCGCGCGGCGCTGAACCGCTTTGTCGGGCTGGCGATTCCATTGGCGACGCTGGCGGTGACGGTGATGACGCTGGTGACCTGGGCGCAGACCGGACATGGCTGGTGGTGGGCGGTGGCGCTGGCGGCGCTCGGGCTGGGCCTGCTCGGCGGCAGCGCGGTCGCCACGAACCGGTACGGGAACCTCGAGGCGGCGGAAAGCCTGCTGGCGGCGTCGCTGCCCGCACTGGCCGGTGCGGCGGCGTTAGCGGTGCCGTTGCCGCGCGGGTTCGACTCACTGGGTGCACCGCAGGCGGCCGGCGCGGCCGCGGTCGTGCTGTTGGTGACGCTTGCCTCTCGCGGCGGCCCACGCCGAAGAGCCGAGCTGGCAGCGTTTTTGGCGGTCACCTCCATCGCGGCGACCGCGGCGGCCATCGCGTTCGGCTACGGGTGGCAGTACTGGGTGGCCGCCGGCGCCATCGCCTTCGGTCTGATCATCGTGACAAACGCCGCGAAGCTGACCGTCGCGGTGGCGCGGATCGCCTTGCCGCCGATCCCGGCGCCCGGTGAAACGGTGACCAACGACGAACTGCTCGACCCGGTGGCGACATCGGAGTTGACCGGCGACGAGTCACCGACCTGGCAGGCCATCATCGCGTCGGTTCCGGACTCCGCGGCGCGGCTGCACGAGCGCAGCGAGTTGGCCAAACGCCTGCTGATCGGTTTCGTCGCGGCGGGTGCGCTGATTCTGTCGGTGGGCGCGATCGGCGTTGTGGTGCAAGGCCATTTCTTCGCCCACAGCATGATCGTCGCCGGTCTGGTCACGGCGATCTGTGCGTTCCGGTCGCGGCTGTACGCGGAGCGGTGGTGCGCGTGGGCGTTGTTGGCGGCGACCGTTGTGGTCCCGACCGGCGTGATGGTTCGGCTGTGCCTGTGGTACCCGGAGCGGGCGTGGCTGGTGCTGAGCCTCTACACCGCCGCGGGGATCGTGGCGTTGATCGTCATCGGCGCGACCGCCGGGGTGCGCCGGGTCTCACCGGTGACCAAGCGGATTCTCGAACTGCTGGACGGTGCCTCGATCGCGGCCGTCATCCCGCTGCTGCTGTGGATCGCCAGCGTGTACGACGTGCTACGCAACCTGCGGTTCTGACGTCGCTCACTTGCGCGGCGGGCGCAGCACTTTCATCGCCATCCGCATGACCGGCGCTGGGAGCCGGTCCTTGGCCGAGAGCGCGGCGTCGGCGGCGCGCCCCCGCAGCGGGGTGCCCCGGCCGAAGACGCGGTTGAACGGTCCGCCGGTGGGTTCGAGGTCGAAGTGCAGCGGCGGTTTACCGTCGGCGGCGCCGAGCGCGTTGGCGATCACGATCCGCTGAATCTCGCTGGTGCCCTCGAAGATGGTGTACAGCTTGGCATCCCGATACCACTTCTCGACCGGGTGATCCTTGATGTAGCCCCAGCCGCCCATCGTCTGGATGGCGCGTTCGGTGGCGCGCACGGCGACCTCGCTGGCGGCCATCTTGCACATCGAGCCCTCACCGCGCTCGAACGGCACCCCGCTGGCGGCCATCCAGGACGCGCGCCAGGTGAGCAGCCGGGCCCCGTCGATCGCGGTCGCCAACTCGGCGAGCGGGAACGCGATGCCCTGGTTGTCGATGATCGGCGCGCCGAACGCCTCGCGGCGGTTGGCGTACTCGGTGGCGTATTCCAAAGCCGCCCTGGCGATCCCGAGCGCCTGCGCGGCGACCATCGGGTGGGTCTGCTCGAAGGTGCCCAGCGTCGCCGATCCGGAGTGTTTGGCACCGTGCGCCGACTTCTGGCTGGCCTCACGCGCCTTGGCCAGCTTGTGGTCGAGCTTCTCCTGCCCGCCGAGCAGCTGATCGGCCGGGATCCGGACGCCGTCGAACTTGAGTTCGGCGGTGTGTGAGGCCCGGCAGCCGAGCTTGTCGAGTTTGCGCACCAACTCCAGGCCCGGGGTGCCGCCGGGAACGATGAACAGCGCCTGGCCCTTGTGCCCGAGCTCCTCGTCGACGACCGCGTTGACCACGTGCACGTTGGCGATGCCGCCGTTGCCGATCCACATCTTGTGCCCGTCGATGATCCAGTCAGCGTCTTTTCCTGGGGCGGCACGGCGGGCCGTGGTCCGCAGGTTGCGCACGTCGCTGCCGCCTTCGGGCTCGGAGATCGCCAACGCCGCCAGCTTGAGATCACCTGGGGTGCCGAAACATTCGGGTGCCCACTGCAGCATCTGCTCCGGTGAGGCGGCCTGGCCGATCGCCGAGAGCGCCAGCGCGGGCATCACCACGGCCAACCCGATTCCGGCGCACCCCCAGAACAGCTCCTCCATGAACATCGGCAGCGACAGGCCGGTGGGATCTCCGATGAGGTCGCGGTAGAACAGCGGGCTGTAGAAGCCGCGCGTCGCCGCCTCTTCCAGCACCGGCCAAGGGAACTCCTGGCGCGCGTCGTACTCGGCGGCCACCGGGCGCACGACGTCGACGGCGAACTCGTGCGTGCGTCGCGCGAGGTCGTGCTGCGCCCCGGTCGGGGTGAGGTCGAAGCCCATCGAGCACCCGATTAGCCGTTCGGCGCCGCTGTGAAACCCCGTCGGCGCAACGACGAGGCCCCCGGATACGCGGGGGGGGGGGCGCATCCGGGGGCCTGCTGTGAGGGGGTTACTTCACGTCGACGTACACGGTCTTGTTGACCACTCGGGTGCTGAGGTCATGGCCCACACCCTTGCTGTTGGTTTCGGTGTAGGTCTGGCCCGACCGCACCGACACCACATCGGCCCGGTCGAGCGGCGCGTTGCCGATCCGGTTGACGATCACGTTGTAGCCCTCCGACTCGAGCTGGCTGATCGTCTCCTCGGCGTTTCCCGGTCCGGACGGCGCGGCCGAAACTGGGGCGGCAAACCCGACGACGGCGGCGGCCAGTGCGCTGGCGGCGATGGTGACAATGCTGAACTTCTTCATCAATCCCAGCCTTCTTCTCTTCTCGTTCTGACGAATCCGAGCCGTGGCAGGTGTCGCGGTTCGTGCTGCAGCTACCCAGTTCAAACCGGACCGTCAAGGGTTTAATCCCACTGGCAGAAATTGAATGTCAGCTGGCAGCAATTGTGCTGCGGCGCAGCCGATGCCCACGTACTGCGCACCGGATTGGACCGGCCTCAGCGCTGCACGGTCGCGTCTTGACCGCCGTGATCGCGGCGCAGCGTCGTCTTGAGGACTTTCCCGGTGGCGTTGCGGGGCAGTTCCGCCACGAACTCCACGCGGGTGGGGCACTTGAAGTGGGCCAGCCGCTCGCGGGCGTAGCCGATCAGCTCGGCTGCGGGTACCGGCGCTTCGTCGTTGCGGGCGCCGGTCCCCGGAAAGAAACGCCCGCCGGCTGATCCAGCTGCCGATGCCGCCCGTGGCCGCGTTCGCCGCAGTATCCAGTGCCCAGCCCTTCGCCGACGTTCGCGTGCCTCGATGATCGTCGACGGACCCACAAGGGCCCAGTGCCCACCGGAATCGAACGTATGATCGAGTAGTGGGTGAGTTGCAGTCGATCGGCTACCACGGACAGCCGGTCCAACAGGCCTTTCGTCGGGTCGACCCGCCCGTTGCCGTGCTCGTCGACCTGGCCGCCGTCTTCCCGCGCGAGCCACACCACAGCGGCGGCTACAACCCCGCGGGGCTGCAGATGCACTCGATCGTGGAGGGCAAGCTGACCTGCTGGGGCCTGTGCGAGCAGGGCTACTGGTGGGGCCTGGTCACCTACGAAATCGCTTACGGCGCACGCCGAAACCGCGTCACACACTGGATTCCGGCGTGGACGCTGAAGCGCAAGGCCGACTAGGGCCTTGGCCCCCGCGCTGGCTACGGGCCTTCGTCGTCTTCGGGCAGCAGGTACTTCTCGGGGTGGTGGTAGTTGTTGACGCGGGCCTGGCCGGTATCGAGGTAGGCTGGCGGCAGCCACTCGGTGCGTCCGTCGGCGCGCGGACGGGTGGTCCAACCGCCGTCGCTGTCGATCAGCCGGTTGTGCGGCGGGCAGGCGAAGGTGAGCTCGTTGATGTCGGTCTGTCCGCCGTTGATCCAGTCGGCGGCGGCATGGTGGACTTCGCACCAGTAACCCGGCGCGCTGCAGCCCGGCTTGGTGCAACCGCGATCACGCGAGTGCAGCACGATGCGCTGTCCCGGGGTGGCGAAGCGCTTGGCCCGCCCGGCATACAGCGGCAGCTCGGTGTGGCCGTCATAGACCACCAGATAGTGGTGTGCTTGGGAGGCCAGCCGGATCACGTCGCTCATCGGCAGCAACGTGCCTCCGCCGGTGACCGCCATGCCGGACGCCGACTCCAACTCCTTCAGCGTGGTCGACACGATGATCGAGGCCGGCAACCCTTTGTGCTGACCCAGTTGCCCGGAGGCCAGCACCGCGCGGCCCATAGCCTTGAGGGCATCGTGGTTGCGCTGACCTTGGCTGCGCATATCGCTGTGGCGCTGCTCGGGTGTGGGTTCACCATCCACGCAGGGACTTTCGTCATCCGGGTTACACATACCCGGAGCGGCCTTCTTGGCGAGCACTGCTTCCAATGTCGCGCGGGCTTCCGGATCCAGCCAGCCGGTGATCCTGCTCATCCCATCGCGGCCCTGGGTACCGATGTGCAGACTGCGCCGCCGGGCGCGCTCCTTGTCGTTGGGCATCGGACCGTCCTGGTCCAGCAGCATCGCCAGCCGGTCGGCGGCCTTGCGCAGTTCCTCCGGACGCAGCCCGGCCGCGATGTACGCCAGATCAGCCTCGGCCGACTCACGCGACTGATAGTCCACGTGCGCGGGTAGCTCCTGGAAGAACGTCTCGATGATGCGCACCTGCTCCGCGCCCAGCGCACCTTCGGCCTGGGCGGCCGCGGTGGCGGGCAGCAGCGGCGCCAACCGTTCCCCGGTCATCGCGGTGCGCGGACCGAGCGCCTGCGCCGAGTCGATCCGGCGCTTGGCCTCGTCTCTCGAAATCAGCAACGCCGTACACATCGCCTCGGCCAGCGACGACGCCCCCAACGCCTTCGGGTCCTCGAGCGCCAACCGCGAGATCAGCACATGGTCGACGGCCGCGTCGCGGCGACGCACTCGCTCCAGCCGGTTCTGCACGGCCACCAACTCGCGGCCGGTCAACCCCTCAAGCGACAAGCCGGCCAGTTTCTGATGGGCGGCCTCCACCTCGCCGACGGCCGCGAAGACCGCCTTGGATGAGGTGACACCGCACATCGTCATGGCTGAGTGACCGCCTCCCGGATGCGCCGCTGCGCCTCACCGGGGGAGATGCGCAGCCGCCTGGCCAGGTCCTTCGCCGAACACGCCCCGACGGGGCGAGCCGCGCCGCCTTCGGCGACCAGCCGGCCGATGAGCTTGCGGTTCAGCGTGGCGCGCTGCTGCTCCAGCCTGTCGAGCCCGGCCACCAGTGCATACAGATCGGTGCGCGACAGCCTGTCCAGGGGCAGCGCCGCCAACTCCTTGTAGGCGCTTTCGATCGACGTCAGCACGTCGACCGCGGACACTGTATTCGAACGCATGTGCGAAAGTCTACCGCCCTCGGCCGACACCCGGCGGAAGTTATCCACAGGTCCGGAATACTTGGACCGCAGTCCGGTTAGTCCCAGTATGCCTGCCATCACCGCTGACACCCTGACCCTTCCCCGGGTCGCGGCGCCGTCGCCGTCAGACACCGAACGCCCCGTCCGCTCGATCACCACGGGCCCGCGCGGCTACGAGGGTGAGGGCTTTCCGGTCGTGCGGGCGTTCGCCGGCGTCGGCGCCGCCGACCTCGACCCGTTCGTGCACATGGACCAGATGGGTGAAGTCGACTACGAACCCGGCGCGCCCCGGGGCACCGACTGGCATCCGCACCGCGGCTTCGAAACCGTCACGTACATGATCGACGGCCGCTTCGCGCACCAGGACTCACATGGCGGTGGCGGGTTGATCACCGACGGCGCCACCCAGTGGATGACGGCAGGCTCCGGCATCCTGCACATCGAGACCCCGCCCGCCGAACTCGTCGAGAGCGGCGGGTTGTTCCACGGCATCCAACTATGGGTGAACCTGCCGCGCCGCAACAAGTTCGCCGCGCCCCGATACCAGGCCATCGAAGGCGCCGACGTCAAACTGTTGTCCTCGGCCGACGGCGGTGCGCTGGTGCGCGTCATCGCCGGCGACGTCGACGGCCAGCACGGCCCCGGCATCACGCACACGCCGATCACCCTGGCGCACACCACGATCCAGCCCGGCGCACGGCTGAACCTCCCGTGGCGGCGCGAGTTCAACGCCCTGGTCTACGTGCTGTCCGGCCGCGGCACCGTCGGCGCGGCGCAACATCCGATCCGGCAGGGCCAACTGGCGGTGCTCGGCGCGGGCGACCGGATCAGCGTCGCGGCCGACACCGGCCAGGACGCCCACCGTCCCGCGCTCGAGGTCCTGCTGCTCGGTGGCCAGCCCATCCGCGAACCGGTGGTCCACTACGGCCCGTTCGTGATGAACACCAAGGCCGAGCTGATCCAGGCCCTCGAGGACTACCAGGCCGGCAAGTTCGGCACCGTGCCGCCCAATGCGCTGATGCCGCACCGCATCTGAGCCCAAGCGCGTCAGGAATGGCTGGGATACAACAACTCCAGACCGCCCAGGTGGGCCGCGACCGTGACCAGCGGCAGCGCGGCGGCAACGGCGAGATCAGTGTCGGCCTGCAGCGCCCGGACCTGGGGGGCCTCTGCGCGCAGCGTCAACACGAAGTCGTCGCTGATCGGCGGTGGTGACTGCCGGCTGCTGCCGATGATCCGGTCGCTCACCGCCTTGGCGTGGGCTTCCAGCACCGCCTTGGTTTGGTCGTATACCCCAAGCGGCGGCGGGACGACGTCGGTGATCAGCTCCGCGGCGGCGCGCAGCCGGACCGCCCCGTTGGCCGCGCGCACCGTCGGGGCCCGCACGTCGGTCACGCCGCCGTTCTCCGAAAGAAATTGGCGCACCGCATCATCGACGGTGCGTGTGGCGACTAGCGCATTGTGGCTGAGCGTGAGCACACGGTTTGTGGCCTCTTCGGAGGCACCACGTGTGACGCGCTGAACGGCTGCCTTGAGGAACGCTGCACCGAGGGTGAACGCCCGGTCGATCGTGGCGTTCACCCGCGCCGCGGCTCCGCGAGGCCACAGCAGCAGGGACACCATGACCCCCACCAGCGCGCCGACCACCACGTCCTCGACGCGGGCCAACCCGACGCTCCAGCCCGTCGGCGCTATCAGGTTGAACGTGATCAGCACCATCATGGTGAACGCCGCCTGTCCGGCGATGAACGATGCGATCTCGGGCACGAACGCCGAACCGAACGCCACGATCGGCAGCAGCGTCCACATGACAATCGGATCGACGCCGACGAGCTCGATGACGATGACACCCAGGATGAACCCGATGCCGGTGCCGGTGACGGCCCGCACGACGCGGGTGCCGGTGGTCAGCGCGCTGCTGCGCAGCACCGACATCGCGCCGAGCACCACCCAGAAGCCGTGCTCGAGCGGCAGCACGTGCGTCACGGCGACCGCAAGCGCGAGACCGAGGCCGGTGCGCACGCTGTTGCGGAACACCACCGCCCTGGTGGCCAGAAAACCCCGGGTGATCTGCGCGACGGCGGTGGTCTCGGGCATCACCCAGTCGGCCGTGCCGGTCGGTGGCAGACCCCGGCCGAGCACCCGGTCCCAGACCGGGCGGCCGTCGGCGGCCGCCGCGTTGCGGATGACGCGTCCGGTCACCCCGACGGTCGCCGAAAAGGTGCGCCGGCCCAACAGGTTTCGACCAACCGTCACCGCGGCGGTGTCGTCAGGACTGTCGAGGATCGCGACGATGTCCTCGCGGTAGTTGCCCTGCGCGACGGACCGCAGCTCGCTCAGCGCGATGTTGAGATCGGTGCCCAAGGCGCTTCGCGTCACCCGGTCGGGCGTCTGCAGGACGGCGGCGCCGTCGCGCAGCACCCGCACCAGTGGCGGTTTCATCACGCCGAGTTGGTGCCCGGTGTCTTCGGTGAGCCGGTCCGACAGATAGCCGAGGTCGTCCACCACGCGCACCAGCGCGCGACTGCCCGCGCTGAGGGCGACGGGGCGGAAGTCGGCGTTGAGGAACGTCTCCCACAGCGCGTTCATCGCGCGGGTCACCTCTTTGACCGTCGCGCCGCCCTCCAGCGCGTCGGCGAGCTTGGTGCAGACCGCGGCCGCGTTGTCGCGCAATTCGTCGTGATGGCGTGGTGGCAGGAGGAACAACGCGGCAGGCACGCACACGGCCAACGCGATGAGCCAGCCGAGCAGCCGCTCGGGGATGGGGCCCACGGGGGTGCATACGGGCAGCACGAAGGTGAGCAGGGTGGCGCGCTGACCCGCGGCGACGATCTCGCTGAGCACTCCGAAGAACGTCACCGCCACGCCGAGCAGGAACATCACCACGACCGCCAGCCACGGATGCGGCGCGACCAGGGTCCCTAGCGTGATGAGGACGACGCCGTTGACGCCGAGGCCGCCGTAGGCCAGCGCCCGGGCCGGCCGGTTGCCGGGGAAGTCGACCACGATCAGCAGTGCCACCGAGCCGAAGATGGTGAACAGCGGCGTCTGCGAGTCGCCGGCGACCAGGAAGCTGACCGCCGCGGCGACCGGCAGCATCACCGCTGCCCGCGTCGCGCGGCGCAACGCGTCGTGCTCGGGGTCGCGTTGGCGGATCCGGTCGACCACGCGGCGCCACAGCCGCACCGGGCCACGTAGCAATGATGTTGATGGGGTCGACCGGGGCCGAGTGCTCGATGTGGCGCCCGAGTTAGCTTTCATCGAAGACCGACGTGAACCGGCCGGATTCGAGGGCGCTGATCATCTGGGCCGCGATCCACTCGAGCGCGTGGGCGTCGCGTGGCAGGGCGGCCTGTTCGTATCCGATCAGCAAATAGACCGCCCACGCGGCGAACACCTGCGCCTGACGCACATGTTGCAGGATCTCGTAGGCCGACTCGTACACGATCTCGTAGCGTTGCTGGTCGACCGCGGATTGCACGGTCCGCACGTCAGGGTCGATCGCACTCCACACCCGAATCGCGGCCTCGGCCCCGTGGGGCAGGCCCAAGGCGCTCTGCACCAGCATGTCGATGCGCCGGCGCGGATCGGGTTCGGCGCGCACGGTGTCGACGACGCGCACGGTGCGGACCTGCATCCAGTGCGCGACCAGCGCCTTGGTGTACGCAGGCCAGTTCGGGAAGTAGTGATAGAACGATCCGGTCGTGACGCCGAGGCGGTTGCACACCTCGGCCAGTTTCAGCCCGCCATAGCCGAGGTCGGACAGGACGTCGAGACCCGTCTCGAAGTAGGCCTCACGCGATGCGACGCTCGCCATGGGACGCGACCCTAGTTCGTGAACCTGTGTCTTCTCTACGGCGGATTCGTCGCTACACCGTCGGATGCTTTGCTGGTCGGGCGGTCCTGACGCCGCCGTAAGCATCCTGGTGCAGTTATCCCCGGTGACCTGTGGCACAATTTCTCCGTGCCGCACACCGCGAGTAGGGGCCCCGGTCGTCCCCCCGCAGCGAAGGCCGCCGAGACCCGGGAGCGCATCGTAAAGGCGGCTCGCGAAGTCTTCAGCGAACTCGGATACGACGCCGCCACTTTCCAGGCGATCGCCATCCGCGCCGACCTGACCCGGCCGGCGATCAACCACTACTTCGCCAGCAAGCAGGTGTTGTGGCGCGAGGTCGTCGAGCAAACCAACGCGACGATCGCCAGGGTGGGCAAGGCCCGCGCCGAAGCCGAGACGAACCTGCTCGACCGGCTGACCGTCTATTTCACCGTCGCGATGCAGGCAGACTCTGAGGACCGGTCGGCGGCGGCGTTTCTCGTCACGTCGGTGCTGGAGGCTCAGCGGCACCCCGAACTCGGCGGCGACGAACACGATTCGCTGGAGAACTCTCGTGAGTTCATCACGTGGGCGGTCAACGACGCGATCGAACGCGGTGAGCTCAGCACGGACACCGACATCAAGTACCTGGTCGAGATGCTGGTCGCGGTGATGTGGGGGATGGGCTTCTATGCGGGTTTCGTCGGCACGCACGAAGAACTGACCGCGGTCATCCGTAACTTCGAGCTGTTGATGGCCAACAAGCTGTGGCAACTCAAGTCGTAGCGCCGGTGACGTCGCCCACAGTTCGGATAGCATGTCTAAGTTATTGGCTTACCATGGCGCACGATGAGTTCACTGCGCACTGACGACGACACCTGGGACATCGCCACCAGCGTTGGCTCGACCGCGGTGATGGTGGCGGCCTCCCGCGCCGCCGAGACCGCCCGCGACGAGCCGCTGATCCGCGACCCGTTCGCCAAGGTGCTTGTCGCCGGCGCAGGAACAGGGATCTGGGAGTTCATCCTCGACGATGCGTTCAAGGCCAAGGTCGCCGAGGTCGACCCCGAGGTCGCCGTGATCTTCGAGCACATGGGCAACTACCAGGCCGTGCGCACACACTTCTTCGACCGGTTCTTCACCGACGCCGCCGACGCGGGGATCCGCCAGGCCGTCATCTTGGCGTCCGGCCTGGATTCGCGCGCCTACCGGCTGCCGTGGCCGGCCGGCACCGTGGTCTACGAGATCGATCAGCCCAAGGTGCTCGAGTACAAGGCCGCGCGGCTGGCCGAGCACGGCACGCTGCCGTCGGTGCGACGGCACGCGGTACCGGTCGACCTGCGCTTCGACTGGCCGGCAGCGCTGCGCGACGCCGGTTTCGACGCCGACGCGCCCACCGCGTGGCTGACCGAGGGACTGCTGATGTACCTGCCAGCCGACGCCCAGGACCGGCTGTTCGAGCAGGTCACTGCGCTCAGCGCACCGGGAAGCCGGGTCGCCGTCGAGACCGTCGGCACGCAGGCCGACGAGCGTCGCGAACAGATGCGGGCGCGGTTCGAACGCATCGCCGCCCAGTTCGGCATGGAAGAAACGCTCGACGTCGCCGACCTGATGTACAACGACCCCGACCGCGCCGACGTCGCGCAGTGGCTCGACGCGCACGGCTGGCGCTCCGCCGCCGTCACCTCCCGCGACGAGATGCAACGCCTGGACCGGTGGGTGCTGCCACCCGAGGAGTACCAGGCCGACGCGTTCTCCGCGTTCGTCACCGCTGAGAAGGCGTGCTAACCGCCCGAACGGACGATATAAGGGGGACAAAGTTGCCCCTACAGGGTGGCCCAACCGGTTGGTTAGGATCGGGTATTCCTCGGGTCAGGAAGGACACCCACCATGACCACTGAATCCGTCGCGCCCGCGCCACCCACCACCGACATCCCCGGTGTCGTGCGCCGACTGCGCGAGACGTTCAAGACCGGCCGCACCAGGGATTTGGCCTGGCGCAAGCAGCAGTTGCTGGCAATGGAAAAGCTCGTCACCGAAAACGAGGACGCCATCGCCGAGGCGCTGCACCAGGACCTCGGCCGCAACCGCTTTGAAGCGTGGCTGGCCGACATCGCCAGCACCGCCGGTGAGGCCAAGGACGCCGCGAAGAACGTGCGCAAGTGGGCCCGCCGCCGCTACCGGCTGCTGGAGTTGTCGCAGCTGCCCGGACGCGGCTGGGTCGAATACGAGCCCTACGGCACCGTGCTGGTGATCGGCGCGTGGAACTTTCCGTTCGTGTTGACCCTCGGGCCTGCCATCGGGGCGATCGCGGCCGGCAACACCGTCGTGCTCAAACCCTCCGAGGTGTGCCCGGCGTCCTCGGCGCTGATGGCCGAGTTGGTACCGCGTTACCTCGACAACGACGCCATCGTGGTGGTCGAGGGCGACGGCAGCGTCAGCCAGGAGCTCATCGCGCAGGGCTTCGACCACATCTGCTTCACGGGCGGCACCGAGATCGGCCGCAAGGTCTACGAAGGCGCCGCACCGCACCTGACGCCGGTCACCCTGGAACTGGGCGGCAAGAGCCCGGTGATCGTGTCCGCCGACGCCGACATCGACGTCGCGGCCAAGCGGATCGCGTGGACCAAGCTGATCAACTCCGGCCAGATCTGCATCGCGCCCGACTACGTGCTGGCCGATGTGAAGATCCGCGATCAGCTCGTCGACAAGATCAAAGAAGCGGTGACGACGTTCGAGTCCGAAAACCCCAGCGGCAAGCGCATTGTCAACGAGCGCCACTTCAACCGGCTCGTCTCCGCACTCGATGCGACCAAGGGTGAGGTCGCCATCGGCGGCGGATCGGACCCGTCGACGATCAGCATCCAGCCGACCGTAGTCGTCGACCCCGATCCCGCCGAGCCGCTGATGACCGACGAGATCTTCGGCCCGATCCTGCCGGTCATGACGGTGAAATCCCTCGACGACGCAATCGGATTCGTTAACTCGCGGCCCAAACCGCTGGCGGCCTACCTGTTCACCAAGACCAAGAGCATCCGGGAACGGGTGATCAAGGAAGTGTCGGCGGGCGGCATGGTGGTCAACCACCTGCTGTTCCACTTCGCCACCAACAAGCTGCCCTTCGGCGGCGTCGGCCCGTCGGGCATGGGCGCCTACCACGGCAGGTACGGCTTCGAGCAGTTCAGCCACAAGAAGACGGTGATGACCAAGCCGACCCGACCCGATGTCGGAGCCTTCATCTATCCCCCGTATACAGAGAAGGCACTTAAGCTCGCCAAACGTTTGTTCTAGTCGGCGATTTCGGTGCGCTGAGTAGCGCTGGGCGCAACTGATCGCACCGAAATCCACAGTTGAGAAGGGAACCCCATGCCAGGAGTGCAGGATCGCGTCATCGTCGTCACCGGGGCCGGCGGCGGCCTCGGACGCGACTACGCGTTGACGCTCGCCAAGGAGGGCGCCAGCGTCGTCGTCAACGATCTCGGCGGTGCCCGCGACGGCACCGGCGCCGGTTCGGCAATGGCCGACGAGGTCGTCAAGGAGATCAAGGATGCTGGCGGCCGCGCGGTGGCCAACTACGACTCGGTGGCCGAACCCGAGGGCGCCGAGAACATCATCAAGACCGCTTTGGATGAGTTCGGCAAGGTCGACGGCGTGGTCTCCAACGCGGGCATCCTGCGCGACGGCACCTTCCACAAGATGGAGTTCGCGAACTGGGACGCGGTGCTCAAGGTGCACCTCTACGGCGGCTACAACGTGATCCGCGCGGCCTGGCCGCATTTTCGCGGGAACAGCTTCGGCCGCGTGGTGGTGGCGACCTCGACCAGCGGGCTGTTCGGCAACTTCGGGCAGGCCAACTACGGCGCCGCGAAGCTGGGCCTGGTCGGGCTGATCAACACGCTGGCCCAGGAGGGCGCGAAGTACAACATCAAGACCAACGCCGTCGCGCCCATCGCGGCGACCCGGATGACGCAGGACATCCTGCCGCCGGAGGTCTTCGAGAAGCTGACGCCCGAGTACGTGGCGCCGGTGGTGGCCTACCTGTGCACCGAGGAACTGCCCGACACCGCGTCGGTCTTCATCGTCGGCGGCGGCAAGGTGCAGCGCGCCGCGCTGTTCCAGAACGAGGGTGTGACGTTCACCGAGGTGCCGTCGGTCGACGACATCGCCGCCAAGTGGGGCGAGATCACTGACCTGTCGGCTGCGCAGCGCGCGACGTTCAGCCTCGGCTGATCAGCATTACATGAAAGCGCTTGTTGCGCGGGAGCTTTCCGGTCCGGCGGGCCTGGACTACACCGATGTCGACGACCCCGTTGCGGGCGACGACGCGGTGGTCATCGATGTCCGGGCCGCCGGGGTCAGCTTCCCCGACCTACTGCTGCTGCGCGGTGAGTACCAGTTGCGGTTGGAACCGCCGTTCACCCCGGGTATGGAGGTCGCCGGGGTGGTGCGCTCGGCGCCCGAGGAGTCGGGGTTCACGCCGGGCCAGCGAGTGACGGCGATGGCGATGCTCGGCGGGTGGGCGGAACAGGTGGCGGCGCCGGCCCCCAACGTCACGCCCACCCTCGAAGATCTCGACGATGCCGAATCCGTTGCGCTGATGGGTAATTACCAGACGATGTACTTCGCGCTGGCCCGCCGCGGCGCGCTGCGGCCCGGCGAGACGGTGCTGGTGCTCGGATCGGCGGGCGGCATCGGCGTGGCGAGCATCCAGATCGCAAAGGCGTTGGGCGCCAGAGTGATCGCGATGGTGCACCGTCCACACGCCGTCGACTTCGTGAAATCGCTCGGTGCCGACGTGGTTTTGCCACTGGCCGACGGCTGGTTGCAGGCGGTGAAGGACGCGACCGACGGCCGCGGCGCGGACCTGGTGGTCGATCCGGTCGGCGGCGAGGCGTTCGACGACGCGGTGCGGGCACTGGCCATCGAGGGCCGGCTGCTGGTGATCGGGTTCGCCGCAGGCCAGGGCATCCCGACCGTCAAGGTCAACCGGCTGTTGCTGCGCAACGTCGCGGTAATCGGTGTCGGCTACGGCGAGTACGTCAACCGCGTACCGGGTTCACAGTCGGTGTTCGCGTTCGGTGTCGCCGAGTTGGTCCGGGCCGGGCTGCGGCCGCCGCCCCCGGTGCGCTTCGGTCTGGCCAAGGGCGCCGACGCGTTGCAGAGCCTCGCCGACGGTGGCGTGCTCGGCAAAGTTGTATTGGAGCCCTAGCGATGGGTCCGCAGGCGCTGGCCTTCGACGTATTCGGTACCATCGTCGACTGGCGGTCGTCGATCATCAACGAGCTCAAGGCGTTCGGGCGCCGCCACGACGCGCACCGGGACTGGGCCGCGGTCGCCGACAGTTGGCGCGCCGGGTACGTGCCGGCGATGGACCGGGTACGCCGCGGCGAGCTGCCCTGGATGAAGATCGACGACCTGCACCGGATGATCCTCGTCGAACTGCTCGAGGCCGTCGGGCTGGCGGCGGTCGACGACAACGAGATCGACCACCTCAACCGCGCCTGGCATCGACTGGATCCGTGGCCCGACACCGTGGCCGGCCTGACGCGGCTCAAGCAGCGGTACGTCATCACCACGCTGTCCAACGGGAACTTCGCCCTGCTGACGAACATGGCCAAACGGGCCGGGCTACCCTGGGACTGCATCATTTCCGCCGAGCTGTTCCGGCACTACAAACCCGACCCCGAGACATACCTGGGCTGCGCCGAACTTCTCGACGTGGCCCCCGGCGAGCTGATGCTCGTCGCCGCGCACCCCGGCGACCTGCGCGCGGCCCGCGATGCGGGGCTGAGGACCGCCTATGTGGCCCGACCGCTCGAACGTGGTCCGCGCCGCCCGCAGCGGCGGGTCGAGGACGGCGAGTTCGACGTCACCGCAACCGATTTCCTGGACCTCGCCGACAAGCTGGGCGCATGACGCACAGGCGTAGCGTGGATCTGTGACCACCGCGCTGCCGCCCGCACTGAGCCGGGCGATCGAACTGTTCACCGAACCGCCGTCGAACCCCGATGCCGGCAAGGGCTACCTCGATCTGCTGAGCGGCCAGTCGAGCGCCGCACCACCGCGGAACACCGGGTTCATCCAGGCCGCGTGGGCGTCGGGAATCGGTTCGCTGCTGTACGACAACGCGCAGGCCTTCGCGCGTCGGTTCCTCGGAGCCTGGCGAACGCCGATCGACTGGCTCGACATCCCGTGGGGTGGTACCGCGCTCGACGTCGGCAGCGGCCCCGGCAATGTGACCGCGGCACTGGCCCGCGCCGCGGGACCGGAAGGGCTGGCGATCGGCGTGGACATCTCCGAACCCATGCTGGCCCGGGCGGTCCGCGCCCACGCCGCCCCCAATGTCGGCTTCCTGCGCGCCGACGCCCAGCGCCTGCCGTTTCGCGACGAGACCGTCGACGCGGTGACGTCACTGGCGGTGTTGCAGCTGGTGCCCGAGCCGGCGTCCGCGGTCGCGGAGATATTCCGGGTAATACGGCCCGGCCGCCGCATCGCGGTCATGGTGCCGACCGTCGGTACGGTACCGCCTCCGCTGCGGCTGTTGTCCTGTAGCGGCGCGCGCTTCTTCGGCGAGGACGAGCTTGGTGACCTGGTCGAACGGGTAGGGTTTGTGCGCGTTCGAACCAAGACTTTTGCCAACATCCAGTGGGTGCGGGCCCAGCGTCCCTGACCCGTACATTCGACGTATGAGTACCGGCGGCATCGTCCTTGTCGCGCTTGCCATCGCGGTGGGGTTGGTGGGCATCGTGGTGCCGCTGCTGCCGGGCACGCTGCTGGTGTTCGGCGCGATCCTGGTGTGGGCCGTCGTCGAGGGCCGGGAGAACGCCGTCACCGCCTGGGTGACATTCGGTGTGGCGACCGCGCTGCTCGCGGCGACCTTGCTGATCAAGTACCTGTGGCCGGTCAAGCGGATGCGAGCCGCCGACGTGCGCACCTGGCCCCTGGTCGCCGGCGGCGTGCTCGGGGTGATCGGCTTCTTCGTCATCCCGGTGCTCGGCCTGGCCGTCGGCTTCGTGCTGGGCATCTATCTGGCCGAACTGGCCAACCGGCGCGACCAACGGTTGGCGTGGACGTCGACGAAACACGCACTCAAGGGCGTCGCGCTGTCCGTCGGCGTCGAACTTGTCGGCGCACTGCTGGCGACCGCGGTGTGGGTGGCCGGGGTACTCGCCGCCTCTTAGATTGTCACCTCGCCCATTTCCGCCTGCCGTGACGCCCGGTTTCATATAACGTGGTTATCTAATTCTGCTTGGCGTCGCCGCGACGGAAGGACCGGGATGGCGAAGACCGTCAACACCTATTGCCAGATCTGTGTGACGAACTGCGGCATCGAGATCACGGTGGATGAAACAAGAAACCGCGTGCTGTCCATCGTTCCGGACCGGCAGAACCCTTACTCGTGGGGCGACTTCTGCCGGAAGGGCAAGACAGCCAACGAGGTCATCGAGCATCCGCGCCGCATCACCCGGCCGATGCGCCGGGTCGGCGACGGCAAGTATGTGGAGGCGACCTACGAGGAGGCCATCACCGACATCGCTGCGCGGCTCAACGCGATCATCGCTCGAGGCGGTCCCGACGCGGTTGCCACCTACCACGGCAACCCGATGGGCTTCTCGTTCTCGACCACGACATTCTGGACTGGATTGCTCGACGCGCTCGGGACGGGGAACCGGTTCTGGGTCGGCTCGCTCGACCAGAACAACGCCCACTTGGTGTACGAAGAGCTCTACGGGACCGCCTATCTGGGGCTCGTTCCCGACATCGACGCCTGCGAGTGCTTTCTGCTGGTCGGGATGGATCCTGCCCAAAGCCGGTTCAACTGGCTGGACAGCAACCCGTCGGGCTGGAATCGGGTGCTGCAGCGCCAGCGCGACGGCGCCGACGTCATCGTGGTGGATCCCCGACGTTCGACCTCCGCCGAACAGGCGCGTACCCATGTCGCCGTAATGCCCGGGCAGGACTGGGCTTTTCTACTCGGCGTACTGAAGGTCATCTTCGAACGCGGCCTCGACAAGCCGCCGAGCGCCGTCCCGGTCACCGGTATCGATGCCGTCAAGCGGCTGGCCGCCGAGGCGGACCTCGACTGGCTCGCGATCCGCTGCGGCGTCGACCGCGCTGTCATCGAAGACATTGCGTGCCGCTTCGGCGGCGCTCGCACGGCCATGTGTCTGAGCCACACCGGCGTCTCGCACAGCGAGTCCGGCACGATCGCCGAGTGGCTCGGGCAGTTGCTGAACATTGTGACCGACCGCCTGGACCGGCCCGGCGGGCGCCGCTACGAGCGCGGCTACGTCGACCTGCAAAGAGTCCTCAGGCTTTTCGGGTCGCCGATTCAGCACCTCACCCGGTTGCGTCGGAATCCGCCGATTTTCGGGTATCACTCGGTTGCAGAGCTGCCCGACGAGATCACCACACCGGGGCATGGTCAGATCCGCGCCATGATCATCGCCTTCGGCAATCCCGTCGTGAGCGGGCCGCAGGGCGAAGCGCTCGACACGGCGCTCGCCGATCTCGACTTGCTTGTCGCGGTCGATCTCGTGCAGCGGGAAAGCCACCGCCACGCGCACTGGCTCATTCCCGGGACGCACTGGCTGGAACGCGAAGAGCTTAGCCCACTGCTGGCCAATGTGCAGGAGCGCCCGTTCGTGCAGTACGCACAGCGCGCGGTCAACCCGCCTGACGGCGTCATGGAGGAGTGGGAGTTCTTCACCGAGCTCGCGTTGGCGATGGGACGCAACCTTTTCGGGCGCCGCGGGGTCAACCGGGCGGTGCGCGCGACTCGGTGGGTGGCCGCACACACGGGGCGGCGGGGGTTGGCGCTGAATCCCGAGTGGGTGTCACGCCTTCTGGTGGCCACCGGACGGCGGCTGAAGTGGCGTGACATCCGTGCCCATCCGCATGGTTGGCTCTACGGCGAACCCCGCTTCGGCGACCTCGCCGATGCGCTTGCCACCGACGACAAACGGGTGGACGCCGCGCCCGAGCCGTACCTTCACGCGGTGCGTGCAGCGCTCGCGACGCGCGTGCCGACCGATGAGGAGTTTCCGCTGGTCCTAGTGAACAAGCGTGTGCGCGAAGCGATGAACTCCTGGCTCAACGAGTCGCCCGGGCTTTTCGCCGCCCAACGGACCAGCGTCGTGGAGGTGCATCCCCGAGACGCTGCCGGTGCCGGCGTGCACGACGGCGACCTGGTGCGGCTGAGCTCGTCGGTGGGCAGCGTCGAGCTGCGAGCAGAGATCACCGACGCGATGCGCCCCGGTGTGGTCTGCGTGCCGCACGGCTGGGGCAGCCGCGTATTCGATCCGGTATCGGGCGAAGCGCCGCAGTCATTCGGGGTCAACCGCAACGCGTTGGTGTCCAATGCCCGTCTCGACCCGTTTTCACAGGTTCCGGCATTCAACTCCACGGCCGTGCGCCTCGCGCCGGCGACCCAGCGCGATCCGGCGCCGCCGAACAAGGACGCGAGCCTGTCGTGACCTATGTGATCACCGGTCGATGCTGCAACGACGCGATCGGTGTTTCGATCTGCCCTGTCGACTGCATCCATCCCATGCCCCGCCAGGGCGCGGTGTTAACCGAAGTCGATAACACCGCGCTCGCATCTGGCTAGATCCCATTACAGACACGCTGATCGGCGCGACCTCGAGTTCGTCGAGCACCTCGATGCGCTCGGATTCGACGAGGCGTGGATCGGCGAACATCATTCGGCGGGAAGCGAGATCATCGGCTCGCCGGAGGTGTTCATCGCGGCGGCCGCCGAGCGGGCCAAGCGGATTCGGTTCGGCACGGGCGTCATCTCGCTGGCCTACCACAACCGGTTATGGGTGGCGGACCGGCTGATGCTGCTCGACCATCTGACCAATGGCCGGATCATCGACGGCATGGGGCCGGGGTCGCTTCCCACCGATGCGGCGATGATCGGACTGACGCCCACCGACACCCGCGAGTTGCTGGAGACGAACCTCGACATCGTGGTGCGGTTGCCGGCCGGCGAGAGCGTCACCGCCAAGACCGTCAGCCACGAACTGTTCGACGCTCGACTTCAGCTCGCGTCTTACGCCGAGGGCGGTATCCCGCTGGCGGTCGCCGCCGTGGCGTCACCGACGGGCGCCCGATTGGCCGGTAAGCACGGTATCGGGTTGCTGTCGATCGGCGCGACGTTGGTGGTCGAGGGATTCGACGCGCTGGCCCACCACTGGGGTATCGCAGAGGAGCGCGCGGCGGCATTTGGCGCCACGGTTGACCGCAGGAACTGGTCGCTGGTGTGTCCCATGCACATCGCCGAAACCGAGGAACAGGCGCGCGCCGATGTGCGGTTCGGACTCGAGCCGTGGTTCCGCTACTTCCAGAAGGTGGCGGCCTTCCCACAGATGGAGATGCCGGGCGAGCGCATCGACGAGGTCATCGACATCATCCACGGTGCGGGCGCCGGCGTGATCGGCACGCCGGAACAAGCCCGAGCTCAGGTGCAACGGCTACGGGACGAGTCGGGTGGCTTCGGCTGCATGCCGCAGATGGGTCACGAGTGGGCCAACCCCACGGCCACCCGGCCTTCGGCGGATTTGTTTGCGGCCGAGGTGATTCCACACTTCCAGGGCCAGGCGCAGCCGACGCTGGACGCCGCCGCGCGCGCAACCGAGGTGCGGGAAGAGCTGGCGGTGACGCAGATGAGCGCCATCGAAAAAAGAGCCAAGAAGTACGAGGCCGAAAAGGGCTGACTGTGCGCTTCTTGAACGGCGAAGCCAAGGAAGCTCAAATAAGATAACCAGGTGAACTAAAAGCAGGAGATGCGGGGGGTCGCTGGCTCAAGCCGAGTCTTTCCGCTCAACCGCCGACTCGATCATGGTACTGCGGGCAGTACTCATTGACTGACATCGCGAAAAAGGTTCTGCCCAGATCGGCGTCGACGGCCAAGTACCGAGAGATGCGCTCCCTGACGTGGCCAGGATCTCGGTTGAGGCTGAGGAAATAACATGCTGAACGTGCGGTGCTGATCAGATTGGCTGCCGCCTGCTGGAACCCGAGAGCCTTGGCTTCGCGTACGAAGCCGGGATTGTCAGCCTGTGCTGGTGGTGCCGACAGTATGAGCGACGCTCCGATGACCGCGCCGCCGATCGCACTGGCAGTTCTCCGCATGTGAATTCCCCTGTGGCAAATAAGTATTCGGATACGACCGGACGTGTGGTGCGGTCAGGACGGGCATAGATAGATGAGTGCCAGTTGCGAGATGGCAGGCGTGACTAGCGTCGCCGGGGCCCCGGCGACGCCTATGTCGCGCTGTCGACAGACATGACGTCCGAGCTGCAACAGTTCTCCGTCGCTGCGGAACTCCGTGGGATCGCGGTATTCCGAGAAGACTTGACGTAGTTGCCCGAGGTACGCGATCTCGGCGGGCGATAGCGGCGTCAATGGTTCGGCTGGGGCAGGCGGCGCGCCGGGCAAGGACACGACGAGTGCCAGCAGCGACCCCATCAAGAGATCCCTGGGAATGTTCAACCCTGTCTCCTCCCTGCCCACGCGATCGGCGCGGTCCTCGGATCCGGGGTGGTGCTCCGTTCCGGACCGCTGCGCACTGCACCGCGTCGCTTGCTGGCGCAAGTGTGACATGTTGCGGGGTGCTTTGGACTCATTTCCGCCGGACTCGCCGGGCTGCACGTGAAGCACGGGGCCTTCCGAGAGTACGAAGTCGACCCTTATGCGCCGGAACTGAATTCATCTACTGCAGGGTGGCGTCCTGCGTTTGCGCGGGGCGAAATCGACGTGTGGCGCCAGCGTATAGGCAGACCCGTCGCCGTTACCCGCGATGACGTCAAATTTGCTGGTCTTGCACCCGGATGCTTACAAAGACGTAAATTCCTCCGTATCGCGGGATAGAAATGGGGTTTGTGGTGACCATCACACCATGATTTACTAACCTGGTTAGTGTTTTAATGATCCGGTGGCTTCCGGACGCTAGATGAGGCAGAAAGGGGAGCGGCGTGGCCAAACTGGTCGGAGGTCCTGCCCCGACGCAGGTCTTGACTTCGGCCGTGGCCAACGCGGGTCAAACGGCATCGAAGGCGGCCGCTGTTCCGACGCGCGCGGCGGGCACCACCGGTCGTGGCGTACGTCTGGCCGTCGACGTGCTGCGTTACGCAGTCCTCGACGCGGTCAGACTTCGGCTCCCGGTGCAGGAGTTCATGTGGCAGGCCTGGGTGCTGCTGAAGGTGACTGCGATTCCCGCGCTGCTGATGGCCATCCCGTTCGGCGCCATGGTCACCATCGTGACATCCGGCCTGGTTGCTCAGGTCGGCGCCACTGCCCTGCTCGGCGCGGCGAGCGGGGTCGGCGTTGTACGCCAGGGCGCGCCCATTACCGCGGGGCTGCTGATGGGGGGCGCCGCGGCGTCTGCGATCGCGTCGGACTTCGGTGCTCGCGCGATGCGTGAGGAACTCGATGCCATGCGGGTTCTCGGTATCGACCCGGTGCGCCGCCTGGTGGTGCCGCGGTTCCTGGCCCTAATCCTGATCGCGCCCATTCTCTGCCTGATCATCATCGCGTCGGGGACCGGCGCAGCCTTCCTGCTCTCGGTCACGGTCAACGATGTGGCCACCGGCAGCTTCTGGAACTCGTTCGGGACGTTCGCCAAGATGACCGACGTATGGTTCGCCATCGCAAAGAGCATGATCTTCGCCGCGATCGTGGCGATCGTCTCGTCGTTGCGAGGAATGGAAGCCAAGGGCGGTCCGCGCGGTGTTGCCGATGCCGTGAACGCGGCGGTTGTGATCAACGTCGTGCTCATAGTTTTCGCGAACCTGGCCATAACCCAGATACAGACGATGTTCTTTCCGACGGCGATCGCGTAATGGCGACTCCCTCCGTTCTGTGGCAAAACCGCGTGTTCACAACGCACACGGTGACGAAGCCCCTACGCGTAGTGGGTCAGTGGGTGCTGTTCATCGGGCAGACCTTCTTCTACCTGCCGTTGACGGTGCGCCGGTACACGCGACAAACCTTGGCCCAGACGATCAACCTTGGGTGGGGCAGAGGCTCGCTTATCGTGGACGGCGGCACGATCAGTGTCCTGCTGATCCTCGGTGTGGCGGTCGGCGCCTCCATGGCCATCGAGGCGCTCGCAACCCTCAACATCATCGGATTCGGACCGTTGGCGGGTCTCATCGGCGGGGTCGGGGCGGTCCGGGTGATCGGACCACTGGTCGCCGGCATCGCGTTCGCCGCGCAGGCGGGCACACGAATGACCGCCGAGATCGGTGCCATGCGGATCTCGGATGAGATCGACGCGGTCGAGGTCATGGGCCTCAGGCCGATACCTTTTGTGGTGGGTACGCGAATGATCGGCGGCCTGCTTTGTGTCGTACCGGGTTACCTGCTCACACTGGTGGCGACCTTCTTCGTGATGGACACGGTGGTGACGCTCAGCGGTGAACCGGGCGGAACGTACGACCACTATTTCATCCAGTTTCTGACGCCTATAGATCTGCTCTACTCGGTGATCAAGGCAACCACGTACTGCGTCGCGGCCACGTTGATCCACTGCTACTACGGCTATTTCGCGTCGGGCGGGCCGGTGGGTGTCGGCGAGGCGTCGGGTCGAGCAGTACGCGCAAGCCTGGTGACGATCATGATCCTGGATGTCACGACCACCGTGCTGCTGTGGGGTCTGCAACCCGAGTTCGTGTTCAAAGGATAGCGCGCTGCCATGCTGAGAGGTTCAACGAAGTACCAGGAACGGGTGTTGTCGAGCATCGGTCTTGCGGTGCTGCTGTGCATCGCACTGGCTGCGGTTCTCTTCAACGCGAAGCCGTTCGGTGGCCGGGGCGGCGACCAGCTTTCCGTCGTGATCAACACGCCCTATGTCGGGCAGGGCGTCGAGGCGGGCACACCGGTTGTGCTGCACGGCGTCGAGGTCGGACAAGTCTCGAATGTAGTCAATACGGCAGGTGGAGGTGTCCGGCTGGTCACGGACCTGCAGAAGAAGCCGGTGCAGGGCCTCACCGACTCGATGGGCGTCGACTTCCGGACGATCAACTACTTCGGCGTCCCAGGCGTAAACCTGGATCCCCAACCCGGCGGACAGCTACTGCGCGACGGCAGTGAGGTCAGCGTTGTGCCGACGGGCAATTTCACTCTTTCGGAGCTGCTATCCCAGCTCGGCGACGTGTCGATGGCCTCCTTGACGCCGCAGCTGATCCAGGTCATGGATCGTGTCACCCGGTATACCGATGGGCTTAATCCGTTGTTCGAAACCGCGGTCGCCGTGACGCAAGCGGTAGCGGATACCCGGACCGTTCCGACCGCGCAACTGCTGGCCAACACGACATCGATCGTCGCGGCCTTTCCGGAATTCAACGACGTCGCGATCGAGTCCACCAGGAGGATCATCGATTACAGTTACTACCCCGGTCAGACCTTCCCGCCGGCGGCAACGATCCCGCAGCGGCTCACTCCGCCCTTCTTGGAGGGTGTGACGGTGCCGAACCTGGCCGATGTCAGCGAGGAGTTCTTCCAGAACGTCACCACGGAATTCAGTCGGACCGCATCACAGGGTCTCTTCGCTGCCGTGGGCAAACTGCTCGGCAGTCATGTGGATGATCTGTTCCCGCTGATATCCGGGATGAAAGCGCTTACGGACGCGACGCCAGTGCTGCTGCGTCCGGGCGACATCGCCCAGAACCTCGCGGAGTTGCGCTCCCGATTCGAGAGGCTTTACGCAGGCAACGGCGATCAGCGTGCGATGTCGGTCCGCGTCGTGCTGGACAGTCTGCCTGGGGTGGCCGCACCCCTCGGAGTCGTGCTGGGAGGTCCGGAATGAGTCTGTGGGCCTCATCGTGGCGTATCTGGTTGGCTATCGCGGTCGCGGTCGGCCTGTTCGTCCTGCTCTCCAATACCCTCACCAACCCCGTGGCGATGGAGACTCGCACGTACACCGCTGATTTCACCGATGTGTCCGGACTGCATCCTGACGGCGACGTGCGGGTCCGTGGCGTTCGCGTCGGAAAGATCGAAGCCGTCGACCTCGTGCATCGTGACGGGCAGAACGTCGCGAACGTGACGTTCAGCCTCGATAAGCAATACGGCATTGTGGCCATCACGCGGCTTGCGATCAAGTTTCAAGCCCTTACCGGTGTCCGCTACATCGACGTCACCAACGCTGCGCAGGGTTACCAGGCAGCCGATCTGATCACGGCAGTACCGACCGCGATGACCCAGCCCTCGTTCGACGTGACTGCGTTGTTCAACGGTCTACAACCCGTGCTGGCGACCTTGAACCCGGAGGAGATCAACACCTTCACCGCGAACGCGGCGTCGTTCCTGACCGGCGACGGCAGTGGATTGGCACCTCTGCTGGCCAGCTTGCGCAGCCTGACGGAGTTTGTGTCGAATCGCCAGGAGGTCGTGTCGCGGTTGATGCAAAATCTGTCAGATGTGTCTGACTCCATCGCAGGCAAGTCAGCGCAGTTCGTGCACCTCATCGATGTGTTCAATCAGCCGGTGGACGCGGCGCTGACGATCCTGGACGAGTTCCGCAAGTCCCTGCTGTACGGGCATGGTTTCTTCGATCCGGTCGTGCGACTTCTCAACAGCGCGGGGCTCAAGCCGGGGAACAATATCGACGAGGCGTTGGATCGGGCATTCAGCAACCTCGACAACTTCTTCGACGCCTTCAAGTTGGTCCCTGTGATGAACGAGAACATCAGACCGCCCGGTGAGAACGACGAAGCGGTAGAGCCGTGTTCGCGCGGTCGCCTCCAACTACCGGAGACGATGGACGTGCTGCTGAACGGTCAAAGGGTGGTGTTATGCAATCGGTGAACCCGGCCAGAGCGCTGCGCAACCCGATCACCTGGGGTGCCGGAGCAATCGCCTTCGCGCTCGTGGTGGCGCTCGTGTTGGCCTACATCTATTTCCACCCGCCCGGTCAGAACAAGCTCGTCAGCTTCTACACCGATGACGCGGCGTCGATCCGCGTCGGTGACGACGTGCGGATGGCGGGTATCACCGTGGGCAAGGTCGAGGGACTCTCGCTCGAGGCGAAGCAGGTCCGCGTCACTGCGCGGGTCAATGACGACGCCTTCGTCGGTGACCTGTCGCAGGTCGATGTCCGGATGCTCACCGTCGTCGGCGGCTACTACGTGAACCTGGTGTCGATCGGCGACATCCCTCTGGGCGATGCCGCCATCCCACTCGCTCGAGTAACAATGCCGTACAACCTCATTCGCACTCTGACCGACTCCACCAAAATCACTGAGAATGTGGACACCAAACCGTTGAATGAGTCGCTCAACCAGCTCGAGCAGGGCCTCACCGGCACCAACGTCGAGGTGGTGTCCACCGTCATCGACGCAGGCAACACGATCATGTCGGCGGTGGACCGACAGCGTGGACAAGTGAGCAACATCCTCAACATGTCCGACGAGTACATTCGGGCGCTCGCGAATTACCGCGACAAATTCGATCAGCTGGTCAGGAAGGTATCGATCCTGACGCAGACGCTGGTGCTCTACAACGGCGGAATGACGAGCACGATCGGCGGATTGGGAACGGCTCTCATGCAGCTCAAGACCGTCGGCGATTTCTATGAAGCCCACCGAGCGCAGTTCGTCGAGAAAATCCAGCAGTATCTGCACAAGGGGCAGTTGTTCGTGGAGAGAAACGGCCTGACCATCCGGGCACTGCGGCGCGTGCAGAACTTGCTCGACCGAATTCTGGATGCGCAGAATGCAAGCCCGGCGCTGTTGGCCACGGACATTTGCATGCCGATTCCAGGGAGTCCGTGCTGATGGCCTCTACGCGTTCCAGCCCCGTTCGTTCTCGCCGCGGTCGCCGCGTGGTGGCCGCGTCGGTCGCAGTGGCCGCGACGCTGGCGTGCGGCTCGTGTGCGTCGTTGCGCGAGGCCCAGTCCGCCCGGTACTGCGCAATCATGCCCGACAGCATCGGGTTGTATGTCGACAACCCGGTCAGCCAGATGGGTTACGAGATCGGCAGGGTATCTGCGATCACCCCGTCGGCAACCTCGGTCCGCGTCGACTTCACCGTCGATGCCCAGCGGTCCCTACCCGGCAACGTCAAAGCGGTCATCAGATCGACCTCGATCCTTGCTGACAGGTCACTGGAACTCGTCGGCAACTATGAGGAGGGGCCGAAACTAGCTGTCGGCGAGTGCATTTCGCTTGACCACTCGATGACGCCGAAGAGTCTGTCGGAGGTGATCGGCGCGTCGACCGACTTCATCAACTCGATCAGCCCGGCGGAGTCGACGAACGTCGCTGGTGTCGTGCAGGGCTTCGAAGAGGCGCTGCGCGGCCAAGGGCCCAACGCCAACATGCTGCTGACCACCGCGGCGTCGGTGCTGGATTCACCCGACCAGGCGATCGGCGATCTGGGTTCCATCACCACCAACCTCGGTCTGTTGACGTCCACCTTGGTCGATCTCGAACCGATATTGAAAGGCGTGTTCTCCGACGCCGAGTTCATCGCACCGGAGCTCGTGACCGTCAGCTGGCACACAACGGAGGCCTACGAGGGCATCATCCCCATTCTCACGATGGCCGCAGATCTCGAGTCCCAACTCGGCCCGCAGATTCAGCAGACACTCGACGCGGTGTCGGTCGCGATCAGGAAGATGACGCCACGCGCCCCCTTCTACGCGAGCATCTTGAATGTGGCGCCTCGCCTGATCAACGGAATGGTGAACCAGGTCAACAGCCACCAGCCCGACACCCTTCGGTACCGTCCACCGCTCTACCGCGTCCGCACTCCGGACGGTGTGTTGCAGTGCAACATCATGAATGCGTCGGTGCCGGGCAGTTGCGCCAATGTGCAGGGCACGCCATATGCGGTGGACGTCGCATTACTTCAGTACGTTCTGACGCAGGCGAACCGATGAGCCGGCGATTCGCGCGGGCCGCGATCGCAGCCGCCTGCGCTCTGGCGCTTTCCTCGTGTGCATCCGCCAACTTCAACGCGATCCCCAGCCCGGGTGCGTCTTTCGGTGACGGATACGACATCGTGATGGAGTTCGAGAGTGTCCTCAACCTCCCCGAACGCACCAAGGTGATGCTCGACGGGGTGACCGTCGGCGTCGTCTCCGATATGACCTTGACCCCCGACTTCGTGAAGGTCACGGCGCGTGTCGGTCGCGACATCGCCATCCCGTCGAATGTCCAGGCGGTCCTCGAGCAGACGACGGTCCTCGGCGATATCTACGTCGCGCTCGAGCGCCCCCAGATCGGGATTCCGCCCGCGCCCGACCTACCGCCGGGCGCGTCGATTCCCCTTGCCCAGACGACGTCTCCGCCACAGTTGGAGGACACGATTGCCAGCCTCGCGAACTTCACGTCGAGTGGGTCCATCCAACGCGCACAGGACACCGTCATTCGGCTCAACCGCGTCACCCCGTCCAGTGCCGAGGTGCGTAGGCTGACGGCGCAGGTAGACGAAAGCCTCGCCGCGCTGTCGGAGAACCTCGATCAGGTAGACGAACTGTTCGACGGGGCGTCGCGAACCGCCGCCACCCTGAATGCGCACATACCTGAGTTCGACTTCTTGCTCTCACCCGAAGGTCAGCTCAACATGGAGCGCTTCATCGCCCTCAGCAACTACGTCGCCACCCTGCTGCCCGGCGTCGGCAGCATTGGCTCGGGCGGGTACTGGCTGGTCCCGTTCTTGAACTCGATGGCGGACACCATGGACGCGGTTCAGCACTCGAAGGTGGCAGTCGAAGACGAAATACCGAAGTGGCGACAGCTTTTCACCGACTCGTTCCTTCCGCAGGACAAGTACCCGGCGATCAACATCACGTCGATCATCGGACCTGACGGGCGCGAGCTGTCGGGCAATGTGCAAGAGGTGCTGCGGATACTGGGGGCGATGCCATGAGAAACGCCGTGAGACTGCGCGACGTGATCTCGTTCCTGGCTTTCGGTGCGATCGTCGTGTTCGTTCTCGGGTACTTCGCCACGCTCGGACTGCGTGTCGCTCCCCCCGACGATCGAACCACGCTGTCCATGGACGTCCCGGACATCAACGGGCTGGTGGTCGGATCGAATGTGCTGCTGCGCGGCGTGCCCGTCGGCAAGGTGACCGGCACCGGCACGTCACTTCAGTCGGCGACTGTCGACTTCTACGTCGCCGGTAAACAGAAGATTCCAGTCGACACCGAGGTGCGATTGGAGAATCTGTCAGCGTTGGGTGAGTCCTACATCGGGCTGATGCCGCGCAGTGAGGGTGGTCCGGTACTGCAGAGCGGCCAACGGTTCTCTACCGAGGAAGTTGTGCAGCCGGCTTCGGTCTCGGAGTTGGCGACTAGCGTGACGCGGCTGCTCAATCAGATGGAACCCGGCGCCCTGCAAAGCGTGATCGGCGAAACGGATGCGGCGCTACCGGACCCGACTATGGTGTTGCCCAGCCTCTCCCGCACTAGTGTTCTGCTCAACAACACCGTCGAAGAGATGAACGGTCGCGGGCGGCTCCTGCTCGGCAACTTCGAGACGCTGCTCAAGAATGCCGAATGGGTCAGTCCGATCCTGATCAGCCTCACGCCGCAACTTCGGGAGTTCAGCAAGGGCTATCAGGACTTCATGAAGCACGTGCCGATCCTCGATAACCGCGGCGAACCGCACAATGTGTCTAATCTGAACAAGCTGATGGCGCGTATACAGGCGCTCCTCGACGATCGGGGTGGTGATCTCAAGGTGTTGGGTGAGGCATTCCAACCGAAGTTGAACATGATCGCCGCGACGTTGATGAACTTCGACACCGGTCAGTTCTTGGAGAACGTGCTCAGGACAGTTCCGTCCGATGGAGCCATCACACTGCGTGTCACGCCGTGACGCCGGCACCGATGAGCGCGTGTTCGGCACGGGCACAGTTCGATGAAAGGTAAGACCATGGCCACCTCCGGCACAGACCCCGCAGAATCTGCTGCGACCGCAAAAGACACGACGGCGGTTGAGGGGACGCCGGCTGATACCAAACCGGAGGAAACGGCCACGGTGACGGCTGAGGAGGCGCCGACCGAGGCGAAGTCGAAGCGCACGCCGCACTCGATTTCGGTGACCGTGCGCAGTCTGGTGGTCGGTGGGGTAATTGTGTTGCTGATCGCGGCGGTCGCCGCCGTCGGCTGGTTGTACATCGACGCTCGCAGCCAACTCGACGCACAGGCCGCTCAGTCGGCGAACAACTCGCGCGCGGAGAAGATGGCGCTCGATTACGCAGTGAATGCGGCGACGATGGACTACAAGGATCTTCAGGCGTGGAAGGTCAAGCTCGTCGCAGGCACGACCCCGGAGTTGAACAAGAAGTTGTCCGAGGCTGCGCAATCGATGGAACAGGTCCTCGTGCCGCTGGAGTGGAGTTCGAGTGCCCGACCGCTAGTCGCCAAGGTCAGGTCGAGCAACGATGGCGTCTATGTCGTAGACAGCTTCGTCAGTGTGCAAACGAAGACCATTCAGTCACCGGAGGCGCTGCAATCCACGGCGACCTACAGCACGACGATCGATAGCAACAACGACTGGCAGATCACGGATGTCGGCGGTGTCGGCTCGGCGCTGGAGCCGAACTGACACCGGGATGCGGGGAGAACTGAGGTCATGGTGATAACGCTGAACGGTCGTGTTTCAACAGGACTCGGCGTGCGTCGACGGTGCACCACCCTCTGCGCGGTAGCCCTGGCGGTGACGGCCATCGCCTCAGGGGCGTCCGCCGGCGCCAGCCCCGGTGATCCACCGCCCCCGCCTTCCGACCGCGATCTGATCCGCCCCCTGCCGGTGGTCACACCGGTCGCATCCGGTTGGGAGCCGAAGTTCCCGTTTCCTTACGACCAGACGAGGAACAGGGTCACCGACGCCGACATCACGGCGATGCGGGAGATGTGTCAGTGGTACAACCTTCAGTACGCCACCCTGCGGGCGCAGATCGACCGCCTGCAGTTCAACCGGATTGGCCCCGACGGCAAGGATTACGACTACACCCGGGACAACATTGCGCAGCAGGTCGACATCGTCAGCGGAAACATCACCCGGTCCGTTGACTTCCTGACACCGCGCGCCCAGGCATTGACCCAGTCCCAGAATCCGTTCGGCGACAACTACTTTCCGATCTATCAGGGTGAGTCCTTCTACAAGCTGTGGGAGCAGTTGTACAACGTCAACAACGGGATACTGGCCCATCAGCCAAATTGGTTCACCGGTCCGTCGGTGCAGAAGGCGAAGCGGTGGGGCAGCGACATCCACCGCTCGCATGTGTGCGAATAGGAGGACGTGATGACGCGCAGACCCGTTCGCCAGCAAGGGTTGTCGGCGGTGATACTGACTTTCGTGATCGCTGGAACTGCGCTGGCACCGCCGGTACAGGCGGACACGGTTGACAAGCTCAGGGCGGCTGTTCAAGCGGCGCGCGAAGCATCTTGTGGACCGCTTCGGGATGACCCGATCGTTGCGGAGGCCGCGGAAGTGATCAACAAGTCCAACGACATATGGCTCGACCAGGGATCGCGCGCCGTGCCGGTGCCCGACGCGACGCCACTGCTGAAGGACCTGGGCTATCCAGCCAGCAAATCCAAAATCTTATACGGCGCCGGAAAGAAGGAAGCCGACTCGATCAAGGCCCTGTTGCTGCAGGGTTATCGCGAGATTCCAGACTGTTCCTACAGCGACGTCGGGGTCAGTGTGCTGCAGGGGAATTCAGCCGGCTGGATCATGAGCACCGTGGTGCTGGCATCATGAAGCGAATCGCGCTGATGGTCGTCTCGGTTCTTTGCGGTTTTGCTGGCGTGATTCAGGCACCGGTCGCACACGCGCAGGACATGGTCACCTACGAGATCTTCTCGGATTCAGTGGGCGGGTTGGCCAGCCTCCAGTATCGCGACATCTCGGGCAAGCATCAACTCCACCATGTTCCGCTGCCATGGCGACTGACGGTTCCAGTACTGGACGCCACGAGTCCGACGGCGGACGGTGCCGAGTTGCGGGCGGATTGGCGACCGAACTTCCGCACGGCGGCGACCGTCGGGCGGGTCCTGCTCGGAAAATTCGTGACGGTGCGCATCTATCGGGGCGATGAGCTACTTTGCGAGAGCATCCTCGATGTCGGCAATGTGACGTGCTACGGCAGTGTGCCGCATCGATCGGTGAACCAATCATCGCCGGGAAACCTGCCATGACACCTAGACCGCAGCGACTCAGCCTGAGCCGTCACCTACTCGGCGCGGCCGTCCTCACGGCCGGCCTGATGTTGATCGCTTCTCCCGCAGGACACTCGGAGCCGACCGCGAATCCGTATCCGGACAGCGATTTGATTATCAGGTCCTACAACCTGGTGAGATACGACGACTACTTCACCGCCAGTGCGGGCGGTGTGTGGTTCTCCACGCCGCTTGGACTCAACTGCGGAATCTGGGACCGCGGGAGCTTCGGCTGCACGGGTGACATCCGAGGTGCACCACCCGGTACCACCAACGTCGGCTGGGTCAACGGAAACGTCGTCACCCGGTACGACTGGTTGCTCGGAGTTCAGTTTCCGCCAGGCCGTGCCGAACGCGAGTTGGCGCCCCGCAATTACATCGAGTACAACGGCACGCGATGCGCGACGATGGCCGATTCCGGCACCTACTGTTCGCGCGGTCCGTACAAGTTCTTCGTCACGCCGAAGGGAACGTGGCTCAGTCCGCCGTAACGGCGACGCGGCTCAGCCAGCGGAAGCTCACCAGGGTTGATTTCCCCAGCGGTCTATATGGGTCACCTCACCTATCGGTCGGCGGGTGTTGGGTCCGTATTTGCCCCGCGGCCAGCCGAGCGGAATCACGCCCACCGGCGTGACGCTGCGGGGCAGGCCGAGAATGCGGCGCAATCTGCCGAGCCGCCACAGGGGCAGCGAGATGAAGCCCGCGCCCAGACCGACGGCACGCGCGGCCAGCAACAAGTTCTGCGTCGACGGATACACCGATGCGTATGGCGCGGAGTTGAGCATGATCGGCCGCCGCGGGATTCGACCCGTCCAACACACAACGATTACGACTGGCATTTCGTGGAAGTGGTCGCGCTGCCACTCGATCGCCTTCCACGTGCGGGCCCAAGCCGGGTCGGTGCGCACCCGCCGACGGTAGTACAACGACATCAGGGGAAACCCGCTGCGGTTCAGGCGGGCCAACTCCGCCCGTACAGCCGCGTCTTTGGCGACGACGAAAACGGACTTCTGCTCGTTACCGCCGTTGGGCGCCTTGGTGGCGAGCTCGATCACCCGCTGAAGAACGGCATCGTCTACCGGGTCGGGGTGCAAGCGCCGGATCGCCCGCTGCGTCTCCATTGCCTCGTGCAGGGGCATCATCAGCCCGCGCAGCGCAGCGTCGACCGTTGGGCCGACACCGGTGGGCATCCCATCTTCTGTCGTCACGCTCACCCTTCAGAAACTCGATGTGGGCCGTTCGATCCAGTCCGGTCACCGCTTGCCGCGAGCCCCTTCCGCGGCGCGTCGGGGCAAGCCGCCCTAACGGTGCACGGCGTCGGTATCGGAGAACTCTTCGGCACCACCGTTATCGACGCCGACCGAATCGGGCTGAGGTGTCCACCAAAACCGTTACTGTCACTGCCCGTCCCGACTGCCATTTTAACCAATAACCTGGTTATATAATAGTGAGCCGGAGCAGCCGCCGACAGGCAGGTCCGCGTATGCGCCGCACTCGAGGAGCGGATTTGCCATGACTAGTCAAGAGAAGATCACGTTCTGCCGGCTGTGTGAGCAGATGTGTGGCCTGCGGGTCACCGTTGACAACGGCATCGTGACTCGCATCAGGGCGGATCGCGAACATCCCCTGACCCGTGGGTTTGCCTGTCCGAAAGGGCTGGCGGCCCATGAAATTCAGTACGATCCCGAACGGGTCACCACGCCCCTGAAACGCACCGCGTCGGGCGGATTCGAACCGATCACCTGGAGCACCGCGCTGACCGAGATCGGGACCCGCCTCCGTGACGTCATCGATCGATACGGCCCGGAATCGATCGGCATGTATCAGGGCAACCCCGCGGCATACAGCATCGGCCACTATTTTTTTGCCAAGGGCATGATGGACGCGCTGGGTAGTCCGCACTTCTACAGTCCCGCATCCCAAGACACCAGCAGCCGTTTCGCGGCCTCGTACTTCCTGTACGGGTCACCGGTCAGCGTTCCCATCCCGGATTTGCCGCGGACCGACTTCCTGCTGATGGTCGGCGCCAACCCGTTTGTCTCACATGGCTCCCTGATGCAGGGGGGTCTGGTTCGAGTCGACATGCAGGAGATCGTGGAGCGTGGCGGCCGGGTGGTCATCGTCGATCCACGCCGCACCGAGACAGCCGAACGCTTCGAGCATGTCGCCGTCCTGCCCGACGGTGACGCGTGGCTGTTGCTGGCGCTGCTGAACGTCATCTTCGCCGACGGGCTCCAGCACCCGAGGGCCGCGGCGATCGCGACGGGTCTGCCGCAGCTGCGGCAGGCCGTGCAGTCCTTCACACCCGCGGCGACCGAGAAGCATTCGGGTGTGCCCGCGGCCGTTGCCCGGGACCTGGCCCGCAGTCTCGCGGCGGCCCCGCGCGCGGCGGTGTACGGCCGGGTCGGCGCCTGCGTGGGCAGCTACGGAACGCTGGTGAACTTTCTGCTCGACGCGCTGAACGTGGTAACCGGAAATCTGGACCGCCCCGGCGGCGCCGTGTTCACCACACCGCCGATCGACTTCTGGGGGATCGCTCGAAACGGCGGGTTCGACACCTACGGGGCCAGGCATACCCGGATCGGTGGCTACCCGGACGTGGTCGGCATGATGCCCGCCGGGATCCTGGCCGATGAGATCACCACACCGGGCCCGGGCCAGATCCGCGCCATGTTCGTCAGCGCGGGGAACCCGGTGCTGTCGGTCCCCAACGGCCCGGCCCTCAAAGCTGCGCTCGAGACCGTCGACCTCATGGTGAGTATCGACTTGTACATCAACGAAACCAACAGCACCGCCGACTACATCCTGCCGAGCACCACCTTCCTCGAACGAGAGGACGTCAATGGTCTGGTGCTGCCCTACCAATACCGCACTTTCGTGCAGTGGACCCCGGCAGTGGTGCCGCCACTGGGTCAGGCTCGCGAGGAGTGGACGATCATCCGGGACATCAGCGCCCAGCTCGGCCTCGTTGCGTCCAGTTCGCCACTGATCAGACGGCTGGGCCGGTTCGCCCGTGGGTTGACGCCCGCGCTGATGCTGGACATGATGCTGCGCTTCGGTTCCGCCGGCGACCGTCTCGGTCTTCGCCGCGGCGGACTGAGCCGGCGTCGCCTGCTGTCTCGTCCGCGGGGCGTGTTGGTGGCTGAGGAGGTGAAAACCGGTGTGCTGGAACGGGTGATCACCCGGCCCGACGGCCGGGTGAACCTTGCGCCGCCGGAGATCATCACCGTGGCGCAGGGTTTGTTCGACGAGGTGCGCGACGCCGCCGTGGGGCCGTATCCGCTGCGGCTCTTCGGCCGCCGTGAACTGCGCTCGCTCAATTCGTTCACGCACAACTCTCGTCGACTCAACCCGCGGGCGGTCGCGCCTGCGCTGCTCATGCACCCCGACGATGTGCAGCGATTCGGATTGCAGGACGGCGCCACGGTCCTCATCGAATCCGCCACCGGTGCGGTGCGGGCACAACTGTCGAGCACCGACACGGTCATCGTCGGAGCCGTCTGCCTCCCGCACGGCTGGGGGCACAACGGCGACGGCAACTGGCAGCACGCCAATGCCACCGGGGGTGCCAACTTCAACGCCCTGACCGCCAGCGGGGCGGGCGCCCTGGAACCGCTGGCGGCGATGTCGATTCTCAACGGCGTGCGCGTGAAGGTCAGCGCACTGGACTGACCCGAACCGGACGGGATGCCGGGTGCCGGTGCAACTTCGAACTCCGTCCGCTCAGCCGGGTGGTGTCTGTGGGCAGTAAGGGCAGCCCCGTGTCGGCGTTGACGCATACGGAATTCGACTTATCGCTACCGCAGGTGGAGAGAATACTATAACCTGGTTGGTGCATTCGCCGGCCGGAGTACGTCGCGTCAATAGTTCGATCGGAAAGGGGCCGATGGTCTCCACAGAATTGGTCGTCGCTGATCTCGTCGGCAGACGAGCCCGGCGCAATCCTGACCGCGTCGCCATCCAAGATGCCGACGGTGCGATCACCTACCGCGAGTTGGACCGACTGGTGGACGGGTTGGCGGCGGGGTTCGCGGCTTCCGGGGTCGCAGCCGGTGATCGGATCACGCTACTTGCGTCCAACTCCGCGCAGTACCTACAAGTCCTGCTTGCATGCTCGAGGATTGGTGCCGTGTTGGTACCGATCAACGTGCGGTTGATCGCCGACGAAATCCGCTTCCAAGTGGAGGATGCCGACTCACGTTTCGCGGTGACTGACCCGGAACTGGTCACGGTGGCGACGAACGCTGGGTTGTTCGAACACACGGTCTGGCAGACCGGCCCGGAGCTCAACGAGCTGGCCAATCAAAATGTGGGCGCGCCGGCCGGGCCCCGGCCCGACGCCCGATCTACCCTGACCCAGCTCTACACCTCGGGCACGACGGGCCGCCCGAAAGGATGTTTGCTGAGCCAATCAGCCTGGCTCGCAACTGTTTCGAACCAGATAATGGGGTTCGGCTTCCGCGACGGCGACGTGTTCACGATCGCCAACCCGCTGTTCCACGTCTCGGGAGTAGGGCAGGCTTTGACCGCTTTCGCTGTGGGCGGCACCGTCGTCCTACCGGTATCACCGTCTGCAGACGATATCTGGGCGAGCTGCCGTGAGCATGGGGTAACGGTCGCCGCGTTCCCCGCTGGCCTGGCGGCCGCTCTGCAGCACCCGGCAGCCGCCGACTCCGGCACGGGCCTACGCATGGTTCTCGGTGGTGCCGGCATGGAAAAGGTTGACACGCTCAACCTCTTGGCAGAGAAACTGCCCTCGGCCGAGTTCGCGGGGATCTACGGCAGCACCGAAGCGGGCGGCTATTCGACTCGCAGCACGCTCGACGACGAGGTCACTCGGCCAGACACCATAGGACGCCCGCTGCCGCTAACCGACGCAATTCTGTTGGACGATGCGGGTGTTCTGGTCGAGGTCGGCACAGTGGGGGAGTTGGCGCTACGTGGCGCCAGCACAATGGCCGGCTATTGGAACCTGCCGGCGGAGACGGCTGCGGCGACACGCGACAACTGGCTTCGCACCGGCGATCTGATGCGCTTCGACGAGGAGGGTTACCTGTACTTCGTCGGCCGGTTGAAGGAGATGGTCAAGCCGGGCGGCGAGAACGTCTACACGATCGAGGTGGAGCAGGCGTTGCTGAAGCATCCTCGGGTCAGTGAGGTGGCCGTCATCGGCGTCCCCGACGAACGCTGGGGCGAGGCGGTGAAGGCAGTTGTGGTGATCGACGGTCCGGTCGAACCCCAGGACCTCGACGCGTGGTGTCTGGAACGGCTGGCCCCGTACAAGCGACCAAGGTGGTACGAGTTCCGCGAAAACGCACTGCCTCGCACGGCGATGGGCAAGGTGCCGAAGGCCGAGCTTCGAGCGGGCCATGACCCGAACACGTCAATCCGACTGGGTGAGCGAGACCGCGAGTCCACCGAAATGAGGAACTGATGCAGGCGGATTCAGTGAGACTCGGCGTGGATATCGGCGGAACCTTCACCGACGGCATCGCTCTTACCGCGGACGGCCAATTCGCACAGGCAAAGACCCTGTCCACGCACGACACCAACCCCGCTGACGGGGTCATGACAGCCGTGGCACTGTTGGCCGAGAGTCTCGGTCGTGATGTCGAGACGCTGTTGCAGTCAACAGACCGGTTCAGCCATGGCACGACGATCGGCACCAACCTGGTTGTCGAGCGCAAGGGCACCCGCGTCGGTCTGATCACGACGCGAGGTCACGGCGACAACCTTCGAATCATGCGGGGCGCAGGCAGAGTGGCGGGTCTGCCGATCGACCGTGTTTTCGACGTGCAAAAGACCAAGAAGCCTGCGGCGCTCGTCGCACCCGACTCCGTTCTCGAGATCGATGAACGCGTCGATCGCTACGGAAGGGTGCTGGTCGCTCCCGACCCGCAACGTGTTCGCGCTCAGCTCGCCGAGTTCCTCGAATCGCAGCAGATCGACGCACTGGCGATCAGCCTGCTGTGGTCGTTCAAGAACCCTGTCCATGAGGAACAGATCGCAGCGCTGGCCCGCGACATCCGACCGGATCTGTTCCTCAGCCTGTCCTCACAGGTTTCGCCGCGGCTCGGCGAGTTCGAGCGCACCGTGGCAACTGTGCTCAATGGCTACATCGGTCCGGCGAGCCGCAAGTACATGATCGAGACGGGGCACCGGCTGCGCAGTCGTGGACTGGGCAACGAGCTCTTGATCATGCAGTCCCATGGGGGCGTGGTTCCGGTGACCACCGCGGTCGAGGTCCCCCTGGCAACCCTCGATTCCGGCCCGACCGGCGGCCTGGCCGCCGCAGCCGGTCTTGCGACAACCCTGGAGCATCCCCACGTTGTGGCAACGGACATGGGCGGCACGAGCTTTGATGTCGGGATGGTCGTAGGAGGCGAGCCGGTGCTCGCCGAAGCACGCGTGATCGACCAGTACACGTACCGCGCACCGGCGCTCGATGTGCGCTCGATCGCTTGTGGCGGTGGTTCGTTGGCGTGGATCGATCCTTACTCCAAATCGCTGCGAGTCGGCCCGTCCTCCGCAGGTAGCTATCCCGGCCCGGTGTGCTACGGACGTGGTGGTACTCAGCCGACAGTCACCGATGCCGATCTGGTGCTTGGGCTACTCGATCCAGCCGGATTTTTGGGCGGCACAATGTCATTGGACAGCGACGCCGCTCGCGTCGCGTTGGCCGAGCTGGGTACCGAGTTGGGACTTTCGGTCGAGGAGACCGCGGCCGGAATTCTGCGCATCAACAACAACAACGCCGCGACGTTGATTAGACAACGCACCGTCGAGCAGGGACTGGATCCGCGTGAGTTCATGATCTACGCATTTGGCGGCGCCGGCCCGGTACATGCGTGGGGGTTCGCCGCCGACCTTGGAGCGGCCGGGGTCCTCGTCCCGTTGGGAAACGGCGCATCGGCATTGTCCGCGTATGGAATTGCGTCGAGCGACGTATTCCGGTACTTCGATACCGAGTGCCTGCTTCCGGCCCCGTTCGATCACGAAGAGTTCGATCGCCTGCTGTATCAACTGGAAACGACAGCATCCAAGGCGCTGACGGAGGCCGGTTTCGACGACGGTCAGATACTGCTCGACCGCTTTGCCCTACTGCGCTACGCCGAGCAGTACGCGTACAGCATCCGGCTTTCCTTGCCCGACAGCGACGCCGAGAAATGGACGGCGGAGCTGTCCTCTCGTTTCACCGACGCTTACTCGCGGCTTTATGGTTCCGGAGCGGTGTCGTTGTTCCATGGAATCGAGGCCTTCGCACTACGGGTTCGCGCGCGGGTCGACTCCGGGGCACGTCCCCAGTCACAATCAGGCGGATCGACCCATAGTCACCACGCGACAAAGGACGTGTTCTGGCCCGACGAAATGGACTGGGTGACCACTTTCGTCTGGGACGGCGCCGATCTCGCTGCCGACAGCCAAGTTGACGGTCCGGCGATCGTGCAACTGCCGCATACCTCGGTTTCGGTGCCGCCCGGACACCGGTTGACCCGTGACCTGTGGGGCAATCTCCTGCTGCAGTCTTTGGAGGCGAAGTGACGGCGGACAGCCAAACAGTTCAAGCGGCCCCACCAGCCCGGTACTGGGACGGGGTGCAGCGCCCCTACATGCCTGGGGCTCGGTTGACCATTGCACCGGATCTGTTGCTTCACACCGACGTGGCCGAGGATCTTGATCCGGTCACCTACGAAGTCATCCGGTATTCGCTGCTTCAACTGAACTTCGAGCATGCATCGCTGCTGTGTCGGCTGGCGATCTCGCCCGCGGTGATGATCACCCGCGACATGCAAACGACCTTGCTGACCGAAGACGGCGATGTGCCGTTCATGGGTCCCGGACTGCAGTATTTCGCCACTGCGAGTTCGCTGATCGCGAAGTGGACGCTCGAGCACCGCGCGGCCAATCCTGGTATCCGCGAGGGTGACATGTTCATCTCCAACGACCCCTACGTCGGCTCACCGCATCAGCCCGATACCTGTATCGCCGCACCGGTGTTTGTCGACGGCAGGCTGTTCGGATGGGTCACCAACACGATGCACCATCTCGACCTCGGCGGCATCAAGTTGGGCAGCACCGATGAGGCTGCCGACGATATCTACCATGAGGGCATTTGCCTGCCGCCCACCAAGGTGATGTCCGGCGGCCAGATTCGCAACGACATCGCCGACCTGTTCGCCCGTTCGAGCCGGTTATCCCCCATGGTGGGGATGGATTTGCGCGCGAGCGTCGCGGCCTGCGGCCGGGCGCGAGACCAACTCAGCGCCCTGGTCGCCAAGTACGGCGCCGGAGCCGTCAAAGCGGTGATGCGCGGCACCATGGTCGCGGCTCGGCAGCTTTTCGAGGAGCGGCTGGCCCAGATTCCCGATGGGCGTTGGGTACATCGGGTGTACGCCGAAACCTGTCGCCCGGGGGACGACGGCGTGTACCGGATTCAGGTCGGCGTCACCAAAGAGGGTGGGCGCCTGGTGATCGACAACCGGGGCACTGACCCGCAAGCCGGCTCGCTGAACTGCGGATTCGGGGCCTTCTCAGGTGCGGTGCTGGCCGCGGTCACGGCGAATCTCGTCTCCGACCTGTCGGGTTGCTATGGGGGCGTGTATTCCAACGTCGATTTCGACCTGGAACCCGGGTTGCTCAACTGCGCCGAGTTTCCTGCGGCCGTGGGACCGGTCGGGTCACGCAATGCGATGTTGAACATCAACGCCGCGGCGGTTGCGGTCGCAAAGATGATGTCGTGCGGCACGCCGGCGGTTCGCGCGCGGGCGCTCGGACCCAACACGACGAACTTCTACGGAGCTATCTGCGCGGGATCAACGCCGACGAACGGCCCATTCCAGATGTTCGACGCCGACGGCATGATTGGAGCGCTCGCGGCACGTGCCGACGAGGACGGCGTCGATGCGGGCGGGCACTTTTGGATACCCGAAGGCATCGGCGCCAACGTTGAGCACAACGAGCAGAGCAGTCCGGTCATCGCGCTGTATCGCCGTCTCGTGTCCGGTGGCGCCGCAGGTGCCGGCCGGTTCCGCGGCGGTCGCGGTGTAGAGGTGGGCTACATGATGCACGGGGCTGACGCCGCCGTCCTATCGCTCTACAAGAATGAAACGATTCCCAAGACACAAGGCCTGTGGGGTGCAAACGCAGGATCGCTCGGGGGGATGCGGGTCAAGACCGAGGTCCACGCAGACGCTGTTCTCGCGGAGGGCCGCATCCCACAGGACTTTTCGGAGCTCGATGGTAAGGAAACGCCGCTACCGTACAGCGGGGGCAGCCACCCGCCGATGACTGAAGGCGACATGTGGTCGATGACCAATCCCGTCGCGCCCGGCCATGGGGACCCGCTTTTGCGCGACCCGAACCGCGTAGCCGAAGACGTTACCGAGGGGGCGTGCTCGGTGGAGACCGCGACGTCGACCTACGGCGTCATCTTTGATTCTGCGGGGATTCCCGACGCGGCAGCGACAGCAGAACAGCGGGCAGCCATCCGCCAGATCCGCCTCGGGTACGCGCCCCGACGCGATTTTCCACTCGATGACGCCTCCGACACCGACCGGGTGGGTGATGCGCTGCGTCACGCTGAGGGCGCGTGGTCCTGCCTCTGCGGCGCGGACCTCGGACGCGCGAAATCCTATAAGGAACTACTTCGCCGGCGCGAGACTCCCGGCGATGAGCTGGGCGCCAGCTATGTCTCGCCGGACCCGCAGGCGGCGGCTCGAATGAGCCTGCGCGAGTTCTTTTGTCCGGAATGCGGAGTGAGGGTCGAGGCGGAGTTGGCTCGAGCCGATGACATCGACTTGTGCGACGTCGAGTTCGCCAAATAAGCGTCCACAGCACACAGATAAGGAACCGAACAGCCATGACCGCCAAGCTCATCCTCTTCGTCCGTAGACGTCCCGACCTGACGCCCGAGCAGTTCAAGGAGCGGTATGAAACCGGGCACGTGCCCCTCGCGCATAGTGTCTCGCCCCTACTGCGCAAGTACGTCCGCAATTACCTGACCCAATTTCCCGGCGGTCCCGAACCCGAGTACGACGCGGTGTCGGAGTTCTGGTTCGACAACATGGCGGACCTCGAAGCGACGGTGGGATGGGCGGCCAGCGAAGAGGGCCAGGTGCTCGCTCGGGATGAAGCCGAATTCATCGACCGGGACTCGATGCGTCTCTTCATCGCCGACGAGTGCAATCTCGAGGATGACTCGCTGCGCTGATCGACGATTAGTGCGCAAACCCGCCCAGTGAGCGGGTTGCTGGCCTAGAGGTAGGCCTTGAGCTTCGACAGGGCTGCCTCGGCAAGAGGGCCGTGCGCACGTAGGGCCGAATGCTCTAGGGGCATCCGTCTGACCCCGACGCGGGCGAACTCAGCCGCGGTCCCGGCGATCCGATTCGGCGCGTCCCTCCGACCGAAACGCCACAGGGCTCCGCTGGGGGACACGACCTCGACGACGAGATCGTCGATCGTGTCTGGCATCGAGATTCCGGATTCCATCAATGCATGCGGTATCGCCCGATAGGTGATGTGACAGACGTGGCGAAGCCTGTCGGTGTCGACGGGCGCTACCCCCAGTGCCGTGAAGCAGTCGAGCCCGTGCGCCCAGGTTTCCATGAGGCGAGCCGTGCACAAGCTGACCGCCGACATGAGGTTCGGCCCCCACGGCACCCGTGCCGCAGAGTCAATCCGCCGGAACGCCGCCAACTGGCCAGCCCGGGCCCGTCGCCATGACGACAGGACTTCGTTGCCCGGAGTGTTTCCAGCCGGGATATCGATGAAGGGCGCGTCGCCGGAGGCCACCGCGGCGATGATCTCGGCGAAACGTGCTTCGCCTCCGCCGGTCAGCGACGTTGTTGCCACATCATCGAACATGGCCAAATGAGCGATCTGGTCGCGAACGCTCCAGCCCGCGGCGGGTGTGGGCGTCATCCACTGCGCATCGTCGAGGCCGTCGACCAGATCGTCGAGAACCTGTTGTTCGGCAATCAGATCGTCGAGCACCGGTGAATCCATCGAGGCAATGTCCCTAAGCCGCGCCGTTCGGAAGTGATAATAATAACCAGGTTATATTCTTGCGGCCTCCGGGAGTTTCCCTGGTAAGTACAGCGATAACTCCGCAAAAGATATATCCTGGTTATATATATATTGGCCGGATGGTGTCCCCGGGTAGTTCTAACGGCTCGTCGAGGAGAGGTTTGAAGACTGTGCATACCGAGATCGACGGGCGGACACCAATCATCGTCGGGGTCGGCCAGATAGCCGACCGGATCGAAGATCCGAGGTATCAGGCGCTGTCACCCATCGATCTGGCCGTCGAGGCGGCCCGCGCGGCCGTCGAAAACTGCGGCGCTGACGCTGAAGCCCTCATCGCGGCAATCGATGTCGTCGCGGCCACCAGGCAATTCGAGGATTCGACACCGAGCGCGCCCGCGCCGCTGGGCAAGTCGTCTGCGTTCACGCTGTCCGTGGCGGATCGCCTTAGCGCAAAGCCGCGACGCGCAGTCCTCGAGATCGCCGGCGGGCAGTCACCGCAGCACCTCGTGACCGAGTTCGCCCGCGAGATCGCCGGCGGCAGAGCCGACGTGGTCGTGCTGACCGGCGCCGAGGCGATCTCCACCATCGGGCATCTCGCGAAGTCGGAGAACAAACCGGACTTCTCCGACGATCCCGACGACCCGGAGGGTGTCTTCGAGGACCGTGGCTTCGGCCTCAAGGGCCTTGTCACCCTGGAGCAGATCGGGCACGGTCTGATCAACGCGCCCGTGCAGTACGCACTTTTGGAGAATGCGCGGCGTTCGGCCCGGGGGCAGTCGCGCGCCGAATATGCGAAGGCGATGGGTGAACTGTTCGCCCCGTTCACCGACATCGCCGCCGCCAACCCGCTGGCGGCGGCTCGCGATGTGCGATCTGCAACAGAACTCGTCACGGTGACCGAACGCAACCGCGTGATCGCCGAGCCCTACACCCGCTTCCTGGTCGCTCGTGATCTGGTGAACCTGGCCGCAGCGGTGGTGTTGACCTCCGTGGCGACCGCACGCCGCCTCCGTATCGCCGAGGAAAACTGGGTGTACCTGCACGGTCAGGCCGAACTACGCGAGCGGAACCTGCTCGAACGCAACAACCTTGGCGAAGCGCCCTCAGCGGCGATGGCGGTACGGCATGCCCTCGAGGTGGCCGAGATCGGCATCGACGACGTCGACTTCTTCGACTTCTACTCGTGTTTTCCCATCGCCGTCTCCAACATCACCGATGCGCTCGGGCTCTCCCCGCATGACCCGCGGGGACTTACACTCACCGGCGGCCTGCCCTACTTCGGAGGGCCCGGCAACAACTACTCGATGCACGCCATCGCCGAGGCGGTCGAACGCGTACGGGCCAAACCAGGCAGCCGTGCGTTGGTGTCCGCCAACGGTGGCGTGCTGTCGAAGACATCGGTCGGCATCTACAGCACGACACCGAGCCCGCTGCGCCAAGACGCCAGCGCGACCTTGCAGCGCGAGATCGATGCGCTCGACGCCCCCCGACACGCCCTCCGCCCCAACGGATGGGCCACTATCGAAACCTTCACTGTCGAACACAAGCGTAAAGGCAAGAACGGCATCGTTATCGGCCGGCTCGTCGCAAACGGTGACAGGTTCCTCGCGCTCGTCGCACCCGAAGACGACGAGTTGATGGAACTGTTGCAGAACGTCGATGACCCGATCGGCCAGTCCGTCTACGTCACGGCGCTGGGCTATGGCAACCGAGTCACCATGTCGGAGGCCAAGGCCGCCGCACTCTTCCCGAAGCGGCCGCCGAGGCTGCGTGAGAACTATGAGTTCATCACGGTGCACCGGGACGGCCGCGTCCTGGAGGTCACGATCAACCGGCCCGACCTGCGCAACTGCCTGCACCCACCTGCACATGAGGAACTGGACGAAGTGTTCGACGCCTACTTCGCCGACGACGACCTGTGGGTGGCCATCATCACCGGCGCCGGCGACAAGGCCTTCTGCGCGGGCAATGACCTGATCCACAGCGCCAGCGGCAAACCCTTGTACGTCCCGTTCAACGGGTTTGCCGGGCTGACCAGCCGTCGCATGCACAAACCGGTCATCGCCGCGGTGAACGGTTATGCGATGGGTGGCGGATTCGAGACAGCGATGGCCTGCCATCTGATCGTGGCCTCCGAATCGGCGACGTTCGCGCTCAGCGAGGTCAGGGTTGGGCTCATCGCCGGGGCTGGTGGCCTGATACGGCTGCCCCGCGCCATCCCGCCCAAGGTGGCCTACGAGCTGATCCTGACCGGCGCCCGCATCGACGCGGCACGTGCGCACGAGCTAGGTGTGGTCAACCGGCTCGCACCCGACGGCCAAGCTCTGAAGGTCGCCCGCGAGCTGGCCGCCGAGATCATTGCGGGATCGCCTACGTCCGTGCGACTTTCACTCGAGCTGATGCAGCAGACCGAAGCCATCGCCGACACCGTGGAAGCCGTCCGTAATACCCCCTCCGATGTCGTCGACGAGCTGATGACGAGCGCCGACGCCTTCGAGGGTATGACGGCGTTCGCCCTCAAGCGCGCTCCGAAGTGGAAGAACCATTGAGCGATCCGATGTCTCGCGCCGCGTTCCGGCCATCACTGCAAGACGAAAGGTAGGCATAGATGCCTGACACCGCACTCCCGCTCACCGGCGTCCGCGTGATCGATTTGACCGACGGCGTCGCAGGGGTGACGGGGCGCTTCCTCGCCGACCTGGGAGCCGACGTCGTGCTCGTCGAACCACCCCAGGGGGTGCCGTCGCGTCATCGGCAGCCACTGCACGCAGGGCATGGCCTTCGGTTCGCGACCGCCCACGCCAACAAGCGCGGAATCGTGCTTGACCTGACCGGTGGGCCGGGCCGCGAGGCCCTGCTGGCACTAACCGACGCCGCCGACGTCGTGCTGGAAGCCTTCGCGCCCGGGTATCTCGCCGGTCTGGGGCTTGGGCACCGCGACCTACGCTCCCGCAACCCGCGACTGGTGGTCGCGTCGATCACGAACTTCGGCCAGGACGGCCCCTACCGCGACTGGAAGGCCTCCGAACCGGTCCTGACGGCGATGTCGGCCGCTCTCACGCGGTCGGGCGCACCCGGGCGCGAGCCGCTGGTCCCACCCGGCGAACTCGCCGGCGAGACGGCCGCCGTCGAGGCGGTGTTCGCCGTATTGCTGGCGTACTACCAGGCCACGGTGAGTGGAATCGGCGACTACGTCGACTGCGCGTTACTGGACCTGGTGGTCCGGGGTCTGGACCCCGGCTTCGGCGTCGGCGGGTCGGCGACGATGGGCCAGCCGCAGATCAACGCGCCGCTCGAGCGTCCCGACCGGCGGATGCTGTATCCCATTCTCCCGTGTCGCGACGGGCATGTTCGGATGTTCATCGCCTCGGCGAAGCAATGGCGCGCGATGTTCGACTGGCTGGGAAGGCCCGAACACCTTGCGGATCCGGGACTAGAGCAGATGTTCACCCGGCTCATGCACTGGGACGCGATCCGCACCGCGTTGATCGACCTGTTCGCCGACCAGACCCGCGACGAAATCGTCACCCGCGGTAGAGAACTCGGTATCGCCGTCGCTGCACTGCACACCGCACAGGAGGTGCTGGGTTCCGAACACATCCGCGTGCGCAAATCATTTGTCCGCGCCGAGATCGCACCCGGGCTGACCGCCGACATCGCGAACGGATTCCTCGAAGTCGACGGGTATCGGGCGGGTTTCCGACGCCGCGCCCCGAGCCTGGGTGAACATAACGCCGAGGTGCTCGGCGAAGCAACCGGCACACCTGCCGCGGGCGTTGCATCCCCTGCGCCCACCACCGTGCGGCCGCTCGCGGGCCTGCGCGTACTGGATCTCGGGGTGATCGTCGTCGGCGCGGAGACCGGCCGGCTTCTCGCCGACCAGGGCGCTGAGGTCATCAAGGTGGAGAACCGCGAGTTCATCGACGGCCTCCGCCAATTCGACCAGCCCGAAACCTGTAGCTACACCGCCGCATTGGGTAATCGCGGCAAACGCAGCATCGGGCTGAACCTGCGTAGCGCCGCCGGCAAGGAAATCTTCAAGAACCTCGTCTCCGAATCTGATGTGGTGCTCAGCAATTTCAAGCCAGGAACCATGGAGTCGCTGGGCCTTGACTACCAGACCCTGCGGGCGGTCAATCCGCGCATCATCTACCTGGAGAGCAGTGCGCTCGGCAGCACCGGTCCATGGAGCAAGCAGATGGGATACGGGCCCTTGGTCCGCGCCACTGTCGGGCTCACCCAGTTGTGGCGACATCCCGACTCGGCGGAGGCCTTCGGTGATGATCTGACGGTTTATCCGGATCATTCCGCTTCGCGGGTGGGTGTGGCGGCCGTGATGGCGGGGCTGGTCTCCAGGGAACGCACCGCGAAAGGGTGCCAGATCAGCCTCGCGCAAATGGAAACGATCTTCGGCCAGCTCGCCACCGACTATCTGCGGGAGGCATTGCAGCCGGGTTCCATGACCGCCCGCGGCAATGTCGGCGAGTTCGACGCTCCGTCAGGGGTGTACGCGTGCACGGGTGAAGACGCCTACTGCGCCGTCGACGTGAACGGTGACGACCAATGGATCGCGCTGGCACATGCGATCGGCAGGTCCGACCTGGCGGCGAACCCCGCCTACGCCACCGCGCAGGACCGGGTCGCCCGCCGAGACGAACTGGATGCAGTGGTGACGGTCTGGATTGCGTCGAAGACGCCGTGGGAGGCGCAGGATCAGCTGCAGGCAGCCGGGGTTCCCGCCGGCGCCGCCGCGCATGTCGGCGATCTGCTTTCCAATCCCCAGTTGGCGGCGCGCCGGCAGCTGGGCGCGCTTCGGCAGCCGGGCTTCGCCGAACCGCTGGACGTCGACATGGCCCCCGCATTGTTCGAGCACATCGACGAACCGCAACTGCGGCCGGCACCGCTGATGGGCGCAGACACGCTCGATATCTGCTCGAACCTGCTCAAGATGCCCGACGAAGAGATCGACAGGCTCATTGCCGACGGTGTCCTCGAAACCCCGACCGGCTAGACCGCCAGGATCAGCAGGAGAACACGTGGCGATGCGCACCCCATTCACCGATCTCATCGGGATCCATCACCCGCTGGTGGGATTCAATCGCTCACCCGCGGTGGTCGCGGAGGTGACTAGAGCGGGTGGGCTGGGTGTGCTGGCCGCCACGGCCTACACCCCAGCGGAGTTGGACGCGCAACTGACGTGGATCGAAGAACAGGTGAACGGCCGCCCCTATGGCGTCGATCTCCTGGTGCCCGAGAAAGTGGCGGTCGGTGATCCGGACGACCTGATCGCGAGCCTGCGGTCACAGATCCCCGACGAGCACCGACGGTTCGTAGCCGATCTCCTCGCCAAGTATGAAATACCCGAGTTACCTTCTGATGCAACACCGTTGATCAACGACGACATCGCAGCCGCGCTCAACCCGGACGGTGTCGACGCGCTGCTCGACGTCGTGTTCGAGCATCCGATCGCCCTGGTGGCCAATGCGCTCGGGACGCCGCCGACAAGCCTGGTGGAGCGCGCAAAGGCCAACGGCATCGTCGTCGCGGCGCTGGTGGGCCAGGCCAAGCATGCCCGTCGTCAGGTGGCCGCAGGAGTCGACGTGTTGATCGCCCAGGGCACCGAGGCCGGCGGGCATACCGGCACCATCGCCACGACAGTGCTGACGCCCGAGGTGGTGTCGGTCGCCGAGGGGCGCCCGGTGCTGGCCGCCGGCGGCATCGCGACCGGTGAGCAGATGGCTGCTGGCCTGGCGCTGGGGGCCGCGGGCGTGTGGTGTGGGTCGGTGTGGCTCAACAGTTTCGAAGACATCACCCCGTTGCCGATCAAGCAGAAGTTCCTGGCCGCCGCCAGCATCGACACAGTCCGCTCGCCGCTGCGTACCGGCAAGCCCGCCAGGCAACTGCGCAGCGCCTATCACGCCGAGTGGGACGGCCCGAACAGTCCCTCGCCCCTGCCCATGCCGCTGCAACCCATGTTGGTGAACGAAGCCTTCAACCGGATCGACGCGGCCGCGGCAGACGGACACGCCGGCGCGCTGGAGTTGGAGACGTTCTTCATCGGCCAGGTGGTCGGATCGTTCACGACGCTGCGACCCGCACGCGAGATCACGCTCGACATGGTGGCCGACTGCGAAGAACGGCTGCGCGCACTGGCCGCCGCGATCGGGTAGCCCGGGCCGCTGGCGGTCACGTCGACGCGGTGTCCCTGGCCAGCACGAGATCGACCACTGCTTCGGTGTATTTGTCGCTGTCGCGAGCCAGGCGTGCGCGCCGCGACGGCGGTGTGGTCAAGCAGCGCATCAACAACGCGCCGAACAGCGCATCGAGAAGCATCGTCACGCCCGTGCCGCGCGGCAGCTCCCCGCGGGCGACGGCGCGTCGCACGATCTTGCGGGTGGCGGACACGTTGGCCCCGACGAACTCCTCCCAACGGGGTGCGAGTTCGGAAACCATGCGCGCTTCCGTGGACAACCGCAGAAGTACGTCGCCCGTGTCGCCGGTGAGCAGGCGCATGATGCCGCGCGCGAGCGCCAGAAGGTCACCGCGGACAGTGCCCGTGTCGATGTCCAGCGGTAGATCGACCGCCGTCTCGATAGTGTCGAGCAGCAGGGACGTGGTGTCAGACCAACGCAGATAAATCGACGACTTACCCACTCGTGCTTCACGGGCCACCGCTTCAATGCTGAACCCGGCCCACCCAGACTTGGCGTAGACCCGCGTTGCGGCGGTATGGACGCGACGGTCCAGTTGCGGATCACGGGGCCGTCCAGCACCGGTGTTGGTCTGTGTCATCTGGAAAGCCTCGGTTTCGTTTGACTCGAACCTGCACGACCATATCGCGACGGGCGAAATGGACGAGATGAAGTCGTCGGCCCCACTAAAAGTGGACGGCAGGCGTACAGTAATCGCAATCTAGGGCCTGACGCTGGCGGCCGGAACGGAGGAACCCGTGGGCGCCGTAATGGAGCTGGCCGCGTTCGTCGGGGCGGTCACCGAAATACTCGATAAGAGCTGGGGTGATGCGACCGCCGCTGAAACCGGCGAGATCGAAGAGCTTTGGGGCGCCGCGGCCGAGCACGGCTGGTTCGAACTCTCCGACGTCGGCGCGCTCGATTTCGCGGTGGCAACGGAACGAGCGCGGGGGCGTGCCGCCGCCTCGGCTACTCTGAGCCCGAGGCGGGATCGGACCTTGCGTCGCTGCGCACCCGCGCTGTCCGCGACGGTGACGACTGGGTGGTCAACGGCCAAAAGCTCTGGACTACAGGAGGACACGCCTCGGACTGGGTCTGGCTTGCCGCGCGTACGGACCCCGACGCCAAACCGCGACACGCCGGCATCACGGTGTTCCTCTTCCAGTTGGACACCCCCGGGGTCACCATCCGACAGCACACCGCCCTGTCGGGGGAGGTGTCGTGCACGGTCTTCTACGACGACGTCCGGATACCGGATTCCGCGCGGGTCGGGGAGGTCAACGGCGGCTGGGCGGTGATCGTCGATGCCCTTGCAGAGGAACGTATTCTGATGGGCAACATCGCGGCGGCGCTGCACCGTCAACTCGACGATCTGCTCGATCTCGTCGCCGAGGATCCGGTGCGACTGGTGGGCGAGCGCGGTTCGGCCAAGCGGGCCACCATCACCGACCTCGCCGTCCGCGTGCACGCCACCAGGGCGTTGGTCACCGCGGCCGTCCGGGCCAGCGCGACCGATCTCGGCGCCATGTTCGACGCGGCGATGGCCGGCGTGATGGGCGGAGAGCTCGCAGAGGATTTCGGTGAGGCGACGTTACAGATCTTCGGCCCCGCTGCCGCGTTGAGCGGCGACGGCACCGACGCGTCGATTCCCGGGGGCGGTGCATTCGAATACGGGCTGCGGCAGTCGATCATGTACGTGGTGGGCGGCGGCACCAACGACGTCCAGCGCGGCCTGATCGCCCGCGGACTCGGACTACCTCGCTAGCCGCCGCGCGGCCGCGCGGCGTTCCCAATTGATATATGCCCGCAGCCCCCACGCGAGCGTAGGGGAGTACGGCGGCGTGATCAGCTCGGCGAAACTCAACGGAAGCTTGCTTCGGGTCACCGTTCGGTGGTGGGTGAACGTGTCGAATCCCGTCTTCCCGTGGTATGCGCCCCAACCGCTGTGCCCGACTCCGCCGAACGGTGCTTCCATGACGGCGCAATGCAGGGCGAAGTCGTTGACCGCCACGCCTCCGCTTTGCGTTCGCTCACAAAACTTCTGGAAATCGGAGTCGGTCCGGCCATACCAGTAGGCGGCCAACGGCGAGGGGCGTGCCGCGATGTAGTCGCAGACGCCGTCGATGTTGTCGTAGGGCAGGACCGACAACACCGGCCCGAACACTTCCTCATTGCTGATACGCATGCCGTCGGTGACGCCGAGCACCACGGTCGGTGGGATCCGGCGTCTTGCGCGATCTAGCGGTGTGCCGCTGTCGTGAACCGTGGCGCCCTGTGCCCTGGCGTCTTCGATCAACGAGGTGACGCGGTCGAAGTTCTTCGCGTCGACGATGCTGACCAGCCCCGCCCCACCGTCCTGCGAGGCGGCCAGCCGGCCGTGCGCGAGCGCCGCCGCGACAAAGGAATTCACCTCGGCGCGGGGAACGAACACGTAGTCCGGGCACAGGCAGATCTGTCCGCCGTTGGCCACCCGGGCCGCCATCACACGCTGCGCCATGGCAGGGATGTCGACGTCGGCTGCGATGACGGCCGGGTTCTTTCCACCGAGTTCGAGCGTGACCGGCACCAAGTTCTGCGCCGCTGCGGCGGCGACCTTGGCCCCAACCCCCGGTGAGCCGGTGAAGAACAGGTGGTCGAACGGCAGTGCGCTGAACGCCGCACCGATATCGGCTCCGCCGGTGATCACCGTCAGCTCGGTCGGTGCGAAGTATTCGGCTGCCGTGGCGGCGAACAGCTCAGCGGTGCGCGGGGTGACTTCCGAGAATTTGATCATCACGCGGTTGCCTGCGGCGAAGGCGGACGCGGCCGGCTGGACCACGAGGCTGACGGGAAAGTTCCACGGTCCGATGACGCCCACGACGCCGAGTGGCTTCTTCTCCACCACGGTGGGCATCCCCATCAGAAGACCCGATCTGATCCGCTGGGGCCGCATCCATGTTTCGAGGTGGCGCCGGGTGGCCTTGATGTCAGGCAGGATGCCCACCGCCTCGGACAGCAGGTTCACCACGTGCGGCCGATTACCGAAATCGGCTTGCAGTGCCGTGGAGAACCGGTCGGCGTTCTCGGTGAGAAGCAGTATCAGCCGGTCGATCCGGTCGCGGCGGACCGCTGCCGACGGGAGGCCGGCCGCGAGAAAGTCTGCGCGTTGGGCGTCGAGCAGATCGCGCAGCGTGGGGGAAGGATGATCGGCTGCGGGCGCCGAGAACACGCCGTCACTGGACATTACGTCTCGCTTCCGGGTGCTGCGCTGGTTGACGTGGCTGCAGTCGGCGGGCCAGCGGCAGGGCCACCGCCGCGCAGGTGACGAGCATGACCACCCCACCGAGCCGCTGGTCGGTGATACCCGACAGCCCGATCACCGTGTGGTCAGCCATGATCGGAGACGGCAGGATAACCGCCGCCAAGCCCAGGATCGCCGCCACTTCCTGCCCGATGAGAAGCGCGCGAAGTCGTACCGCGGTGGTGACCCGACCGGCGGTGAGCAGGATGGCTGCCCAGTACGTGGTTCCGACCCCGATGACCAGCACAATGAGCCACAGCGGGACGGCGGTCAACGCCATGGCCTTGGAATGCACGCCGGGCAGGTGCGATCCGATCAACAGTGCCGAGTTGAGCACTACCGCCACGACCACCAACGACGTCCAGGATGCCGAACGGGTCGGGGCTGTCGCCGGCCGGGGTCGCCGTGTCGAGATGAGCAGCAGCGGCACCGCCACCAACAGCGCCTCCAGCACCACCATGCCGACAAGGTGTGATTGCAGTGCGATCGCACGCACCGGTTCGCAAACCGCAAGGCCCACCAACCCGCCTGCCGTCAGGACTGCGGGGATTCGGTCGCGGGTGAGCGCCCACCAGGTGAACGCCGCAGCCGTCACCACGGCGGCCACCGTGACGGCTGCGTTCCAGGAAATCGGCGAGGCATGGACGTGCATACCGGTATGGGGATCACCCGAGGACGTCGTCTTGGCGGCACCGAAGAGGATCGCCGCGACCACCACGGCGACACCGATCTCGGCGCCGGCCGCGAGCCACAGGCGCGGCCACGGCGGCCGGTTGTCGGTCAACGAGGTGGCCTCGACTGCTGATGTCGCCATTACGGATTCTTGACCAACGTCGGTAGTCGCTTCTGGGAAACGACGCGCGCTGCGACGGCGGCGAACGTCGACCCTTTACCGACGCGCGCCTGTGTCTTGCCTGCGGCCAGCGCGTCATACCCGCTGCGGGCCACCTCGACCGGCGAGCCGGCCTTGTTCTTTTCGAACAGGTTGTGCAGCAGTGACTTTCCGCGGAACGCGTCGATCCCGCCGGCTTGGGCGAACTTCGTCTGTGTCGCCCCTGGGGTCAGGCAGGTGACCGTGACGCCGAAGGGCTTCAGTTCGGCGGCCAGCGCGTACGTGAAGGTGTTGACATAGGACTTGCTGGCGCAGTAAGCGGCCATCCGCGTCGAGGGCACCATGCCCGCGGTCGAACCGACGTTGAGGATCTTGCCGTGGCCACGTTGCTTCATCGCGCGGCCGAAAAGCATCGATGCCATGGTCAACGTGATCACGTTGAGCTCCAACATGTTCGCCACACGTTCTGTCGACAGCTCGACCGCCTCGCCGAAGCAGGCGAACCCCGCGTTGTTGATCAGGACGTCGGGGAGCCAGTCGTTGTCCTGGCACCACTGCAACAAGGCCTCGGCGGCGTCGGGTTTGGCCAGGTCCATCTGCAGTGTCTGCAGCCGCGAGACACCGAACCGGAAGTCCTCGGGCAGCTGATCGAGCTCGGCCTGCAGCAGGCTGACCGCGAGGACCTCCGAGCCGTCCTGCAGGTACAGCTTGGTGAATTCCTTGCCGATGCCCGAGCCGGCGCCGGTGACGAGAACCTTCTGCATGGGTCGAAGACCTTTCCTGAACCGTCTAGGGCGCGGGAGCCAAAGCGACTTCGGTGCGTCCGGTGAGATCGACCGAGACCGTTGCGCGGCCGCGGTTGTCAGCGATCACCAGATCATCGACCGCACCATGGACGCGGTATTGCTGGCCCGGAACGAGTCGCTTGATCCCGAGATGCGCCCGCGTCGGGTTTGCGCCCGGCCACAACACCATCCGGAGGTCCGCTCCGTCGGTGCGCGCCGAGGCGACCAAGACGTCGGGATACGCGGCCTCGTCGAGGACGGGTCCGGTCAGCGTGGCCGGGTCGGGGCCGTCGGCGATCAACGCGCGGAACCCACCGGGCGGGCTGAATCGGGCCACCGCCAGCATCGCGTTCATGTTGGTCGACAACTCGTCATACCAGCGGGTGCCGTTGGTCTCGGTGGGCGGGGATTGCCGGTCCAGCGACGCCGCGAGCACGTCGTAGAGTTCGGTGTCTCCCATCTCGGCGGCCCCCCACATCACCGGCACGAACGAAGCCACCTGGCTCTTCTTGTAGTTGCCGGTGTCGATGGCGTCCCAGCCGCGCAGCGCGATCGTCGGTTCGGCGCCGGAGGTGTCGACGAACTCGCGTCGGACAATGGTCCAACACCGTTGTGCCAGCTCGGGATCGAACGCGTGAAGCATAGTGGCCAGACCGCTGTCGGCGATCGTCGACGTGAGCATGGGGATGGTGACACCGAGCCGAGCGGACCGGATGGCGGTCACCCGGCCGTCGGGGGTGATGAACTCGTCGTGCACTGCCCGTCGGAACTCGTCACCGACGGATTCGATGAAGCGGGTGTCGTGCAACCGGTCCGACAGCATCAACGTGTTGATGCCGGTCATGTTGCAGGCGCTGTAGACCCAGTTCGGCTCGCACGGGAACAGCGTCATCTCCGAGCGCGCCATGTTGTCGTGTACCGCGGCACTGACCATGTCGTGGTTGTAGGGCCAGGTGCGCTTGCCCAGCCGGAACGGCAGCGCGCCGCGGCGGCGGTACCGGTCATCGCCGGTGTTCGACTCGTAGGTGCCCAACATCATGCCGAGGTATCCGGACAGCATGACGTTGTCGCGCTTCATGGGGTCCCAGTCGAGGCTGAGGTTGCCCCACATCTGCTCGTAGGCCCAGTAGCGCCACACCGGCGGTAGCGTCAGCTTATCGATCAGGTTGCGTTGTGCTGCTGAAAGGTATCCGGAAAACGATGGAGTGCAGTGCAATTGGGACATCGCCAGCGCATACTGCAGAAAGTTGAGCTGGTAACGCGTGGCTGCGGGTTGAAACTGGTCGACCTTGGTGAACCCGTCGAACCTGTCCAATGGCTGCAGAGCCCGATCGAACAGCGATCGCAACGTCGCCAGGTCGTCGACGGAAAGTTCGTCGCGAGCCGAGTCCTTGGGGCGCGGATCGATGCGGGCCACCGTGGCGAGGTAGCGTGCGCGCTCGCGGCCGCGCTCCTGGGCGGTACGAAAGGCGCGTCGGCGGGCCACGGTCCCGGCCGCGGCGACGGTCACCAGCGCGGCCGGAACCGCCAGGCGAGCGCCGTCCCATGTCGCGCGTCCGCGGTCGGCCTGCCTGCGGGCGTTGAGCACGGCCGCGAGCCAGACCAGCGGCGGCGCCAGGATATTGCCGCTGCCGAACCAGGCCACCAACGATGCGGCGAACCCGCCGAGGGTGGCCAGGAATCGAAACGGGCTGCGGGTGTAGATGTAACCGCCACCGGGGACCAGCGCCCCGAGCGCCGCCGCCCGGTGACCCGATCGCCTGCTGAACGAGGAGATCAGGGTGGCGGCGGTGCCGAACAGCGCCGCGCCGATCGCGGTGCGGCGCAGCAGCCGTCGGACCGCGGGACCGTTCGGCTGGTTCGGGACGGTCAAGGGGTATCCGACATCGGTGTCATGCTCGGGTTCGACCGTGGACAGTGTCATCGCGAAGTGCTCCTCGACGTCGTGGTGGCAGCGTGTGATTCAGGTGACCACCGGGCGACAGGCACGGAAGTCTCCCGACCGCGATTGCGGCGGAGCCGGCGAACGACCGACCCGAACAGAGCGGCGGCCAATGCGCAGCACGCCATCAGTCACACCAACCGGTAGAGATCAACATGTGGTCCCTTCCACACCCGCAGGGCGGGCGTGATTTCAGCCGAAGTCTAATACCGACGCCGTCCGTCGGCAATAGGCTGGGAAGCGCAGTGTCTAAACTCGACCGACGAAAGGACACAGGACGCGATGAGTGCGGGCCAGGCCGATCGAGCGGGTGGGCGTGATCGAGAACGCCGCGCGCGAACACGCAAGCCAGGTGCGGGTCGCCGGCGCGATCCGACGATCGACGACAGGGTGCGGCAGGCGGCTCGTACGCTGTACGCGCGGGAAGGTTGGGCGGGCTTTCATTTCGAGGGAGTGGCGCGGGCGGCCGGCGTCAGCAAAGACGCGGTGTACCGCAGATATTCGGACGCCGAGGCCCTGCTTCTCGATGCTCTCTCAGACCAGTCGGTGCCGACGCTCGTCGACGATCGCCCGATAGAGGAGGCACTGGTCGTTTTTGCCTGCGACGTGTTCGCCTATTTCGCCAGCGGCAACGGTTACGCCAACCTGCGAGTTCACATTGACGGTGCCCGATACCCCAATGTGCTTCAGCAGTACCGCGATCGGGTGGTGAATCCACAGATAACGCAGGCGGTTTCGGTGCTCGAAAAGATCAAGCAGGCCGGGGCGCTTGATCCTGAGACGCCGACCGGCGCGGTGGTGGCGGCGCTGGGCGGTGCGGTGATCGTCTTGGCGCTGGCGGGGGGCTCGCGTCTGGACGACGATGGCCAACCCGATGCCGACGTCGTGCGCCAACTGACCGAGGTAGTTCAGCAGCTCCTGCATGGTCGACTCACCGAAATGCCGGGTGAAACCATACCGCGAAACGGATGAGGTCATTCCGAATGCCGTTCCGGCACAATGGTCGCCGTCGATCAAGGACCGTCGACCGGGTTTGTGTTGGCTTGTAGGAACTGGAGAACATGATCCGCGGCCGAGCGCCATTGCGGATCGAGCATCATGTCGTGACAAGGCGCATTGAGCAGTACCGGTGACACCCGGTAGGCATTCGCGGTCGCGCGCTGGCTCTTCTCGCCGAACAGGGCGTCGCCGCGCGATCCGATCACCAGGATCGGCGGAAGCTCGGGCGGTACCTGCTCGAAGCGCCGGACGAGATCCCTTATGGCGCGCCGAGACTCCGGGCCCAGCCGGGTCCGGTACGCCTCCGCCTCTGCGCTGCTGAGCCTGTTGCCGAAGAACGGGGTGTCGTTCACAGCAGATTCCACCGGGCGTCCCACCGCTATCCGAATGCCGTTGACCAACGCCCTTGGCCGGTTACCCCGCAACACATCAGCGAACCGGCTGCGGCCCAACCCTCCTGCGGTCGCCGAGGCGAACAGTACGGCGGCACACACCGTGTCCGCGTATTCTGCGAGGTATCGCTGCAGAATCGCGCCACCCATCGAGTGCCCGATCAGCACCGGCTTGCGGTTCAGTCTGTCGACCACCTGCACGACGTCGTCGACGTAGTCGGAAAGCCCCAGTCGGTGCAGTTGTTCGCGACCGGAACTGGCGCCATGCCCTCGCAAGCTGACCGCAATCGAGTCGTAGCCACGGTCCGCGAAGAAGTGCAGGAAATGATGCCAGCACCAGGCTGCATGGCAGACGCCGTGGATGAATACCACCGGCGGCGCCGACGTCCTCGGTCCGGCCCGGATGACCTCGAGATGACGATCGGTGAACCGCCACGTCTCGGCCCGGATACCTGAAGTGCGTTCTTCGGCGGCCATCTCGATCTCTCAGGTGTCAGCCGGTCCCGGTGTGATTGAAGCGAAGCGATCGCACGGAAAAATATAACCAGGTCATAGTATTGGTGGGGCGATCTTGACCATCTTTGCTCCCCGGCGGTGAGGCGGTACCGACAACTCATGCACATTCGCGATCACGTGAATAGGGCCAAACCGGCGTTGGTGCTGCATCCGTCCGGCCGGTCCGTCGACTTCGCCGAACTGGATCGGGCGGCCAACCGCCTGGCCCATGCGTTTCGCGGCGCGGGACTGCGGGAGGGGGACGTGATCGCCGTGCTCATGGAGAACAACGTCCACATCCACAGCTTCATGTGGGCGGCAGGCGCGCAGGTTTGTACTACGCGCTGATCAACACCCGCCTCACGGCCGCCGAGGCGGCCTACATTGTCGACGACAGTGGCGCCAAGGCGGTGATCGGCTCGAGCGCAACCCGCGCGGTCTGCGAGGCACTGGCCGACCATTTGACGAACGGCCTACCGGCGGTGCGGTTTCTGGTCGACGACGATCTGCCGGGGTGGGACCGTTACCCGGAGGTGGTGGCCGGACAGCCCGCCACGGCGATCGCCGACGAGCGAGAAGGTGAACTGCTGCAGTACTCGTCGGGCACCACCGGGCGCCCGAAGGGCATCGTGCGCCCGCTGAGCCACCTGTCGCCCGCCGAGGCGCCCCGCCTCCTGACCCCGTTGCTCGACGCGATGGGCATCACCGGCGACGCGGTATATCTGAGCCCCGCACCGCTGTACCACACGGCACCCAGCTACTGGTCGATGTCGTTGCAGTCGTTGGGAGCCACGGTGGTCGTGCTGGAGAGGTTCGATCCCGTCGAGGCGCTGGAGGCCATCGAACGCCATCGTGTCACGCACGCTCAGTTCGTTCCGACGATGTTCGTTCGGATGTTGAAATTGCCGAAGGAGATTCGGGAGCGCTATGACGTGTCGAGCCTGCAGCGGGTGGTGCATGCGGCGGCGCCATGCCCCGTCGAGACCAAACGGCAGATGCTCCAGTGGTGGGGGCCGATCATCGACGAGTTCTACTCCTCGTCCGAGGGCGCCGGCACGTCGTTCATCACCGCCGCGGAATGGCTCGCCCACCCCGGCTCGGTGGGGCGCCCGCTGGTGGGAACGCCACACATACTCGGCGATGACGGCAACGAACTACCGCCGGGGAAGGCCGGCGATATCTACTACGAAGGCGGCCTGTCGTTCACCTACCTCAACGATGAACAGAAGACCGCGGCCGGGCGGAACCGACGGGGCTGGGTGACGGTGGGCGACGTCGGATATCTCGATGAGGACGGTTACCTCTACCTGACCGACCGGCGCCATCACGTGATCAACTCCGGAGGAGTCAACATCTATCCGCGCGAGACCGAGGACATCCTGATCAGCCACCCCCGGGTGATGGATGCGGCCGTCTTCGGAATCCCCGACGCGGAGCTGGGGCAGATCGTCAAGGCCGTCGTCCAGCCGGTCTACATCACCGACGCCACAGCAGAATTCAGCGAAGAGCTGATGGTGTGGCTACAGGCTCGGCTGGCTCGCTACAAGTGCCCGCGCTCGATCTCGTTCGAGGCGCAGCTGCCCCGATCCGATGCCGGCAAGCTCTACAAACAAGAACTCGTGCAGCGCTACTCGTCAGGCGCCGAACCGCGCCGCATCTAGCGCCCCGGCGACCGGGCGTCAGTCGAGGAGGTTGGCGGCGATCCGGCGACGGTGCAGGCTGGGCGAGCCGTAGCTCTGTTGAAGCGCTTTTGCGCGCCGCAGGTACAAATGCAGGTCGCACTCCCAGGTCACCCCGATGCCGCCGTGCAACTGCACCGCGTCGCCGGCCACCGAAACCGCGTGATCGGTCGCCACGGCTTGTGCCAGCGCGACCGCGCGATCGGCATCCGCCCCCTCGGCCAGTGCCCACGCCGCACCGTAGACCGCCGACCGAGAATTCTCGACGTCCACCAACATGTCGGCCAGCCGATGCTTGACCGCTTGAAAAGTTCCGATGGGTAGGCCGAACTGGTGGCGCTCGATGGTATAGCCGGAGGTCATGTCCAGGGCGGCGGCCGCAACGCCGGCCGCTTCGGCAGCCGCCAAGGCCAGCAGCAGCTGGCCGGCACGTGAATTCGGACGGTCCCCCGCCAGCAGCTCGGCGTCGGCACCGACGAGTTCGGCAGCGGCCGCGGGCCGGGTGCGGTCCACGGTGGCCAACCCCTCGACGTGGGCGGCCTCGCTGACGAACCAGCAGATTCGATCGTCGACCAGGGCGGGTAGCACCAGCATCGTTGCTGCAGAGGCGTTGGGGATGAGCGGGATTCGACCGTCGAGCCGCCACCGCGCGCCGTCTCGTCGCGGTTGGACAGCCGCCGGGTGGTGACCGTCGCCGACCACGATGCCCGCTACTGTCTCGCCGCGAATCAGCGGGGTGAGAAATCGCTTGCGCTGCTCGTCGGAGGCGAGAAGCGCGATCGTCTCGGTCGCCGCGGTGTGCTCGCTGAACGGAACGGCGCCCACCGCGCGGCCCAATTCCTCCGCGATGAGGACCTGTTCGACGGGTCCCGCGCCGCCGCCCTCGTAGGCTTCGGCCAGCCCGACGCCCAGCAGCCCGGCGGCGCTCAGCGCGTTCCATAACCCCCGGTCGATACGGGAATCAGTGTCATACAGTGCCCGCGGCCGGCTCTGGTCGCGACAGAGGTCGGCGACGAGGTTGCGCAACGCGTCATGTTCCGCGGTGAATGCGAACTTCATCTATGCATCAGCCCACGGGTCTCGGGGCTGTCCGAGAATGCGTTCGGCCAGCACGTTACGTTGGATCTCGGACGTGCCCCCGCCGATGGTCGAGGCGCGGGTCCGCAGCCAGCCCAAGGCCCACTTGCCCTTGTTCGGTGCGTTTTCGGCACCCCGGTCGAGTATCGCGAACTCGCCGCCGAGATCGAGCGCGAGTTCGTGGAGGTGTTGTTCGACATGTTGCCCGAATAGTTTCGACATCGAGCCTTCCGGGCCGGGTTCCGCTCCGGCGAGCACCTTGGCGAGATTGCGCATTCCGTTGAGCCGCACCAGCTCCACGTCGATCCAGGTCTGCGCGATACGGTCGCGCCAGTGCGGATCGTCGGCGGCCCGGATTCCGTGCGGATCGGGTGTTTTGGCCATGTCGATCGCCTTGCGCAGGGTGGCGGTCAGGGCCATCTGCTGACCCATGAACAGGATTGCCCGTTCGTTGGCCAGTGTCGTGCGGGTGACATTCCAACCGTCGTTGAGCCTGCCGATCACGTTGGACAGTGGTACGCGGACCTCGTCGATGAACACCTCGTTAAAATCCGAGTCATCCGAGATTTGGCGGATCGGCCGCACCTCAATACCGGGTGCGGTCATCGGCACCAGGACGAAACTGATGCCCCCGCGCTTGGGCGCCGCCGGGTCGGTCCGCACCAGCGCAAACATCCAGTCCGCGAGGTGTGCACCGGAGGTCCAGATCTTCTGCCCGGTGATCACCAGGTCGTCGCCGTCGACGACGCCGCGGGTGCGCAGGGAGGCCAGATCTGAACCGGCGCCGGGTTCTGAGAAGCCTTGACACCACACCTCCCGACCGTCGAGCATCGGGGGCAGGAAGCGTTGCTGCTGTTCGGGAGTGCCGTGTGTGATCAGGGTCGGCCCGCACAGGTTGAGGCCGATGCGCCCGGCCAGCGGCGGCACCCGGCGCTCGGCAGAGATCAGGTAATAGAGCAGTTGCTGGCGCGCGGTGGCCGCTCTTCCGCCGAACGCAGCCGGCCAACTGATCGCCGCCCAGCCGCCGGCAGCCACCTGCGACTGCCACTTTCGGCCCACGAGTTGTCTGTCCGCAGAGGATTTCGCCGCCAGGAGCTCGTTGTGGATCGCCGGAAGGTGCCCGTCGAGCCATGCCGACCACTCCGACCCGAAGGCAGCATCTTCGTCGGACAGGTCGAGGTCGAGGTCGTCGAGTCCGTGCGGCGATGGTGCCGACGTGTCAGATTGCACATCGAATACTATAACCTGGTTGTAGCTTTAAAGGTCTAGGGGTCGGAGTGGTCGTTGTTCGATGAACGTTGGCCGGAGGAGGCCGAGGAATTGGCGCGGGCGCTCGATGCCGTCCTCGACAAACACTGCCCCCCGGACCTGCTCCGCGGCGCCGACGACGCCGGTGCAGCGCACGACGACCGAGTGCAGCGGCTGGACACCGCGCTGGCCGAGTTCGGGCTGTGGGAACTTCCGAACCAGCCCTACCTCCTCACCCGGGCGGTGGTCACCCTCGGTGCGCATCTGGCGCCGGTTCCGTTCGTATCGACCGTGCCGGCCCTGGTCGTGCTCGACGCGGCCGGGCTGGCCAACGGCATCGACCGCGCGCTGGTACCGGCAGGGCTGGCGCACGTCCTGGTTGCCGTCGGCGGCGACGGCCTGGGAATCGTTGCGACACCGGACAATCCCCGGCGCAGCGCCGGAGGGGAACGGGTGGTCGTCATCGAACCGGTCACCGAGGCGCCTACGCCGGTCGACGGCCACGTCGATGTAGTCCGGGCGTGGGGTTTCCTGCTGGAGGCGGCCCGCTTGGTCGGCGCCGCGCAGGCCCTCATCCGCTACGGCGTCTCGTACGTGTCCGACCGGCGACAGTTCGGTGTGCCGGTCGGGAGCTTTCAGGGTGTGTCCCATCCGTTGGCCGAAGCGGCCACTTCCGTGCAGTCCGCCGATCTGTTGGTGCGCCACGCCGCGTACCTGGCGGACGCCGACGGCGCCGTCCCGCTTTTCGCTGCGGTGATGGCGGCGGCCAAGGCACGGACCGCATCTCGTAACGCTGCGGCCACCGTGCACCAGGCGCTGGGCGGTTACGGCGTCACCGTCGAAGCCGACTGCCAGTTGTACTCGCGCCGGATCCGGGCGTGGACCGCCGCAATGCCCGATCCGGGTCCCTGGCTGGCCGACCTGGCGCGGACACTGGCGGACCCGGCCACCCGCGATCAGGTCACCGACCTGTGGCAGTTCGACCGGGGGTTCACGCTGCCACGCTGGGCGCGCGAGAGTCGTTGACACACAACCGTCGCGCTGCACACGTGAAAGAATCCAGCGCGTGGGTGCTGGGCGAGCTGCGCGTTCGGGGGTAACCCGCGGCCGCCCGCGGGACCCGGACATGGATGCCCGCGTGCTCGATGCGGCGCTGCGCGTGTACGCCGAACACGGTAAGGCGGGCTTCACCGTCGACCTGGTGGCCAAAACGGCCCGCTGCAGCCGGCCCGCCGTGTATGCGCGCTGGCCCACCCGCGAGGAGCTGCTGCTTGCAGCCGTGCGGTCGTTTGACGCGAGCCTGGACGTGGCCGATGAAGGCAGCGCGCGGGCCCAGCTGGTGTCGGTGGCACAGCAGTTGCTCGAAGGCTTCGCGAGCGTGCACGGGATGGCGACGTTTCGCATCGTGCTCGACAGCCGCGGGGACGAGGCGTTGCGGGCCGAGTGGGAGAAGATCAACACGGTGCGCTTGCATAGCGCAATGGAGGTTCTCGAACGTGGTGTGGCGCGCGGGGAGTGGCGCGAGGACGTCGCGACGACCGAGTTCCTTCGCAGCCTGACCGGCGCGACGATGATCGAGGGAATCTATACCCAGATGGCCTTTCCGGAGCGATTGGCCAGCGCCAGCGCGGAAGCGCAACGGCTCGTCGACTTCCTGTTGGACGGGCGGACAGCCAAGCGAACCTGAGACTTGTCACGGGGTCTGTGGCCGGGTAGCGTGCGGTAAGCAATTATCTGCAAACATTGCAGCTAATTGCCGTGAAAGGACGCCTAACATGCCGGAGAGCCTTCCCCGCAGAGGCGATTTCGACCACCAGCCGCTGGTCGGCTTCTTTCGCCCTGAGGCGGATCAGCATCTGCTGCACAAGACATACTTCGGCCTGGTCCTGGAAGGCACGTACTTCTACGGCATCATGACGACCGACGACGGTGAGTCGTATGCGTTCATCCGCAAGGCCATCACCTACACCACGCGCGACATCTCGATCATGGCCGCCGACGAGACCGGCCTTCGGGTGCATCCCGCCAGCGCGCACGGGGCCAAGGGTTGCAAGGTCGAGCGGGGATACCTCGACGGTCACGAAACGTTCGCCGGTGGATCTTCTGGTGGTGCGAATTTCGTTGTGCGGCTGAGCAATACGGGCTTCAGCTGGCAGGAACACGGCGACGACGGGCCGCTGCTCGACATTAGTGGCACCCTCGCTGCCCCCGGGTTCCAGGTCTTCGTGCCGTGGCGCACCGAAGAAGGGGAGGGCGGCGAACCCGGCGAACCGGGCGCCTGCTTCTACACGTCCACACCCTATTTCGCCGAGGGCACGATGCTGGGAAAGCCGGTCAGCGGCTTCTTCGCGGTCGATCACAGCTATCTGCCGAACGGTGTCGGCTGGAACAACAGCGCGATCTGGATGCGTCTGCAGGGCGGGTGGAACGTCTTCGCCAACGAGTACGAAGACGGCTCGGTCGAATGGGGACACATGAGTATCGGCGCTGATCGGTTCCGATTCGCCGCGGTGGCATCGGCAGATGCCGCACTTCTCAACTCGCTGTCCGTCGACGCCAAGATCGATTGGCGCGACGCCGAATTCGTAGATCGGATCACCTTCGATGTCGGTGACGGAAAGCCGTGGGAGTTCGTCACCGACCCCAACGGTAAGATGGTCGACTTCTCGGCCGCTCGACCGGGGTGGTCCGGTCACACCGGCGTCATCCGGCGCGTCGGTGAGACGCGCAGGCTCAAGCGGCACTGGGCCTGGCAGGAAGTTTTTCCGGCCCGCGTGTAGCGGCCCGGGGAATCCTGCCATGCGGGTATTGGTCACCGGAGCCAGCGGGGTCTTCGGTCGGATCATCTGTCGTGACCTGGTGCGCCAGGGCGCCGACGTGGTGGCGCTGGCCCGCCGGACCGTAGACATTCCGGGGGTGGCGTCGATCAGCGGAGACATCCGCGATGCCGAGGCAGTGAAGCGGGCGATGACGGGATGCGATCGGGTCGTCCATCTCGCGTTCCTGCTCGCCCCGCTGCGCTCATCGACCGGGGTGGCCGACATCAATATCGGGGGCACTCGAAACGTGTTGCGGGCCATGGAGTCGACCGGGGCGAACCAGCTGGTGTTCACGTCATCGACGCTGGCCTACGGTCCGTGGCCGGATAACCCGGACGTCATCGGTGAAGAGCATCCGCTGCGGCCCCATCCGGACGTGCTCTACGCGCGTCACAAGGCGATCTGCGAGGAGCTGATTTCGGAGTCCGGCGTACCCGCCGTGATCACCCGCACCTGTGTGGTCGCGGGCCGCGATATGGACAACTACGAGTTCCGTTTCCTGGCCCATCCCATGTTGGTTGCGCCCAGAGGCGAGATGCGGCCATGGCAGTTCCTGCACACCGACGACGTGGGCCGGTTTCACGCTCAGGCTGCGTTGGGCGACCGCACCGGAACCGTCAACGTCGGACCGCTGGATACCGGTCTCACCATCGAGGAGATCGCCGAGGTGCTTCGAAAACCGCTGATCCGGCTGCCTTTCAACGTCCTCCGGTCCGGCGCAGGCATCGCGTGGCGCGTGGATCTGCTGGAGCTCAGCCCGGCCGACCTGAACGGGTTCCGCTACATGCCCACGCTCGACACCACCCGGCTCGTGACCGAGTGGGGTTACACGCCGGTATACGGCTCGCGAGCGGCGCTGGTCGACGCGCGGGCCGGCGTCAACGCGGTGACCTACCTCGGCACTGCTCGGGTGCCGACCCCGTGGCGCACCCCGGCGCCGGATCACCGGTGGACGCGGAACCACCCACCGCCCGAGGGGTATCGGATCGATCCCGCACCGCCCGGGCTGAGGGGCGAGTTCGACGACTACGTCGACGCCCGCTATCCAACGCTGACCACCGCCAACGTCGGAGAGGCATTCGGCGGAACGTTGACACCGATGTCCTTGATGGCGGGCCGCGACGCGCTGCGGCTGGCGGGTGCCGTCCAGGTCGAAGTGCTCGGGATGCGTGACAAGGACATCATCGCCGCGCAACGGACCCGCAGCATCGCGTCGGTCGGACACCGCCTCTATACCAACCTGTCGGTGGTGCACGCCATGGCTGCCGCGATGCCCGGCACCAATGCTCGTGAGGTGGACGAACACATCCTCGGAATCCCGCACGTCGACGGCGATTCCGCGGAATGCCCGCCAATCTTGACCGCCATCCGGTCGGCGCTGGGGGCACCCGCCGCCGCGCTGCGGATGGCGGGCACCGGCCGTCGGATAGCCGACCTCGATGAACGGGTGCGGAAGATGTCCGCGTCCGTCGACGAACTGCGTCAGCTCGACGGTAATGCCTTGTTGACCCAGATCGACACCTCACGCGAACTCGTACTGGACGCGTGGGCCTACAGCACCACCACCAACCTGGTCGCATCGGCGGCGCAGGCGTTAGTTCGTCGCCTCGCACCAGACCTGGACCTGGCGGCGATGCGCGGCGGCACCGACGGGTTGGCAAGCGCCACACTGCTTGCCGGTGTGCACCGGCTGGTAGAGCTGGCGCGGTCCCGACCCGCCGTCGAGAAACTGCTCCGTGAGGAGCAGCCCACGGCCGTCCTGGACGGGATCGGCGGCGTCGACCCAGGATTCGCGGCGGCGTTTGGCAACCTGATCGCCGATGCCGGGCACCGTGGACCCGGGGAGACCGAATTGGCGAACCCGATGTACAGCGACCAACCAGAGCAACTTCTCGAAGCCGTCCGTAAGGCGCTCGACGTTCCGTCGCGGCCGGCGGGCGCCGTACCCGACCTCTCCGGTGTGGCGCGCCGGGCGGTGGGCGTGTTGAACGCCGCGGTGCGCCGACGCGAACGCTCCAAGGACGTTGCCGTTCGCAGTACCCACGCCCTGCGATTGGCGTTGCGTGAAGCGGGACGCCGACAAGTGGAGGCGGGAATTTTCGACGAAGTGGGTGACGTCTTCTACCTGGTGCCCGAGGAGATCGCCGCACCCAAGCTGTTCGCCGACCGCATTCCAGCCCGCCGGGCGGAGCGGGCGCGCCTGGCGGTGCTGCAGTTGCCGTCGATGTTCACGCTGCGCTGGGAACCGTTGAACTCCGAGATAAGTACCGGTGGGCCAGCCGATGTGTTGCGCGGAATCGGCGTCTCCCCGGGTATCGTGCGCGGGCCGGTCCGGGTGGTGCATTCCCGCGACGAGGTCGACGACATCGAACCCAACACCGTTCTCGTGGTCCGCGTCACCGACGTCGGGTGGACCCCGCTGTTCGGGTGCGTCGCCGCAGTGGTCACCGAAGTCGGCGGATTACATTCGCATGCTGCGATCGTCGCGCGCGAGTTCGGTATCCCCTGCGTCGTGGGAACACAACACGCCACCCTGTTGCTTTCCGACGGCGTTGTGGTCGAGGTCGACGGTACGAACGGAACTGTGATACCGGTGTAGTTCCTGTGCGGCAGACAACGCCTGCGCCCAAACCGATTTGATGCTGCGTCCGGTCGCCGCGGCTACCGCGAGGCAGTCCCGGTGCTCCGGTTTGACGTTCACGACCTCGTGGTCGAGCATGCCGAATTTCACGCCGATCCGATGACCATCTACGCGAACGGATCCGAAGTCCCGTGCCAAGGACCACCGGTGCTCTACCCGCCTGGCCCGCACGCCGATGGTGGTGCTCCGCCGAAGTATGATGTGTGCGACCGCGCGTTCGTTCGCTGTCGAGACCAGCGCGGACAACACGATTCCCGGCCGCCCGTTCTTCATGCCCGCCGGGGTGGTCCAGACGTCGTAGGCCCCAGCATCCAGACACGCCTGCATCACATCGGGTACCCATTCGGGAAGCATGTCGTCGAGGTTGGTCTCCAACACCAGCGCAGCGTCGCCGCGATCGGGCGGTGCCTGTTGCGGTGCGCCAAGAAGCGTACGCACCACGTTCGGCACCGCGCCCCAGTCTGCGTTGCCTGACCCGATCCCGATCACAGACAGCGTCATCGGCGGCATCGGTCCGAACCGCTGGCTCAACGACCTGACCAAAGCCGCGCCGGTGGGCGTGACCGTTTCGCCTTCGACGTCTACGCCGAAAACCGGACTGTCACGCAGGATCTCCAGGGTCGCGGGCGCCGGCAACGGCAGCGCGCCGTGCGCGCTGCGAACGGTGCCTTGGCCCATGGGAAGTGGTGAGCAGACGATCTCGCCGACGTCGAGCTGTTCGAGCGCCAGCGCGACGCCGCAGATATCGACGATGGCATCGACGGCCCCGACTTCGTGGAACGTCACCTCCTCGGGGGCGCTCCGATGTACCTGCGCCTCGGCCGCGGCGAGCACCTCGAAAGCCTGGTGCGCCCGCGCCATCGCAGTTGCAGGCATCGAACTGGAGTCGATGATCTCGCGGATGTCTCGAAGTCGCCGATGGGCGTGCTGTCGGGGGGCCGACACGGACAGCGCCGCGGCGCCGATACCGTGCCGCTGGACCGTGCGAACATCGAGCTCGACCCCGGCCACCGGCAGGGCCGAGCGGATATCCGCCACTGTGGCCCCCGCGTCGATCAGCGCCGCCAGCAGCATGTCACCGGCGACTCCGCCGACGCAGTCGATGTAGAGGATGGAGCTCACGTCTTGTCGACAAACCGTGTGGCGGCGCATGCTGCACCGAACCCGTTGTCGATGTTGGTCACCACCACGCCTTGAGCACAACTTGTCAGCATGGCATGCAATGCGGTCTCACCGCCGCGGGCGGCACCGTATCCGGTCGAGGTGGGAACAGCGATGACCGGGCACGACACGAGTCCTCCGACCACGGAAGCCAGCGCCGCGTCCATACCGGCGACCACGATCAGCGCCTGCTCGCGACGCAGGTCGTCGACGCGTTGCAGTAGCCGCCACAGCCCGGCCACACCGACGTCGATGTGCAGGCGCGATTCGATACCGAGAAAGTGCAGCGTGCGCTGTGCCTCTTGGGCCACCCGTCGATCCGATGTCCCCGCGGTGACGATGCCCACTCGCGCGTTGCGCTTGTCCAGCATTCCGTTGAGGAAAGCGGTCTGAGACGGGGCGTCATAGTCCAGAACCGCGTCGGTGCGGTCGGTGACGGCCTGCCACTGTTGCACCGACATTCGGGTGAACAGGACGGGACCGACCCCGGCGAGCTGCTCGACGATGTGCACCACGTCGGAGGTGTCCTTGTCGAGGCACAGCACCGCCTCGGGTAACCCGATCCGCGCGACGCGGTCACGGTCGTAGACCAACGTGTCGGCCACGCCGGTGTCGTCGCGTGTATCGGAGTTGTCCATGCCGCGCATCTTGTGAGGTACGTTACGGACCGATACAGTCTGAATCAAGGTCTGATCGGTGCGGGGTGACGGAGGGTGCGGATGCTGGAGGTGATGTCGCGGTACGCCGACGCCGTGAGTGTTCCGACGCAACCGCGGCGCATCACCCACGAGCTTGTCGCCGGCTTGGGCGGCCGGTACCGAGCGGTGGTCAGCCCGACGGAACCGGGAATCGTTGCGGGAACGGCGTTGATCGCACCTCCCGCGGCGGATCCGGCGGGGGCTTGGGACATCGTTGCGGTCGAAGGACAACGGGTACAACCCGGTCAGCCGGTGCTTTCCATCGAGGGCAACGCCCGGGAGGTCTCTGTCGCAGAGGACCACGCCATGGGTGTCCTCGGGTTCGCCGGGGGCGTAGCCCGGCGCGGTGTGCAGATCAAAACTCAAGCACCCGACGGGCTTCGTGTGGTGTGCGGAGCCTGGAAGAAGCTGCCGATGCAGCTGAAGCCGGCGTTGCGTGCCGGTCTTGATGTCGCGGGCCTGTCGCACCGACTGCTCGACGGGAACTTCGTGTATGTCGGTAAAAACCAGGCGGCGATGCTCGGCGGTGTGCCGCATGCGGTTACGGCAGCGCTCGGGTTGGGCAACGGGCCGGTCTCGATCCAAGTGGTTGACGTCGACGAGGCATTGCAAGCGGTGGACGCAGGCGCGGATGTGGTCATGGTCGATACCGGCCGGCTCGCTGATCTGGAATCGGTCGGCTCGGCGTTGCGCTCACGCGGCGCCGACGTACTGCTCGCCTACGCCGGTGGCGTCAACGCCTTTCAGCTGACCCGGATCGCCGAGTGCGGCGCCGACATCGTCGACATCGGACGCGCGGTCCTCGATGCGCCGCTGTGGGATCTGCACATGGAAGTGCTCTGATGGCGCAACCACGAAGCGTCGAGGCGGTGACCGCGGCCCTGGAGCGCTCACCGCTCCGCGTAATCGCATGCAGCGGCGGCGTCGACAGCCTGCTGCTGGCGGATATCGCACACGAAATGCGCCCGCGCACCACGGTGGTCGCGCATGCCGTCTCACCGGCCGTGCCTCCGTCGGCGACCGAGCGTGTACAACAGGCCGCTGCGGAGTTGGGCTGGCGGCTGGAACTGGTCGACTGCCACGAGTTCGACGACGCGGACTACCTCGCCAACCCGAAGAACCGGTGCTACTTCTGCAAGTCGAACCTCTACCGAGAGCTCGATCGGCTCACCGCGGCGTCCGGCTGGCGCGGACCCGAATGGACAGTGCTGAGCGGCGCCAACACCGACGATCTCGGCGAGTACCGGCCCGGTCTGACCGCCGCTGCTGAATACCGGGTGCGCCACCCCTACGTGGAGGCGCAGATGGCCAAGGCGGATATCCGCGCGTTGGCCCGCGATCGGCGACGCCGCTGGCACGATTTGCCCGCCGCGCCTTGTCTGGCCAGCCGCCTGTACACCGGCACGCCGGTCACCGCGGAGGTGCTGCGCGCCGTCGACCGAGGCGAGAACGTACTGCGGGCGGCTACTGGCCTTCCAGTGGTCCGCTGCCGCGTCAAAGGTGACGAGGTCATTGTCGAGGTCGCTGCTCCGGCTCACGGACGGGTGACCGCTCCGCTGCTGGCCGATGTGCTCGCCGCGATGCGCTGTGACGCCCCGGCGTTGCGGTCGATCACGCTGGATGACAACCCTTATGCGCCGGGACGGGCGTTTGTCAGCCTGTCCGCGCCATTGGAAGTTGTCTGAAGTGGCGGCCTCGTCAGCACGGGGCACTCGGCCGCACCGCGGGACGGGCCGGCCGCGCGATCCCGACGTCGAGCGCCGGGCGCTGCAAGCCGCGAGGCTGATCTATGGGGAATCGGGCAAGTCGCAGGTGACTTTCGCCAATGTGGCGGCGCGCGCAGCGGTCGGCAAAGCCGCGCTGTATCGGCGGTGGGCGTCACCGATCGACCTGCTCATGGACGCGCTGCGCACCGCCGCGTGGCCAACCGGGATTCCAGATCTCGGTGATGCCCAAGCCGAACTCGCCGGGTTCGCCCGCGCCCTGATGGAGTTGTTCGTGTCCTCTGATGGGGCGGCAACGATGCGGCTCGCCACCGAGTTTCACGACGAGACCGAGCCGTTTCGGCAATGGATCACTGCGACTTCGCAAGCCATGATCGACCAGGCCGCGTGGGTGCTGCAGCGGGCCGCCCGACGTGGGGAACACTTGCCGAACCGGTCGCCGGAGACGGTGATGCAGATCCTCACCGGCACCTTGCTCAGCCACACGGTGTTTCGATTCCAGGCGGGCAGGCCGTTGCACGCGGCCGAGGCCGACCAATACTGTTGGAATCTCGCGGGTTTGGCCCTCGGTCGGGCCGAGTCGGCCCGGCCACGCGGCCCGCTGGCGCGGCGCAGCGAGGATTCCGCAGCCGCGACGGGGCCGAGCAACAGGAAAGCCGAACTTGTCCGGATCGCGCAACGGGTGGCCGCAAGCCGTGGGTTCGCCGAACTGACGCTGGCTGCCGTCGCGAAGTCCGCGGGGGTGAGCACTCCGGCGCTGTACACGCACTTCTACAGCCGCGACGACCTACTCAAGCAGGTCATCGAAGTCACCGCGCGAGAGTATGTCGAGGATCTCGCCGCCACCGATGATCCTGCCGGTTCGGTCGAGTCACGGCTGCGAATGCGCTTGCGCCGGTGGGCGACTATGCCCACACCACGGTTGCGGGTGCTCCATGGTGCCGTGGTGCACAGCCCGGATTCACCCGGTGTCAGGGCCGCGGTCCGGCGGGCACGCGCGGCATGGGATGCGTTCCTGCACGACGTCCTCGAACGCGGTCAGGCTCGCGGCGAAGTGCGCCCCGACGTCGACTTCGACGCGGCCGCACAGCTGTTGACCAGTTGCCTCTTCGGCGTCGAGGTGGCCGCCGACACGGGTCTGGCGGATATGTCGCTGCGTGCACTCAGCGACCGGTTGGTCGACATGTTCCTCGCCTACGTGTGCGCGAGAGACGGAGTTCTTAATCCCCATTAAGATCAGTAAGGAGACGTCATGGCCAAACGGATCACGATGGTCGCGGAGGTTATCGAGGACAACTGTACCGGGTGCAACAAGTGCGTCCTGGTTTGTCCGACGGTCGCCATCTCCATGCGGCCCAGAAGTTCGGATGAGCCTGGGCCGGGGCGAAACGTCGCCGTGATACAGGAAGACATCTGCTACAACGCGCAGAATTGCCTGGAAATGTGCCCCGACGATGCCATCGTGATGCACCCATTGGAGCAACCGTACGAGGTGGGCACCTCCGAACCCGAAGCGGCCGCGGAGGAGATCGGACAGCTGTGTATGCAAACCGGGATGCTGCCCGACATGCTGGTCTGTGTCTGCACCGACACCGTGGCCGGTGACCTGGCCGGCGCCATTCTCGACGGGGCCCACACCCCCGAGGACGTCGCCATCCGCACCGGCGCACGCACCGGATGCGTGGAAATCTGTCTCGACCCGATTCTGCGGCTCCTGGCTGCTGCCGGACATGGCGAGGAGCCGCGCAATCCGCGAAATGGCTACCAGTGGTACGGGATACCGGGGCGGCTGATGAATTTCGTCGGACCCGACGGTCAGGTCGATCTCGAGCTGGCGAACGAATATCCGCACCTACGGTTGCAGAAGGACGTAAACGCAATGATGTTCAAGATGGACGAGGCCTGACCATGATTACCGCTGCCATGCCCGCTCCGCCGCTGTTCCCCACCTGGAACGGCCGTGCGCCCGCAGATGTGGTCACGCCGCGGGCCGCCGAGATCGACGGCATCGTGACCCTGCCGATCCGCGAGCTCACACCCTGGCTGCCGGAACCGATCTGGACGCCACAGCGTGAGCTCGGCCGCACCGACGTGAACGAGGTCCGCAGGCGCACCCGGTCCCGGCTCGAAGCGCTTGATTGGTCCAGGATCAAGCCCGGAGACCGAGTCAACCTGATCGCCAACCCGCACGGGTTCGCCCTGTCGGGCGAGGCGTACGTGGTCATGCTCGAAGAAATTCAGGGCCATGTGCAGAAGGTGAGCGGCGCGTCGGTTCGGCTGCGCATTGCAGAATCGATGGGGCACATCGAGAATCCGGACTGGATGAAAATCTACGACCTGGAGCGTCGCTTCGGTGACGCCCGCGAATGCCCGCAGATCGGCCAAGGTGTCCAGATCGATACGCGGGTCGGCCCGATGTATCTGACCCGGCAGCTGTTCAACGCCGACCACTTCATCCACACCCACGTCACCGAGATGCGCGAAGGCTATCTGCATCGCATGATCGACCGGTTGTACAAGCCTTTCGGGATGGCCTACACGCGGTTGGAGACGCGCTCTGCCTACCATTTCGGCTATGGTCCCCGGACAGGCCAGTTGGTGGCGCGCGCGGTGTTCGACAGCGACTTCGTGCAGCAGCGATACGTGTCGACCGTGGTGCTCAACACCAGCCCGGAAGGCGTCATCGACGTCGACGCCGACAACGACCTGGGAAGGCTCGACCGACGGGTGGCGACCGACATCTTTCGCAACTACGCCGTCTTGATCCGGTTGATGAGCGAAGTCAAGGATGTGACGGTGGTGTTCGACGGTCACGGCAACACCATTTACAGCTATGCGGGCGGGATCCCGTTTGACGTTCTCTACTACTCCAACGCGGACTGGCTGGATCTCGACAATCCCGCGCTGTACGCGGTGCTTCTGCCCGAGTCGATTCGAGGCATGGTGGGGCAGTACATGATGGGTGAGAACGCCGACATCAAGGCGTATGTCATCAATTACATGGCTGGCGGGGTGCCGTACATGTATCTCCTCAAGGGTGTGCCGACGTTCGTCACCAGCGCGCAGGTGCTGGAATGGTTGCAGCAGGACCCGTCGGGATGCTGGATCGGCGACCGGGCCGAGATGACCAACGGTCTTACCGACGCTCTCGCCCGCAGTAGGGAGATCGCACAGTCCGACAACGTCCTGGTGTATGACAACCTGCCAGGCGCCCTCCATGTTTCGGAGTCGCTTGCGGACGCGCTGCGTGTGGCCGCGCCGCAGGTGAAAGAAGACGTCGAGAACATCCGCATGCCGAAATGGCTGGCCCAGCGCGACCTTCCAGCCGTGACGCTGAGCTGAGCACGGTATGCCCGAGGTCGAACTGTTGGACAAGACCGAGGTGTGGGTGCGCGGTGTCGCACTCGACGGAGCGAACCTCGGCCAACTCGCCGCGACCGCTGCACACGCACTGACGATCGCCCCCGAGTCGGTGTTCGTCACCGACGCCCGCGACGATCACGTGGTGTTCGACGTTCTGCAGCCGCGGATGGAGCTCGCGAGCATCGTCGGCCGCGAGCCGGACCTGTTGGCGGCGCTGGCGCAGGTACCTGGCGTCGTCGTGGCCGATGGCGCCTCGGTGCACTCGCGCGGTGTGATCGGGATGATCGGCACCCCGCCGAAAGAGGTCGAACGCACGCTCACCCGAGCCGGACAAACAGATCAGCGGTTACGCCGATACATTTCGTCACGAGTCGCGGTGGTGTCGACCGGTCCTGAGGTGGTTTCCGGCCACATCGAAGACACCAACGCCGCGGCGGTGGCGGAAGGCATGGGTGGCGCCGGGTTCGAGGTGACGGCCGCAGGAGCCGTGGTCGACGACGACGACGCCATCCTCGGACGAATCCTGCGGCTGGTATCTGAAGGCTTCGGCGTGATCATCACCACCGGCGGTGTCGGAGCCGAGGACAAGGACCGCACGATCGAGTCGCTGCAGCGCGCCGACCCCGGACTGGCGACGGGGATCCTGGCAACCTACGCCGTGGGTCACGGCCGTCACGTCAAGCCCCACGTGCAGGTCGGCGTCGGCCAGATCGAGTGGACTCGGGTGATCGCCCTGCCCGGACCCACCCGGGAGGTACGAGCCGCCCTACCTATCGTGGTACGTGGCCTGCAGGAGCAGTGGAGCAACGCGCGGCTGGCTGAGCAGATCGCCGAAGTTCTCAAACAGCTGCTGCGACAGCCCAGCTGATGCGGATACACGGATTCGACTACTCGGACCCGCCGTCGACGTTGAGCAGCACGCCGTTGACATAGCCGGCGCGTTCGGAGACCAGAAATGTGATCGCGTCGGCGATGTCGTCGGGCACCCCGAGCCTCGTGCCCCACGTCGCCTGGCCCCAGCGACTGTTGGCGTCAGCGAAGTAATCGTCTTCGGTGCCACCGGTTTCCGCCATCCACTGCCTGCGTTTCGCGGCGATCTGTTCGTTGACGATCATCCCGGGCAGCACCGCGTTCGCCCGAATACCCCGGGGACCGTACTCACGGGCCAGGTTCTTGGTGAAATGGGCCAGCGCCGCCTTCTGAGCTGAATAATGCGCCAGCCGCGGAATGAAGTGCCGGATGGACATCGCCGAGGTGGTGACCACGGCGCCCCCGCCCGATTCGAGCATCAGCGGAATCCCGGCACGGCACGCCCGCACCGACGACATCAGCACCGACTGATACGCCCGGTCCCACCAGTCGTCGGGCTCGGTGACGGATACGCCCACCTCGCACACGCCGACGGTGTTGACCAGGATGTCGAGCCGTCCATGCTTCGCCTCGACGGCGGCGACGGCGCACTCGGCCTGGCCTGGTTCTGTCAGATCGGCGGCGACGGGCAGCGCCGACGCCGCTCCGGCTGCCAGCGCATCGGCCGCCACCGCCTCCAACTCGGGCTTGGCCGTGTATCGGTACTGCTCGTCGCCCTGGGAGTGGCCCCGTGAGCAGACCACCAGATGAGCCCCTTCGGCGGCGAGGCGCATCGCGGTCGCCCGACCCATCCCCTGGGTGGCGCCGAGCACCAGCGCCACCTTCTCCTGCAGACCCAGATCCATGGTGTGAATACCTTTCTCAGCCTCGGGGCAGCCCGAGCCAGCGTTGGGCGATGATATTGCGCTGAATCTCGCTGGTACCACCGATGATCGACAGCACCGTCGAAGCCCGCAGAAAGTGCTCGGCATCCTCTGCGAGCGGGTCACCGCTGTCGCGGGTGTAGGCGTCCGGCCCCAGCGCGTCGACCAGCCATTGCGCAACTCGCTGCGCCACCGCGGGTCCGTGCAGCTTGCTCATCGACGCCTCACCGCTGGCGGCCTCACCGCGGTCACCGAGCGCGACCACCTGCTGGCCGAGCAGACGCTCGGCCTGCAGGTCCACCAGGAACTCGCCGATCTGGCGGTAGTTGGCCTCGTCGAGGTCGGCGCCTTGGGTGCCGACCCGGTCGAGGTAGCGAGCCAACAGCAGCCGGGCCTCACGTCCGCCGAAGCTCATCGAGCGTTCCATGTCCAGCGCCTGCGACATCATCGTCCAGGCCTTGCCTTCGTCGCCGATCAGGTTGCGCGCCGGAACCGATACCTTGTCGAAAAAGCAGGCGTTGACTCGCCATCCGCCCATCACCCGCACCGGCTGGATGGTCACTCCGGGGGCGCGAGCGTCGATCATCAACAGCGACAGACCGCGATGCCGGGTGCTGTCGGGATCGGTGCGCACCAGGGTGAAGATCCAGTCGGCTAGGTGTGCGCCGGACGTCCACATCTTCTGCCCGTCGACGACGAAGTCACCGGCGGGCGTCCGAGAGGCCTTGGTGCGCAGCGCAAGCATGTCGCTGCCCGCCTCGGGCTCACTGTAGCCGCCAGCGTAGCTCCACGATGCATCGAGAATACGGGGAAGATGTTCTGCGGCAAGGTCTTGCGGCCCGAACGTCGCCAACATCCAGCCGACCGCTTCGGCCTGCTCCAGGCCGTACGTCGGCAGCCCGGCCGAATCGAGTTCCTCGTGCGCGACAAACCGCTCGGTCTGCGACGCCGGACGCCCCGACGGTTCGGGCCAGCCCAACCCGATGACGTGCTGACGCACCAACCACGGGTTGAACAAGGTGGGAGCCTGCCGGTCACTTTCCAACTCGGCCATTTCCGCGCGCATCGCGGCCATATCGTCGGCGCTGAACTCGTCGATCGCGCCGCGCAGCCGGTCGCGCAGCTCGCGTTCACCTGCGGTGAGCCGAAATTGCATCGTGCACAGTCCCTTCCGGATAGAGCGGGGTCAGGCCAGCAGGCTGTAGCCACCGTCGACGGGGATGGTGAGCCCGGTGACGAACCGGAAGTCGCTGGACAACAGCGAGACGATGACCGAGGCGAGTTCGTCGGGGTGCCCCAGCCGGCGCAGCGGGGTTTTCTGCGCGACGGCCGCCTGCATGTCGGCGACGCCGGCGATGATGCCCTCGCCGCCGTGGCCGGGGTTGTCCACCAGGGACGGAGAGATACCGTTGACCCGCACCCCGCGCGGCCCCAACTCGGCGCCGAAGTAGCGGACGAGGTTCTCCATCGCCGCCTTCGCCGGGCCGATGGCGCCGTAGTAGCGGGCATAGTGGTTGGCGCCGAGGCTGCTGACCGCCACCACCGCCCCGCCGACCTTCTCGAGTTCGGGTAGCGCGGTGCGGATCGCCTCCCACAGCCCCCATACCTGGACGTCGAATACCCGGTCGTATTCTTCGCGGGTCACCTTCAGGGTGCGCCCGGCGACGATGGGCACCGCGGTGGTCACCAGTCCCCCCAGACCGCCCAACGCTTCGACGGCCGCGTCCACCAGCCCGGCCGGGTCCGTGCCGAGGTCACCGCGCACGAGCACGGGCCGCGGGCCGCCGGTGTCGGCGGCCAGATTCTGTGTTTCCTCTGCCGCCGCATCGTTTTCCACGTAGCCGATCGCGCAGGCGATCCCCGCTGTGGCCAGTTGGACCACGGCGCTGCGACCGATCCCGCGGCTGCCGCCGATGACGAGAACCTTGTCGGGCAGCGTGCGTGCGTACGTCTGCGCCGTCACTGCGCCGACCCCGTCCCGTAGTGCTCGTCGCGCTTGCGGAACGCCTCGCTGGTTCCGCTCTTGGCGCGTTCCTTGACGAAGTTGAACTCGTCGGGTTCGAACCGGAGGTTCGTGCCGTAACTGTGGAACAGGTACGCGGTGGTCTCCTCCAGTCCGAGCGCCGAACTCGCCTCCACCAGACGGTAGGCCTCCTTGGCGATCGCGAGGCCGTCCGCGGGCATTTTGGCGACCAGCGCAGCCAGCGCCTCCGTCTCCGCGGCGACGTCCTGCTCGTCGACGAACCGGGTGAACAGCTTGGCGGACTCGAACTCCGCGCCGGTGGCCGTGCGGCCGGTCAACATGAGGTCGCGCGCGACGACGGGACCCAACCGGTGCATGAACAACGCCACGTTGCCGAGCACCGGTCCGAGGAACCGCGCGGCAGGCATGCCGATCTTGGCCTGGCGCGACACCACGGCAAGGTCCGCGGCCAGTGCGAGTTCCAGGCCCAGACCCAGCGCGTAGGACTCGACCTGCACGATGGTGGCCTTGGGGAACCCGATGAAATCGTGAAACATCCGCTGGCCCTTGCGGTCCACGGCCAGCCGGCGCCGTTGGCTGGGCCGGCGGTCGTCCCCGGGGGTGTCGTACCAGCCGTACGCCCGGTTGAGGTCGACGCCGGTGGTGAAGACGCCGCCCTCGCCCCTGACCAGCACCACCTTGATGGCGTCGTCCTCGGCGATGTCGTCGAGGTAGCGGCCCATCAGCTCGCAGTCCTCGGGGGCCATCGCGTTCTTCTTCTGCGGGTTGCAGATCGTGATCCGCGCGATGTGGTTGTCGTGGTCCTTGTCCAACCGCACCCGATCGGTGCTTTGTTGCGCAGCGGATGTGGATTCCGTTGTGGTCATGGTCGGCCTGCTTTCTGTGATTTCTCGTGGTCGTCGAAGAACTGCTTGCTGATCAGATCGCGGGCCAGCACCCGCAGCATCACCTCGTCGGCGCCACCGCCGATGGACAGCAACCGGGAGTCCCGGAAAAACCGCGACGTCCAGGTCTCGGCCATGTAACCCATGCCTCCGTGATACTGCAGGCAGGTGTCGGCCACCCGGCGAATCAACTTTCCGGCCAGCAGTTTCGCGCTGCTGGTGCGGCGGGTGACGTCGGCGCCCGCGACGATGAGCTCGGCGCAGGAGTGCGCGTACCGTTTGAGCGCGTCGACCTCACAGGCCAGCTCGGCCAGGGTGTACTGCAGGTACTGGTTGTCGATGAGCCTGGCGCCGAACGCGGGTCGCTGCTGGAGGTAGTCGATGGTGAGCTCGATCGCGGTTTCCATCTGGCCGACAGCTTGATACACGGCGCTGATGCGTTCGGTCTGGAATTGTTCCATCTGCTGCTGAAATCCCCGCCCGATTTCGCCGATGGTGTTGGCTACCGGAACCCGGACCCGGTCGAAGGTCAACTCGGCGGTGTCAGAGCACCAGTTGCCGAGTTTGGCCAGTGATCGGCTGACGGTCAGGCCCGGGCTCTTGGTGGGAACGATCACCTGGCTCATGCCGCGGTAACCGCCCTCGTCGGAGGTGCGCACCAACAGGCACAGCCAGTCGCCCTGGACACCGTTGGTGATGTAGGTCTTGGCGCCGGTGATCAGCCAGTCGGCGCCGTCGCGGACGGCCCTGGTGCGAATGCCCGCGACGTCGGAACCGGCGTCCGGTTCGGTCACCGCGATCGAACAGATCTGTTCGCCGGAAATCGCGGGCACCAGGTACTCCCGCTTGAGTTCGTCGCTGCCGTGCTTGTGCAGCGACGGGGTGGCCATGTTCGCCTGTACGTTGTAGGCCATCGGAATTCCGTTGCCCGGCAGCCGGCCGAACTCCTCGCATGCGATGACGGTGAACCAATGGTCGGCACCCTCCCCGCCGTACGCCGGGTCGTACTGCAGACCGAGCAGGCCCAGCTTGGCGAACTCCGGGAAGAGTTCGTGGGCGGGAAAGCGACCCGCCTTCTCCCACTCCTCGTAGCGCGGCGCGACGGTCCTGGCCAGCATCTCGCGCACGCTGGTGCGGAAGAGGTCATGCTCCTGGCTGAACTGCATGTCAGCCCTCCGTCGAGATGAGTTGTGGCACCAGGGTGCTGGGCACCCGGGCCCGGACCGCGCGGAATCGCTCGCCCAGGCTCTTGGCCTGAGGGTCTTCGCGCAGCGATGCCGCGACGCCGTTGCCGAGCAGCCCGACGATGACGACGTTGAACGCCAGCAGGTTGGGCAGCGCGTAGACGCGGATCTCGTGGGGCGCGAGTTCGGGCAGCAGTGTGGTGAGCCGGTCCGGGTCGGTCAGGTATTCGAGCAACGGCATGTCCCGTTCGTCCCGTACCCACAGGGCGAGGTTGGCGTTGCCGCCCTTGTCGCCCGAACGCGCACCCACGTAGGCGCCGACGTTGATCGTCGTGAGCTCGACGCCGCGGAACGCGTTGTCGCCAAGGGCTGGCCGCGGTTCATCAACAGGCATCGTCCGGGTTTCGAAAGGTGTGGCCACGTCGGCTTCTCGCCCGTCGACGCGGACCCGCGCCCGCAGGTGTGATGCGTCGATCAGGGTGGGCCAGCCCATCATGAACTCCGTCGCCGACCCTGGTGGTGTCGTCAGGTACAGACCGGGAAAGCTGCCCAGCGCGGTGGCCACCACCGCCGAGGAGAACTCGCGGCCCACGATCGCGGCGTCCGCGTCGGCCACCGAGATGCGCAGGTAACTCTGGTCGGCCGGATCATCCGAATCCAGGCTCGCCCCAACGACTTCGACTGCCGATTCAGCGAAACGTCCACGGCCGTCGCGAACCTGCGCCCAGACCGCTCGTTCGGCGAGCTCCGCTTTGGCGCGACGGTTGGCGCCGGTGAGGGCCAGCGTCATCGAGTTACGGAAGCCACCCGGATAGGTCAGCAGTGCCTTCGCCATCGAGGGGGCGGGTTCCCCGCGTGTGCCGCAGATCTGTACCCGGTCGGTCTCCAGCTGGCGCACCCGCACGGTGTCAAAGCGTGCGACCACATCGGGAACGGGATACCGGGGACCGGCGATCTCGTACAGCAGCTGAGCGGTCACCGTGTCCACCGTCACCGCGCCGCCGGTGCCTGGTTGCTTGGTGATGACACTGCTTCCGTCAGAGGCGATTTCCGCGATCGGAAAGCCGGGCTCGGTGAGGTCGGCGATGTCGGTGAAGAACGCGAAGTTACCGCCGGTGGCTTGGGTGCCGCACTCGATGGTGTGGCCGGCGACGGTTGCGCCGGCGAGCGCGTCGAAGTCGTCGGCGCTCCAGCGGTGCCACCACGCGGCGGCGCCCGACACCACCGCGGCGTCCGCGACCCGTCCGGTGATGACCACGTCGGCGCCCGCGCGCAGCCCCGCCGTGATCGCGTGACCGCCGAGGTAGGCGTTCGCGGCGACCACGTCCTTGCTGTCACCGGTCCAGGTCTGCCCGGTGTCCAGATGCGGGAAGGCCTCGCCCGCTGCGCGCAGTTCGTCGAGTCGCTCGGTCAGGTCGTCACCGCCGACGACGGCCACGGAGATGGCGATGCCGAGCCGATCTGCGATCTGGCGCACCTGGTCGGCACAGCCCTGCGGGTCGATGCCACCGGCGTTGGACACCACCTTGACGCCGCGCTCACGGCATTGACCGAGCACCTGTTCCATCTGGGTAACGAACGTCGTGGCGTAACCGGCCCGGCCCCGCTCGCGGCTCTTGGCCAGGATGGACATCGTCAGCTCGGCGAGCCAGTCGCCGGTGAGCACATCGATCGGGTCGGGCCCGTCGAGCAGTTGCGCCGCCGCGCTGACCCGGTCGCCGAAGAAACCCGAGCAGTTGGCGATGCGGCATGGGCGGGTCACGAAGGGTCCTCGAGTTCCACCAGAACACCGCCTGCGGCAACCGCCTGGCCGGCTTCGACGAGCACCTTCGCCACCACGGCGTCCGCCGAGGCCCGGATGACGTGTTCCATCTTCATCGCCTCGACCACCACCAGCCGGTCTCCGGCCGAAACCCGCTGGCCGACAGAGACATGCACGGACTGGACGGTGCCGGGCATCGGCGATGTGGGTCCGCCGAGGATGCTGTCGACACTCGCCACGGCGAACCGCGGCTCGACCGTCATCGCGACCTGCCCCGTGCCGCCGTTGACCCAGACCCGCGCGCCCCCGTCCGCGGCGAGGTCGCCATCGGCGATCACCTGCAACACCCGGGTGACGCCGTCGACTTCGACGCGCCAGCGGTGGCCGTTCCGGGCCAGGGAACGGACCGTGAAGTCGTCGTCGTTCACCCGGAACGGGCCGAACGGCTGGCCGGCAGCGGACGGCGGGCGATACGACAGTTCATAACGGGCGCCGTGGTCGTCCACCACCGTGCACTGCACCGGCGGGCGGGGCGCGTTCGACCACGCCGGCGAGAGCGGCCACACGGTTTTGGCCCTGTCGACCGCGGCAGCCACGACCGCGCCCACCGCGTGCACCGGAAGTGGCGTCGCTGCAACCAGATCGGCGCGCCGTTCCAGCCAGTTCACCGTCACCGCACCGCGCTCGTACTCCTCGTCGGTGAGGATCCGTTGCAGGACCGCGATATTGGTGGCCGGACCGTGCAGTTGCAGGCTGCCCAACGCGTCGCCGAGCGCCCGGATGGCCCGATTCCGGGAGGTCCCGCGCGCGATGACCTTGGTGATCATCGAGTCGTAGTGCGGGCTGATGGACACGCCCGAACAGATCCCGTCCTCGTAACGGACGCCTTCGTCGTGCGGATGCCAGTACCGGCGCACATACCCCGAACTGGGCAGCCACCCGGCGTACGGGTCTTCGGCGCACACGCGTGCCTGAATCGCGTGCCCGGTGAAGGTGATCTCGGACTGGCTGATGGGCAGTGGGGCACCGGAGGCGATATCAAGTTGCAGGGCTACCAGATCGATGCCGGTGACCTCCTCGGTGACGGTGTGCTCGACCTGGAGTCGAGTGTTCATCTCCAGGAAGAAGAAGTCCTCACCCTGCACCAGGAACTCACAGGTGCCCGCACCGACGTAGCCGATCTCCTCGGCGAGGCGAACGGCCGCCGCCGCCATCGCCGAGCGCAACTCGGGGTCGACGAGCGTCGCCGGACATTCCTCGAGAAGTTTCTGATGCCGCCGCTGCACCGAGCATTCGCGATCGCCGAGATGCACGACGTTGCCGTGGGTGTCACCGAAGATCTGAACTTCGATGTGGCGGGGGCCGGCAAGGAAGCGCTCGAGAAATACGGTGCCGTCACCGAACGCCGCCGTTGCCTCACGTTGCGCCGAGGCCACCGCGGTAAGCAGGTCGCCCGCACTCTCGACGAGCCGAATGCCGCGCCCGCCACCGCCGGCGCTGGCCTTGACCAGCAGGGGGTATCCGACGCGGGCGGCCAGCTCCAGCAGATCGGCGGTCGCGCCGCTGATCACCGCGTCAGGCAGAACCGGCACCGACGCCTTGCGCGCCAACTCCTTGGCGCGGACCTTGGAGCCCATCGCCGCGACGCATTCGGCCGGCGGCCCCACAAAGACCAGGCCCGCCGCCGCGACGGCCTGCGCGAACTCCGCACTCTCGGCAAGAAACCCGTAGCCGGGGTGCACGGCATCGCAGTTCGTGCGTTGCGCCGCGTCCAGCACGGCCGCGATGTTCAAGTAGGTGTCGGCGGCGGATTGGCCGGGCAGCCGAACCGCCTCGTCGACGTCATCGAGGTAGGGCAGTTCCGCATCGACGTCGGAGTACAGCCCCACCGTGCGGACACCGCGGACAAGCGCTGCGCGTGCCACTCGGCTCGCCACTTCACCTCGGTTAGCGATCAACAAACGATGCACGGGTTTCCTCACTAGAACCGGAAGACGCCGAAGCCGCTCGGCGGACGGACACCCGCCGGTTCGGCGGTGCGTGACATAGCGAAGGCGACGGTGAGCGCGGCACGGCTGTGGCGCGGGTCGATGATGCCGTCGTCCCAGCCGCGCCCGGTGGCGTAGAGCGCGGTGGATTCGGACTCGATCCGTTCCTCGTCGTTGGCGCGTTGGGCGGCATCGGCGGTGTCGTCGAACTCGAGGTTGCGCGAGGCCGCTGAACGCCGACGGACGATCGACATCACGCCGGCCAGCTGCCTGCCGCCCATCACCGCGATGCGATGGGTGGGCCAGGTCAGTACCAGACGCGGCCGGTAGGCCCGGCCGGCCATCGCGTAGTTTCCCGCGCCGTAGCTGACACCGACCATCAAAGTGACGTGGGGGACGCGCGAGTTGGCCACCGTGTTGATCAGCTTCGCGCCGTCTTTGATGATGCCCCCCTTCTCGGCCGCGGTGCCGACCATGAAGCCGGTGATGTTCTGGACAAACAGAAGTGGAGTCGCCAGCTGGTTGCACAGCTCGATGAACTGGGCGCCCTTCTGTGACTCGGAGGAGAACAGGATGCCGTTGTTGGCGAGGATGCCGATCGGCATGCCGTTCAACTCGGCCCAGCCGGTCACCAGGTTGGGCCCATAGAGCGGCTTGAACTCATCGAACTCCGAGGCGTCGACGATGCGGCCGATCACCTCACGGATGTCGAAGGGTGTCTTCGGATCGTCCGGGACGATGCCGAGCAGCTCGTCGGGATCGTGGACGGGCGCGGGCCCACCGGGAACCAAATCCACGTGAGCGAACCGGGAGATCACCGAACGGGCCTGCCGGATCGCATCGGCCTCGTCGGCGGCCAGGTAATCGGCCAGCCCCGAGATCCGCGCATGCATGTCGGCGCCGCCGAGTTCCTGCTCGGTTACGTCCTCGTCGATGGCCATCTTCACTAGCGGCGGGCCGCCGAGAAACGCGTAACCGCGGTCCTTGACGAAGACGGTGTAGTCGCTCATCCCGGGCAGATAGGCACCGCCGGCCGTCGATGAGCCGAAAACGATTGACACCGTAGGAATTCCGGAGGCCGACAACTCGGTGAGCCGACGGAACTGTTCGCCGCCGGGCACGAAGATGTCGGCCTGCTTGTCCAGATCGGCGCCGCCGGACTCCACCAGGGTGACGACGGGAAGTCGGTTGGCTTCCGCGATGTCCATGGCGCGCAAGGTTTTGGTGATCGAGGTCGGTGAAAGCGACCCGCCGCGCACGGTGGGATCGTTGCCGATGACCATGACCGGGCGCCCGCAGATTTCGGCGACGGCGGTGATCAGACCGCCGCCGAGCGGGTCGGTGGTCCCCCACCCGGCCAGCGTGGACAGTTCGAGGATGAAGCCGTGCCGGTCGACCAGAAGCGCCAGACGTTCACGCACCGGTAGCTTTCCCCGATCGCGGTGGCGTTGGACGGACGCGCTGGAGCCGCCCTGCGCGACCTGGTTCTGCAGGTCGGTGACCTCGGCGAGCAGCGCCTGCGTGCGCGTTCGGGCCCGTCGATAGGGCTCGCTCGACGGAACGACCTCAGTAGCGAGAACCGGCAAGACACCTCCAAATTGTTAACCTGGTTATATAAAAGATGTGGTCTGGAGGCAAGCCCCGCCCGATCACCGACGCAGCGCGAACGCCTTCGCGGCGTTGTCATGCAGAAAAAGACGCTCGACCTCGGGCTTGAGCGCCAGCTCGGACAGCCCGGCCATCGCCGCCTCGAAGGTGAGGATCGGCCAGTCGCTGGCCCAGATGCATTTGTGCCGCCCGTAGGTGCGCAGGAAGTGGGTGAACGTGGCCGGGTAGTATTTGGGCAGGTGCGCGCTCGTGTCGATGTACACGTTGGGATGCTTGGCGGCCACCGCGATCATCTCCTCGGTCCACGGCCAGCCGATGTGCCCCGCGACGATGCGCAGCTCGGGAAAGTCGATGGCGATCCGGTCGATGTGGCCGGGCCTGCCGGTTTCCGAGGTGTAGGTCGACGGGCCCGTTCCACCGACCTGGATCTGCAAGGTGATGTCGAGCTCGACACAAGCCGCATACAGCGGATACCACTGGGCCTCGGTGGGCAACTTGTCCAGGATGAACGGCTCGAGTTTCAACCCCACGAAGCCGTGCTCGGTCACCAGCCGGCGCAGCTCGTGCACTGCTGGCATCACCCCGTCGACCGACCAGGGGTTGACGCTGGCGACGCCGATCAGCCGATCGGGATACCGCGCAACCGCCCGCATCACATCGTCGTTCGGTATCAGCGGTCCAGCGGAGCACAGCGCCCTGTCGACGCCGTTGGCGTCCATCTCCTCGACGAGGGTCTCGAGGGGCATGCCGGCACGCAGGCGTGCGCCGTGCGCCATGCGATCGGCCAGGGTGAAGTTGCGCGACGGCATATTGGCGACCGTTTCGGGCAGCCACGGCTGCACCCAGGCGTCGATGATCGGCAGGCGGTCTTCGGCCATGGCTCAGCTCCTCGGCAGGCCGAGCACCCGCTCGGCGATCATCGTCTTCACTATCTCGTCGGTACCTCCGGCGATGCGGAAGGCCGGCGCCGAGAGCGCCACCAACCGCCAGTCGTCGAGCCCGGAGTCCGGCGCCGACAGCGCGTTGCCCAGCCGGTCGGCGACCGCGTCGGCGAGCGCGGACACCACCGTCCCGGTGGCCAGCTTGGCCAGCGCGGCCTCCGGGCCGGGAGTCTCACCGGCGAGCAGGCGTCGATGGATGCCGGCCTCGAACGCGGCCAGGGCCCGTTGGTCGATCACGGCGTCGAGAAACCGCTCCCGGGCGCTGGTATCTGGCCAGCCGAGCAGGGCGGCCTGGCGCACCAGCCGGCCGAGCGAGCGCCCGAAACTGGAGAACCGTTCGAAGCCCAACGTCGTCATCGCCACCGACCAGCCGCCGCCGACCTCGCCCAAAACCGCGTCGGCCGGCAGGTCGACGTCGTCGAAGAAGACCTCCGAGAATGAGGCGCCCCCGGTCATCTGCTTGAGCGGACGGACCTGGATGCCGGGCGTCGACATGTCCACCACGAAGGCGGTCAGGCCCCGGTGCCGCGCCTGTGGCGGATCGGTGCGCGCCAACAGGTAGCCGTATCGGGCGTGGCGCGCCTCCGACGTCCACACTTTTTGACCGTTGATCCGCCAGCCGGCCTCGGTGCGCACGGCGCCGGTGGCCACGCTGGCGAGGTCGCTGCCCGCACCCGGTTCGCTGAACAGCTGGCACCAGACTTCTTCGCCGCGCAGGATCGCCGCGCAATGCTTGCGCTGGTCCGTTGTGCCGACCGCCAGCAGCGTCGGGCCCACCATCTCGAGCGTCACGCCGAACAGGCCACGCGGCACGGCGTACTCGGTTTCGAGATCGGCCCAGGCCAGGGCATACGCCGAGGGCAGCGCGCGACCACCGACCTCGCGCGGCCACGTCAGGCCCGCGAATCCGTGATCGTAGAGCAGTCGCTGCCAGTCGACGCACCGGCTGCGGAACGCCTCAGGATCTGTGATCTCGCGGAACTGGGCGAACATCGCATCCGGGAAGCCGTCGGGGCGGTATTCGGCATGCGCATCGAGAAATGCCCGGGCGTCTCGGACGAAAACCTCGACCGAAGGCGGTTGTGGTTCCATCGCACTTCCTACTGTGGGGTGAGCACCGGATGGCAGCTTAATCGCTAACCTGGTTATATGATAGTGATATCACGTTGTCGCGAGGAGTATCAGTGAGTTCTCCGTCCTCTGCTTTTCAGGACTCGGTCGCCATCGAGCTATTGGGGAACCAACTGGAGGACGGACAACTCGTCGTCCGCCTCGACGGCAGCCGCATCTATCCCCGGATGATGGTCGGAGGCAAGGCGCACGGGCTCTCCAAGATCCGCGCCGCGGGGCTCCCGACACCACCGGCGTTCACGGTCACGGTCGATGCGTGCAGACAGTACTTCGAAGCACCCGACGACCTGATGGCCCGGCTGTGGCCGCAGATCGAGGAGGGGGTCGGCTGGCTGCAGGCGCAGACGGACCACACGTTCGGACGCGGCCCCGTGCCGCTTCTGGTGTCGGTCCGCAGCGGTGCTCCGGCCAGCATGCCGGGGATGATGGACACGGTGCTCAACCTCGGCATCAACGATGACGTCGAACGCATCCTCGCCGAGAAGTGCGGTGCCCGGTTCGCGGCGGACACGCACCAGCGGTTCCGCGAGCTGTTCTGCCAAGTGGTCGCTCCGGCCGACGGGCAGGTACCCGCCGACCCGTTCCTGCAACTGCGGGCCGCCGTGACCGCGGTGTTCGAGTCGTGGAACTCACCGCGGGCGGTGTCGTATCGGCGCCACCACGGGCTCGAGGGCAAGATGGCCGGCACCTCAGTGACAGTGCAGGCCATGGTGTTCGGCAACCTGGACGACCAATCCGGCACCGGCGTGCTCTTCAGCCGAAATCCGCTGACCGGGGCCAAAGAACCGTACGGCGAATGGCTGCCCGGTGGTCAGGGCGAGGACGTGGTGAGCGGCAAGTCCGATCCCCTCCCGCTGACGGTGCTCGCCCAGACTCATCCCGCGCTCCATTCCCAACTCATCGACGCGGCGACCTGGCTGGAGAACGACGGAGCCGACGTGCAGGACATCGAGTTCACCGTCGAGGCGAGCAAGCTCTACCTGCTGCAGACCAGGGCGGCGAAACGGTCGGCCCGCGCCGCTGTCACCATCGCGGTGGCGTTGCAGCGGGAGGGGCTGATCGACGTTGACGAGGCGTTGGGCCGCGTCACCCCCGCACAGCTGGAATCCCTGCTTACACCGGTCATCGAACCCTCGGCCCTCGCCGATGCGACCGCGGTGGCGACCGGGCTACCGGCGTGCCCCGGGGTCGGGGCGGGGCGCGTGGTCACCGACTGCGAGTCGGCCGAGGACGCCTTCGACGAGGGCGAGGACGTCGTGCTGGCCCGCGAAACCACCAGCCCCGACGACGTCGGGGGAATGATCGTCGCTCGCGCCGTGATCACCGAACAGGGCGGGGCGACGTCGCACGCGGCGGTCGTGAGCCGCGAGCTGCACACCCCGTGCGTCGTCGGTTGCGGCAAGGGTGCGCTTTTGGCCCTGGCCGGCACCGACGTCACTGTCGACGGGGTGACCGGCCACGTGTACGCCGGGCTGCTACCCCTCACCCGGCCGTCGGAAGACGGCGACCCGGCCATGGCGAAGCTGCTGGGGTGGGCGCGCGAGCGAAGCCAGGTCCAGGTGCGCAAGGCCGGCACTCCACACGCCGCGGGTCTGCCGGTCGTGGACCATCGCGACCCCTCGACGTTGACAACTGCGCTGGCATCGGGGGCCACGGCGCTCGCGGCAGAACATCCCTTACCCACCATCTTGGTGCTGCTACGGCTGACGGAGAATGTCGACGGCGCTATGCGCTAACCAGGATTGCTAATTAGATGAGAGGATGGAGTGGTGCATCCCGACAGCGAAGCCATCACGCATCCCACCGCGGGCCAGCTGGTCGCCGACAACATCCGCCGCAAGATCATTCTCGGCGAGTTCCGCGACGGTGATTTTCTGCCCAACGAAGCACAGTTGCTTGCTCAGTATGAGGTGTCGCGCCCGGTGCTACGCGAAGCCATCCGGATCCTGCAATCGGAGTCGTTGCTGACGATACGACGCGGCAGTAAAGGCGGTGCCCGGGTCAATGCACCGCGGCCGGAGCCGGTGGCGCGGCAGGCAGGCGGTCTGTTGCAGTACGGACACACGACGGTCTTCGATGTGTTCCGGGCGCGCTCCATCATCGAACCGCCCGCCGTGCGATTGCTCACCGAAAACGCTACGCCGACAACAGTTCAGCGTCTCCGAGATGCTCTCGAGCTCGAGTCGAACACGATCAACGATCCTCGCCGATGGGGCAAGGTGCACGCCGACTTCCATACGCTGGTGGTGGAACTTTCAGGCAGCAATACGCTCGCGCTTTTTGCCCACATCATGTCGGACATCACCACCGCACATACCCAAGCCGTTTGGCAGCACGCTGTCGACGACGCGCAGAAGCGTACCGATGCCGAGCTCGCGCACCGGGTGCATCGCAAGCTCGTGCGGCTCGTGGAGGACGGCAAGGCTGCCGACGCCGAGCAGCTGTGGCGGCGCCATCTCGAGGAGACCACCGAGAAGATGCTCGAGAACCAGGGCCACCGAGAGCTGCTCGACCTCATCGAATAGGCCCATCCGAGGCTTTAGGCTAACCTGGTTATACTTTTCCGGCTACGGTTGGAGGCCAGTGACGTGAGTTCGGACCTGCTCGAGGACCTCAGAAAGACCACCAGGCAGGCGCTGACCGCCGGTGGCGGTGATGTCGTCGACCAGTTGGACCTCGTGGGTCTGCTGCTGGATGGCCAAAGCGGTGGGCTCGGCATGGGCGAGCGCGAGATGGTGCTCGTCGGCGAGGAGATCGGCAGGCAGACGGCGCCGTCGGCGTTCCTGCCGAGCGTGATCCTGGCCGCCACGCTGCTGTCGCACGGGAACGTCGATGGAATCGAGCTGACGAAGGAGTTGGCGGGCAACCGTTATGCGGTCGCCCTGGCCGGCCTGAACACCGCAGCGACGGCGATGCCACCGGCCGCCGTCGTCGCCACCGGAGGGACCGGCGGATGGCTGCTGGACGGCACTTCGTGGGGCCTCGCGCCGCCGTGTGATTTCGACGCGGTACTTGTCGTCGCGGTATCCGGGCCGGGTCTGGCGCTCTTCGTTGCCGATGGCACTGCGGCGACGGTGACCGCTGACCAACTCGACCCAAGTCGCGGATTGGTCGAGGTCACCCTCGAGCGGGCGCCGGCGCGGATCGCGGTGGAGGCAACTGCGGCCGCTGGTGCGCTCCGGGCGGCATACCGCCGGGCAGTGCTCACCGTGGCCGCCGAGCAGTTGGGCGTGGCGCGAGCATGCCTCGAGATGGCCGTCGAACACGCCAAGACGCGTAACCAGTTCGGTGCCCCCATCGGATCGTTCCAGGCCATCAAGCATCGGTGTGCCGAGGTGTTGCTCGACGCCGAATTCGCCGATGCCGCAATACAACAGGCTATCCAAACCACCGGATTCGATGATCTCGAGCTGGCCTTCCTCGTCGCGACCAGGGCAGCGGTGTCCGCCGCCCAGTCGTGCATCCATGTCCACGGCGGTATCGGCTTTACTTGGGAACATCCCGCGCATTGGTACCTGCGGCGCGCCAAGGTCAACGCCACCCTCTTTGGCCCACCGAGCATGCATCGCAACGCCATCGCCGAATCGGTCGGTGTGAACGCAGCAGGAAGGAAATGACGATGATCGACGAATTGACCATCCTGCGCCTCGTGGCGATCAAGGGGCGGGTCTCGCCCGAGGCGGTCGCGGACAGCCTCGGCGCCGACCCCGCCGACGTCTGCGCACAGCTCGAGGAGTACGCGTCGCGCGAGCTGTTCAAGTCGACGCCGATGGGTTACCGGATCACTCCGTCCGGACGCCAACGGTGCACCGAACTCGTTGCCGCGGAACATCGCGACGCCGATGCGTCTGCGGTCGAACAGCTCTACGGAACCTTCACCGAGCACAATTTCGAGCTCAAGGCGCTGATCACCGATTGGCAGACGCGTGGACCCGATCAGCCCAACGACCACACCGACGCGGACTACGACCGCCAGGTGCTCGAACGCCTCCACACCCTGCACCGGCAGGTCCTGCCGCTGCTCGATCTGATCACGGCCGTGGCACCACGGCTGGCGCACTACAAGACGAGGCTGGTGAAGGCCGCCGACGCCGTGGCGGCAGGGGACCACAGCTTCGTGTCGAAGCCGATCACCGACAGCTACCACACGGTGTGGTTCGAACTCCATGAAGACCTCATGGGATTGGCCGGATCGACTCGTGCCGAGGAAGCCGAGGCGGGCCGCGGCGCGTGAGCCTCGTCCGCATCGAACGCGAGGATGGTGTCGCCCGGCTGCTGCTGGATTCGCCGGCCAACCGCAACGCGCTGTCCGCCCGGTTACGCACCGAACTCTATGCCGGACTTCGCGACGCGCTCGCCGACGCCGATGTCCGCACCATCGTGGTGGGCCACACCGGAACCGTATTCTGCTCCGGCGCCGACCTGAAGGAGGTCCGTAGCCAAACGCCGGCCGCCGACGCGCCCACGGTGCCGCAGATTCTCGTCGAGCTGTGGCGCTCGCCGAAGCCGGTCATCGCCGCGCTGACCGGGGTGGCGCGCGCCGGGGGGTTGGGACTGGTTGCGGCGTGCGATGTTGTCATTGCCTGCCGCACAGTCAGTTTCGCGTGCACCGAGGTTCGCCTCGGTGTCGTGCCGGCGGTCATCTCGGCGGTGATGCTGCCCCGGATGTCGCCGGCCGCGGTCCATCGGCTGTACCTCAGCGGGTTGCCCGTGTCGGCGCAGTGGGCGCAGCAAGCCGGTCTGGTCGACGTCATCGCCGAGCCCGAGCACCTCGACGACGAGGTGCGCCGCTTCACCGACGCCTTCAACCTCGCCGCGCCGGGCGCGTTGGCGGCCACCAAGCGGCTGACGCGCAGCGCGGCCGCGATCGCACGGTTGGAAGCCGAACTGGCCGACCTCGAACGCATGTCGGCTCGGCACTTCGCGAGCGACGAAGGACGAGAAGGTCTGGCCGCCTTCGCCGACAAGCGGAAGCCCAGTTGGGTGCTTGGACACCACTTACGGACTGACTGAAGGACTCGCCAGGGTTCAAAGCGTCTGTCGCAGTGATGGTGTGAACTGTGTGCCACCCACCGCGACACCTTGGTTTCGACGAATCTCTCTATATCGGACGATAGCCGTCTGCTATGTTCGTTCCACCGCCAGATCTCGTAGGAGAGCTGATGAGAATTCGGACTCAGCCCACCGATCTGTTCGAGATACACCATCCGCTGGTGGGATTCGGTCGCGACGTGCCGCCCGGCGGGACCGGATTGTTGGTGGCGATCTGCACTGAATCGCTGCATTGCAGTCACAGACCAGTCGCTGCCCGCTTAAACAGAGTTCACCGAGAGGTAGTCATGGAAGCGTTTGTCGACTCGCTCGCCGGCAAGTCCATCATCGTCACTGGCGCCGCGGGCGGGATTGGTCGTGCTGCGGCGTTGATCCTCGCCCGACGGGGTGCAGTGGTCACAGCCGTTGACGTACTGTCTACCGAGGGTGAGGAAACCGTGGAGCTGATTGCAGCCCAAGGCGGCAAGGCAAGCTTCGCGCAAGTGGACGTCAGTTCAGAGGAACAGGTCGAGGCGCTGGTTCAGCGAGTGGTGTCGGAAACCGGCCGCCTGCATGGCGCCTTCAACAACGCAGGTGTCGAACAAACTACTATGCCGCTGCACCTCATGCCATTGGAAGAGTGGCGTCGAGTCAACGAGGTGGACCTCACCGGGGTGTTCCTCTGCATGAAGCACGAAATCGCCGCAATGCTGAACAGCGGAGGGGGCGCGATCGTCAACACCGCCTCGGTGCTCGGCCAGGCGGGGATGCCGCAGGCCGCCGCCTACATCGCGGCCAAACACGGCGTGGTCGGACTTACTCGGGCCGCGGCGACGGAGTACTCGAAGTCAGGCATTCGTATCAACACCGTGATGCCCGGCGTCATCGCCTCACCGATGTTCGAGCGTCACCAAGACGATCCACAGTATGCGGACCAGATCGCGGCGGTCATTGCCGCCCACCCGATCGGACGTCCGGGGCGGTCGGAAGAGATCGCCGAAGCGGCGGCGTGGCTGCTCTCGGATGCGGCGTCCTTTGTCACCGGGTCGGCGTTCGCCGTCGATGGCGGGTATCTGGCGCAGTAGGAGGTGCTGGCTGGGCCGCGAGTGAAACATGTTGTGACCGTAAGTGTGAGATTAATGCTAACCTGGTTAGTGTTTTAGAGCCGGGCGCGGTACCAAGGGGCGGTATGGAACGGAAAGTTCACACCTTTTGCCGAATCTGCGTTGCCTCCTGCGGGCTCGAGGTGACGGTGGACGAGGAGTCGAACACGGTGATCTCGATCGAGCCTGACCGCCAGAACCCCTACACATGGGGGGATTTCTGTCGAAAGGGAAAGACCGCTCACCAGGCTGCCCAACACCCCAACCGGATCACCAGACCGATGAAGCGTGTGGGCGACCGCTACGTCGAGACCTCCTATGACGAAGCCATTTCCGCAATAGCAGAACGTCTCAACGACATCATCGACCGCCATGGCGCGGACGCGATCGGTTCCTACAACGGCAACCCGATCGGATTCACGTTCACCAACGCCACCTGGTATTCGGGCCTGCTTGATGCGATAGGCACTAAGAACCGCTTCTTCTACGGATCCGTCGATCAAAACGGCGGGCACATCGTCTGCGAGCAGTTGTACGGGATCGAACAGGTTTCGCTCGTGCCGGATATCGACGACTGTGACTGCTTTCTGATGCTCGGGATGGACCCTGCGGTGTCGAAGTTCAACTGGATGGAAAACAATCCACGGGGTTGGCAGCGTGTGTTGCAGCGACAGCAGGCCGGTGCGTACATCATCGTCGTGGACCCCAGGACCTCCTCGACGGCGGCATGCGCCGACAACCACGTCGCGATCCTGCCGGGACGCGACTGGGCGTTTCTGCTCGCGCTGATCAAGGTGATCCTCGACGAGAATCTCGAGCGTTTGTCGACCACGTTGCCGATCGCCGGGATGGACGACCTACGCGGTCTCGTCGGGGAAGCGGACCTGGGCGATCTGGCCGAACGATGCGGCGTGAGCGTTGCGACACTACGGGACATGGCCAGACGCTTCGCCGGCGCGCGGCGAGCGATGTGCGTCGCGCACACCGGTGTCTCCCAGAACGAGAATGGCACCCTCGGCGAGTGGCTGTCACACGTGCTCAACCTGATCACCGACCGGACCGACCGCCCGGGAGGCAGAAGGTTTGAACGCGGCGTCATCGACATCGGCAAGGTGTTGGCGATGGTCGCCCCGTCGACCAAGCACCGCTCCCGCGTCCGGGGACTTCCGGCGATCGTCGGTTATCATGCGGTCGCCGAGATCCCCGACGAGATCAACACACCCGGGCCCGGGCAGATCAAGGCGATGCTCATCGCGTTCGGCAACCCCGTCGTCTCCGGGCCCGACGGCCGCGCGCTGGATGAGGCACTGTCCGCGCTGGATTTCCTGGTGGCCATCGACATCGTTCAACGGGAGAGCCACCGTCACGCCGATTGGCTGATTCCCGGCACGCACTGGCTGGAGCGCTCAGAGTTGTCGCCCGTTCTGGCCTCGCTTCAGGAAGTGCCCTATATCCAGTACGGGGCCCGGACATTGGAAAAACCCGAAGGTGTGCTCGAGGAATGGGAGTTCTGCGAGGCGCTGGCCGCCGCGATGGGACGCAATCTTTTCGGCAAACCCGGCGTCAACCGCTTCACCGCGCTGACCAAGAAACTCGCTCGGTGGACCAATCGACCCGGCCTGGCAATGAACCCCGACTGGGTAGTTCGAGGGATGCTGGCCGCCGGCCGACGTGTGAAATACGCCGACATCATCAACGCACCACACGGGCTGGTCTACGGTCCACGGCGCTACGGCGACCTGGCCAAGGCTCTGCGGACACCGGACAAGCGCGTACGGATCGCCCCCGAGATGTTCGTCGAAGCCACTCGTGAGGCCTTACGCCGCCGACCCGTCGAGGGCGATGAATTCCCGCTGCTCCTCGCCAACAAGCGCACGCGCGAGGCGATGAACTCGTGGCTCAATGAATCCCCCGGCCTCAGGGCGCAGCAGGACAACGCCATTGAGATCCACCCGGCCGATGCGGGCAAGGTTGGCATCCGCGATGGGGATCGCGTCCGGGTGATTTCGGAGACCAACAGTATCGAGTTGCCCGCGATAGTGACCACATCAATTCGGCCCGGTGTCGTCTGTAGTCCGCATGGTTGGGGCGGCAGGCACTTCGATCCGCACACCGGCACTGCCGCCGGCCAGCTGGGCACAAATCGAAACTTATTGGTGGACAACCAACGAATCGACCCGCTTTCGCAACTGCCGGTGTTCAACTCGACCGCAGTGCGCGTAGAGCTTGTAGGCGCCGAGGATCGCAGTGACGAGGCGGTAAGGAGAACAAGAGATGACCTATGTCATCACCCAAAGCTGTTGTAACGACGCAATATGCGTCGAGGTGTGCCCGGTAGATTGCATCCATCCGGTGCCGTCATCACCGGAGTTCACGACGACCGAGCAGCTCTACATTGATCCGACGACGTGCATCGACTGCAACGCGTGCTTTGAAGCCTGTCCGGTGGAGGCGATCTACGCCGATCTCCACCTCCCGAAACGCATGCATCCGTATCTGGATATCAACGCCGGCTATTTCACACAACAATGAGTCTTCGGGTAGCCGTGATCGGCACTGGGCCGGCCGGAATGTACACAGTTGGTCACCTTCTGGACCAGCCTCGCGCCGTCGTCGAGGAGATCGCCGTACTTGACCGGTTGCCGACCCCCGGCGGCTTGGTCCGGTCCGGCGTCGCGCCTGACCACCCGACCACCAAACGCGTGCAGACGGCATTTGAACGCTTCCTACGCCATCCGCGGGTGAGCTGCTACTTCAACGTCGAGGTCGGTGCGGAGATCACGCACAGTGAGCTGCTCAGTTGTCACGATGCCCTCGTCTACGCGGTCGGCGCCGCTGGGAGCCGGTCCTTGGGCATCGACGGCGAACACTTGCCTGGCTCACACACGGCAGCGGAATTTGTGGCCTGGTACAACGGGCATCCGGATTCTTCCACCCGCGCATTCGACCTGGGGACCAAACGCGTCGTCATCGTCGGAAGCGGAAATGTCGCCTTGGACATCGCCCGGATTCTGACACTCCCCGTCGACGCTTTGCGTAAAACCGATATCGCCGACCATGCCCTCGTCGCCCTCGCCGATCGCAATGTGGAAGAAGTCGTTGTGCTCGCCCGGGGCACTGTAGCGACAGCGGCGTTCAGCAGCACGGAACTCTTGGCACTCACTCAGCTCGACGATGTCGATGTCCTCGTCGACGCCAATTTCGACAACCTCGGCGAACCTGTGGTCTACGGTGACCGCCTCAAGCTCCGTCTGCTTCGCGAACTGTCGACCCGCACGCCACGGGGTGGCCGACGACGGATCATTCTGCGCTTCATGACGTCGCCGGTTGCAGTGCTTGGATCTACTCGAGTAGAGGGTGTGCACTTGGTGCGCAACGAACTTCGCGACGGGAGGCTGGTCGCAACAGGCGATCGTGAAGCACTCGAGACAGGTCTGGTGCTGAGGGCGATCGGCTACCGAGCGACACCGATTGCCGGTCTGCCGTTCGATGAGGCCAGCGGCATGGTTGTGCACGACCACGGACGGGTCGAACCGGGTGTGTATGTCGCTGGGTGGTTCAAGCGTGGGCCGACCGGCGTAATCGGTACCAACAAATACGATGCTGCCGACACGGTCAAGTTGCTCCTAGCCGACTACGCCGCAGGGCTGCTCAGCCATCCCACCGGAAATTTTGCCGAACGGGTGGCGAACAAGCTTTTCGCCGCGGTGGGTGTCGAGGGCTGGACGCGCATCGATGAACACGAGCGCAACACATCGTCGGACCGCCCTCGGGTCAAGGTCACCGACCGCGCTGCGCTGCTGAGCATCGCGCAATGAGCCGACGCAATGTTCGCGCTAGATCTTCAGCAGCGCTCCGCCGTCGACCGGCAGTTGCAGGCCCGTGACATAACGTGATTCGTCGGAGGCCAGGTACACGACGGCATGCGCGATGTCGTCGGGCTCGACGTAGGGGATGGGCATCGCCTGCATGTGCGGAAACGCCTCCTCGGCGTCGGCCCGGGTCGGCTCGGCCAAGTCTTTACGGAAGGCCTTGTACATCGGCGGGCTGTGCAACATATCGGTGTTGCAGTTGGTCGGATGCACCGCGTTGACCCGAATCCCTTGGGCCGCAAGCTGTCGGGCCAGCACCACGACATAGTCGCTGATGAACTGCTTAGCCAGACCGTATCCCGCCCCGCCGGGGCCGTTAGCGGCGTTGTTCACCGCGTTGGGCAGCATGGCGGCCACCGACCCTGTCGCGATGATCGACCCGCCCGCCGAGACGTGCGGCAGAGCGGCATGGACGGTGTTCACGACGCCGATCAGGTCCACGTCGAGCGCATCGGCGAAGGCGGTCACCGGAAAGTCGGGCCCTATCGGGCAGATGCCGGCGTTGGCCACCACAACGTCCAACCCGCCCAGGGTGCCGACCGCCGCGGAGATCGCCTGCGCCAGCGAGGTCCGGTCCCGGACGTCGACGACGGACGCGACAGCGCGGCGGTCGAATTTCTCGACGAGCCGAACCGTTTCGTCGAGGTCCTCCGGCGTGGCCATCGGGTACCCGACGCCTGGTATGTCGGCGCAGATGTCGATCAAGACGACGTCAGCACCCTCCTCTGCCAGCCGGATCGCGTGATGGCGGCCCTGTCCGCGCGCCGCGCCCGTGACCAGAGCCCGCTTACCGTCGACCCGTCCCATCGCAGACCTCTCACTTCGTCACGCCCTCGATCCGACGAATCATATTACGTGGTTAGTCTATTGTAGGATGCGCCGGCTACGAAATGGAGGGGTCGCTATGCCTGGGGTGATGGACGGCGTTCGCGTCGTCGAGTTGGCGACGTGGGGGTTCATACCGTCGGCCGGTGTCGCACTCGCCGATTGGGGCGCCGAGGTGATTAAGGTCGAAAATCCCGCCCACGGTGATCCGATGCGCGGCCTCGTCAGCGCCGCCCTCACACCCCCCGGCGAGCAGCCGGTCAGCTACATGTTCCAGACCTTCAGCCGCAACAAATCCAGCGTCGGCATCGACCTCACCACCGACGGCGGCCGCGACGTGCTCTACCGGCTCGTCGGCACGGCAGACGTATTCCTCACCAACTATCTCGCGCCGGTTCGCCGCAAGCTGCGCGTGGACGTCGACGACCTGACCGCCGTGAACCCCCGCTTGATCTACGCCCGCGGAACGGGTCTGGGCCCCAAGGGGGAGGAAGCCGATACCGGTGGGTTCGACCTCGCGTCGTACTGGTCGCGGGGAGGGGTGGCATACGTGAGCATGCCCGAGGGCGCCGACTATCCGCCGCCCATGCCCGGAGCCGCATTCGGTGATCTGCAGTCGGGTCTGTACGCCGCCGGCGGGGTGGCCGCGGCGCTGTTCGCCCGTGAGCGCACCGGCGAGCCACAGGTAGTCGACGTGAGCCTGCTCGGATCCGCGGTGTGGGGGACCGCGCCCCACATCGCGGCCTCGTCACTGTTCGACATCGACGCGATGCCCCGGGGCGATCGTCAAGGGGCACACAACCCGCTGAGCAATACCTACCGAACAGCAGACGGGCGCTTCGTCGCGCTGGTGATGCTGGAGTCCGACCGGTTCTGGGCGCCCCTGATGGATCTGATCGGACGGCCGGACCTGGCGGCCGACGAGCGCTACCTCGACGCGGCCGCGCGCTGCGAGAACAGCAAGGCATGCATCGCAGAGCTGGACGCGATTTTCGCGACCCGCACGGCAGCCGAGTGGCGCGAAGTGCTCAACCGTCAACGAGGGGTGTGGGCCATCGTCCAATCACCGGACGAAACCCGCAAAGACAGCCAGGTCCTGGCGAACGAATACGTGACGCGAATGGAGATCGACGACGCCGCGGCGGTGACAGTGGCTCGGCCGCCGGTGCAGTTCAAGGGTGCGCACGCAGGTGCGCGCCCGGCGCCAGAACTGGGCGCCGACACCGATCAGGTGCTGCTCGATCTGGGTTACGGCTGGGAAGAACTCGTTCAGTTGAAGGTGGACGGCGCCATCACATGAGCAGCCCACAGCCGGGTTTTGGTGCGGCCGATCGGCTGTTAATATAACCTGGTTATATAAATCTGCCCGTTACTTGGGCGGTGCGCCAAGTGACGAGGGTGGCTGGATGGATTTGATCGAAGCGATGCGGCAGCTGATGCACGCCGACGGAAACAAGCCGATGCTGTGCTACGGCGATACCTGGTGCAGCCGAGCCGAATTCGCGAAAGCTGCTCGGTCCATCGACGTCTTACTGGCGGAACACGGAGTGGGGCCGGGTGCTCCGGTCGGCATGTTCATGCGTAATCGACCGGGCCTCGTCGCAGCGCTGGCGGTGGTGCTGGCCACCCGGCGGCCGCTGATCGTGCTCAACCCGATGATTCCTGACGGCACGGTTGGTGCCGACGTGCTGGCGTTGCGCCCCGTCGCGGTGCTGGCGGATGCCGAGGACTGGGCCCGCGGCCCGGTGGAAGCCGCAGTACAGGCCAGCGGCGCGCTCGGCGTGCAGGTCGACGTCCCAGCGGCGGATGCGCCCGCGGCCGTGGTCACCGTTGCGAGATCCGGATCCGACGGGACCGTCCCTATCGACGACGGAGTGGCCATCCTGATGCCGACCAGCGGAACTACCGGGCCGCCCAAGCGAATTCCACTGCGCTACAGCGAAATCGAACACGCACTGAGCGGTGCTCAGGAGCATTACATGGCGGGCAGCGCGCGCGAAGGCAGCGTGCGCGGCGGCGGAGTGCAAATCGTCTCGTTGCCGTCGACGAACATCAGCGGACTGTGGGCGATCATCACCGCGCTCAGCGGTGGTGGCCGCACCCTGCTGCAGGACAAATTCGAACCGGTCGCATGGTCGGCGGCCGTGGCGCAGCACCAGCCACGCTCGGTGTCGCTGCCCCCAGCCGCGCTACGCATGGTGCTCGATGCCGGCATCGAACCGGACCGGCTGGCCAGTCTCAAGGCGGTGTGGGCCGGTGCTGCGCCCACCGGAGCCGACCTCGCGGCGCAGTTCGAGCAGACCTACGGCTGTCCGGTTTTACTGAGTTACGGCGCAACAGAATTCACCGGCGGTGTCACGGGGTGGTCGCTCAAGGACTGGAGTGAGTGGAAGGACGCCAAGCGCGGCAGCGTCGGACGTGCCCATCCGGGAGTGCAGATCTCGGTGATCGATGCGAGCACCGGTGAGCTTCTTGCACCCGGACAGCACGGCATCCTGCAGGTGCGCTCGGCGCAGGCCTCGGGTGGCGACGGCCGGTGGGTGCGCACCAACGACCTCGGCACCGTCGACGAGGACGGCTTCGTCTGGATCCAGGGCCGCGCCGACGACGTCATCAACCGCGGTGGCTTCAAGATCTTCCCGGCCGAACTCGAAGACTGCCTCGAGTCGCACCCGCAGGTTCGTGAGGCCGTGGTGTTCGGTGTGGCAGACGAGCGACTGGGCCAAGTGCCCGTGGCCGTCGTGGTGACGGCCGGCAACGTCTCGGCGGAGGAGCTCATCGCGTGGACCCGCGATCGGGTGCCCGGCTACAAGGTGCCGGTGCGGGTCCGGATCATCGACGCCATTCCCCGCAACTCGGCGATGAAGATCCTGCGCAAACAGGTGCGCGAGGAGTTCGAAGCGGCAGAAGGGATCGACAGTGCAGTCGGACAGGGCTGATCGGGTAGCCGTCGTGACCGGCGCAGGCAACGGGCTCGGACGTGCCCACGCGCTGGCGTTCGCCGACGCGGGTTACGCCGTCGTGGTGAACGACCTCGGTGGCTCCCGTGACGGCAGTGGAGATTCCACCGGTCCGGCACATGCCGTCATCGACGAGATCGCCGCCGCAGGTGGACGCGCGGTCGCCAATACCGACGACATCAGCACCTGGTCCGGCTCCAGGTCGTTGATCGAGCAGGCCGTCGAAACCTTCGGCGGGCTCGACGTATTGGTGAACAACGCCGGCATCCTGCGCGACCGGATGCTGACGTCGATGTCGGAGGCCGAATGGGACGCGGTGATCGCGGTTCACCTCAAGGGGACGTTCGGCCCCACCCGACACGCCGCCGAGTTCTGGCGCAATCGCGCAAAGGGTGGTGCCGCCAACGACGCTCGGGTGATCAACACCACGTCGCCGTCCGGTCTGTTCGGCAGTCCGGGGCAGACGAACTACGGTGCGGCGAAGGCAGGCGTCGCCGGGTTCACGATAATCGCCGCCATGGAACTGCAGCGGTACGGCGTCACCGTGAACGCCGTGGCTCCCACCGCGCTGACCCGGCTCACCGAAGATCTGCCGGCCGCACGCGAGATGGCCGAGCAGGTCGACCTCGCTCCGGAGGGCGTATCGCCGGTGGTGCTGTGGTTGGCCGGGCCTGCCGGCCGCGACGTCACGGGACGGGTGCTATCGGTCATCGGTGGAACGATCGCGGTGGTGGAGGGCTGGGCGTATGGCCCCGAGATCCACAGCGACGAGCGGTGGACCATTCGGCGCCTCGACGAAATGCTGCCCGATCTGCTCGCCAAGGCGGCGCCCAACGCCGACATGACCGGCCACCGCCCGGTTCGATGAGCGCGTCGACCGTTCATCCGGCCGGGCGGCTGATCGACAAATTGCTGTTCGCCTACGAAATGCCCGTGGAACGCGGCAAGATCCGCGAGTTCGCCGCGGCCACCGGGGCCACCGACCCGACTTATCAGGAGCCCAATGCGCCTGTGCCGCCGACGTTCTTGGCAACCAGCATGCATTGGGAGCCGCAGGACCCGCCGCTGGCCACCCGGCTCGGCCTAAACCTGAGCAAGGTGCTGCAGGGCGGCCAGGAGTACACGTTTCTCGGCGCGCTGCCCCGCGCCGGGGACGTCCTGCACGCCGAGACCTCGGTCGAGTCGGTGACCGAAAAGCCCAGCAGCCGTGGCGGGGTGATGACGGTGATCGTCGTGCGCACCCGCTTCGCTGGCCCCGACGGCCGGTTGATCGCCGAGGGACGCGCCACCGTCATCGAGCGAGGCACGTCATGACGGCCAGGACGTCGGGCGTCGAGTGGACTGTCGGTGCGGCCCTGCCCGAACGGCGCTTCGGGCCGCAGACACACACCGACATCGTGCGATATCAGGGCGCCAGTGGTGATTTCAATCCCATCCACCACGACGACGAGTTCGCCCGGTCTGCGGGGATGCCGGGGGTGTTCAGCGTCGGCATGCTGCAGGCGGGCTATCTGGGCACCTACTGCGTCGAGTTGTTCGGCGCGGAAAGCGTGCGCCGATTGTCCGTTCGGTTCGCCGAGCAGGTTTGGCCGGGAGACGAACTGGTGTGCGGCGGGGTGGTGGCCAAGCTCGATCCGGGCGGCGTCGCCGAACTCGACCTGACCGTCACGCGCAGCAACGGCGGCGTGGCGATGTCGGCCTCGGCCACTGTCGTGCTCGAACCGACCACCGACGACGGGACCGCGTCATGACAACCGGGGTCGTGCCCGTCGCCGCGTATCTGACACTCGGTGACCGTCCGCACCTGAGCGGGTTCCGCTGCGCGAATTGCGATGCTGTTTACCTGCTGCGTCGCTCGGCGTGCAGTCGTTGCGGCGGTGCTGAATTCGGTGCGCGGGCGGATCTCGGCGACACCGGCGTGGTCACCGCCGCCACCGTGGTGCACCGTGCGCCGCCAGGCGTTCACACCCCCTTTGTCAGCGGTGTGGTTGCCCTCGACGGCGGCGGCTTCGTGCGCACCAACCTGACTGGCGCCGTCGACGACCCGGTGGCCGCGGTCGGTCGAAGGGCGCTCATGCGAACCCGTCCGATCGCCACCGACGCCGCGGGGCTGCAGGCCATCGGCTACGAGTTCGAGGTATCGGAACGATCATGACGCAGACCGTGTGGATCGTCGGCGCGGCGATGACCAAGTTCGGCCGCTTCCCGGAATCAGACGTCGTCGACCTGGGGGCGGCGGCCGCCCGCGCCGCGCTGTCGGACAGCGGCACCGCGATCGGCCAGATGCAGACGGTGGCCGTCGGCAACGTGTTCGAGGGCATTACCGGGGTGGGGCAACGCATCATGCACCAGATCGGGCAGACGGGCGCACCCGTGTACAACGTCTCGAACGCCTGCGCCACCGGCGCGACCGCGCTGCGCACCGCGCTGTTGTCCATCAAGGCCGGGGAGGCCGACCTGGCATTGGCGATCGGTTGCGAGCAGCTCGGCAAGCGCGGGTTGTTGGCCGCCGAGGAGGAGCCGCGCGGTGCGGAGTTCAGCCCGCGCGGCCGCGACGGTTCGGTGCTGGAGCCCGAAGGAATTCTGGGCAGCTCGATGATGCCGTCGGTGTTCGCCGAGGCGGGCGTCGCCTACCTGGCCCGGACCGCGGGCGCGACGGTCGAGCACTTCTTCAAGGTGGCGCAGAAGAACCACGCGAATTCGACGTTGAACCCGCTGGCGCAGTACCGCAAAGAGTTCAGCCTCGAACAGATTGCCGGTGGGGACATGATCGCCTACCCGAACACGGCGCTGATGTGCTCGCCGACCGGCGACGGTGCGGCAGCGGTGGTGCTCGCCGGTGATGCCGCGCTGAGCAGGCTCGATCCCGGGGTACGGGCGCGTGCGGTGAAGGTCAGCGCGTCGGTATTGGTCAGCGACCCGTGGGTGGAACACGCAGAGACGTGCTGGGACGTCGACACGATCACCCGCAACGCCGCCCGGCAGGCCTACGAGTCGGCGGGGCTGGGCCCGGCCGACCTCGATATGGTCGAGTTGCACGATTGCTTCGCCACCGCCGAGCTGGTGCACTACGAGAACCTGGGTTTGTGCCAACCGGGCGGCGCACCGGACTTCCTCGACTCCGGCGCACCGTGGCGGGGTGGCCACACGCCGGTGAACATCTCCGGGGGACTGTTGTCCAAGGGACATCCCCTCGGGGCGACCGGAATCGCGGGGGTGTTCGAAGTCGTCACGCACCTGCGCGGGGAGGCTGGCGACCGCCAGATCGACGGTGCCCGGGTCGGCTTGACGCACGTGTTGGGGCTGGGCAGTGCGTGCTCGGTGCACGTGCTCGAGAAGCGGGCCAAGAGGACTTTCGGCTCTGGCGCGGCCGCCAATACCACGTAGGCTAATGACTAACCAGGTTATAACAAGGGAGTGACCGATGCCGTTGCAGGATCACATGCAGTTGATCTCTGTCGATGACCATCTCATCGAACATCCTCGGGTGTGGGCCGACCGGTTGCCCGCGAAATACCAGGAACTCGGGCCACGCATCGTCGAGGTGCCACGGGCCAAAGGCGGCCGACCCAGCCAGGTCTGGGAGTACCAGGGCAAGACCTATCCGCAGATCGGGCTCAACGCCGTGGCCGGCAAGAAACCAGAGGAATACGGCATCGATCCGTCGCGCTTCGACGAGATGCTGCCCGGCTGCTACGACCCGGTTCAGCGGTTGGCCGATATGGACCTCGACGGGGTGGAGGCCGCACTGTGTTTTCCGTCGTTCCCCCGGTTCGCGGGCACCGTTTTTCTCGAAGGTGACGACCGCGACGTGGCGCTGGCCAGCGTGACGGCGTTCAACGACTTCATCCTCGACGAGTGGTGCGCCGCCGCGCCGCACCGCTACATCCCGCTGGTCATCCTGCCGCTGTGGGATGTCGAGTTGTGTGTGGCCGAAGTGCATCGCACCTTCGCCAAGGGCGCCAAGACGCTCGCCTTCCCGGAGAACCCGTCGCCGTTGGGCCTGCCGTCGATCCACACCGACCACTGGGATCCGCTGTTCAACGTCGCCGAGGAGTACGACCTGCCGCTCTCGCTGCACTTCGGCACCTCGGGGCAGTCGCCGAAGCCGTCGCCGGACGGGCCGATGGCGGTCAGCATCACGCTGTTCGGCTGCAACTCCATGTACGCCCTGGGTGATCTGCTGTTCTCGCCGGTGTTTCATCGCCACCCCAAGCTCAAGGTGGCGCTGTCGGAGGGCGGTATCGGATGGGTGCCCTACCTGTTGGAGCGGGCCGACTACGTGTGGGAGCGGCACCGCTTCTACCAGAACGTCAACCAGGACCGGCGGCCCTCGGAGTTGTACTTCGAACACATCTACTCGTGCTTCATCGAAGACCGCCACGGCCTGCGCAACCGCGACGAGGTCGGCATCGACAACATCCTCTGGGAGTGCGACTATCCGCACTCCGACTCGAACTGGCCCAACAGCCGCAAGGTCGCCGACGAGGTGTTCGCCGAGATCCCCGACGAGGACGTCCACAAGATCGTCGAACTCAACGCACGCGCGCTGTTCAACTTCCCGCGCATCGAGAAATGACCCCGGGCCCGGTGTCGCCCGTTCCGCCCGATGGGATGCTCGGGGCATCGGACTGGGACGACGAGGATCTGCTCACCATCGTCGAGGCGTCGCAACGGCTGGTCGACGAGATCAAGGCGTGCCGTGCGCGCATTCGGCAGGCAGAGCAGGCGCTGGCCGAGGGAACGTCTCCCGCGTCGGTCGACGAGGTGGCCCTCGACGGGCAACGTCGGCGCCTCCAGGAACTGATGGGCGCGGCAGAACGCATCAGGGCCGCCCATGCGAACGCCCCGCGCTGACATGGCCGTCAATGCCGTGGTCTTCGACATGGGCGGCGTGCTCACGGTCGACCCGTTCGAAGCATGCCGCAACTACGCCCGCGAACTGGGCTTGCCGGCGGAGACGTTCGTCGAGCAACTCCGGGGCCCGGACTTCGCCGAGGTCGAGACCGGGGCCCGTGCGGTCCGCGACTTTCTGAAGTTCGCGTGCCGCGACGTGGCTGAGCGGTTCGACGTGGACGTCAACATCCGGCGGCTGGCGGACTGTCTGGCCGCGGGCCAGCAGGTCCGTCCCGAGATGGTCACCCTGGTCGTCGAGCTGGCAGACAGGGGGGTGCCGGTCGGCCTACTGACCAACAACGCGAAGGAAGCCAGGTCGTGGTGGCACAGCGGGGTGTTGCCGATCGCGCGCTTCACCGCCGTCGTGGACTCCTCTCAAGTCGGGCTGCGCAAACCCGATCCCCGGATCTACACGGTGACGGCCGAGCGGATGAGACGTCGCCCCGACGAACTCCTGTACTTCGATGACATGGCGGACAACGTGGCGGGGGCCCGCACCGCCGGTTTGATCAGCGAGGTCTTCACCGATCCTGGTCAATGCCGACGGTTGTGCGCGTCGCACGAATTGCTCGCCAACGCCGGGAGCAGCCGGTGAATCCAACGAATAGCATAACCAGGTTTTAGTTATCGAGCGTCTGGCTGTCGCGACATTAGGGGCTCACGTGGATCGGGATACGTTCTCGCGGCTTTTCGATATGACCGGTCGTACCGTGATCGTCACCGGCGGTGCCGGGGGCATCGGCCTTACGCTGGCCGAAGGCTTCGTGCTGGCTGGGGCTCGAGTCGTCGTCGCCAGTCGCAGGGCCGACGCCTGCGAGCATGCGGCGCAGCATCTTCGCCGGCTTGGTGGGGACGCCATTGGGATGAAAACGGATCTCAGCGCGGTCGACGACCTACGGATGTTGGTGCGCAACACCGTTGCCGAGTTCGGTGGTGTGGACGTCGTGGTCAATAACGCGGCCAACTCGTTGTCGCAACCGCTCGGACAGATAACTTCGGCGGGATTGACCGATTCTTACCGAGTCAACGTGCACGGCCCGGTACTTCTCGTCCAGGAGGCGTTGCCGTACTTGGAGGCCAGCCCACACGCCGCCGTGGTCAACATCTTGTCGGTAGGGGCCTTCAATTTCGCCCCGTTACCGTCGATCTACGCGTCGGCCAAGGCGGCGTTGATGTCGTTCACCAGGTCGATGGCCGCCCAGTTCGCACCAGCGGGGATCCGCGTGAATGCAATCGCGCCGGGTCCGGTCGATACGGACATGCTGCGCAGTAGACCGCAGGAAAAGATCGACGTACTGGTCAATGAGACGCTCATGAAACGGCTGGCTTCACCCGCCGAAATGGTGGGTGCAGCAATGCTCCTAGCGTCGGACGCAGGTAGCTACATCACCGGCAGCGTCATCGTCGTGGACGGCGGCGGAACGCCCCTTTGAAAGCCGGGTCCGCATCTGCATGCGGAACGCAGGACGGCCGGAGAAGAGACCTATAGGCTGAATCCGACGATCGCCGTCGGTTTTTAGAAGCTTGGAAAGCTAAGGTCCGCGGGCCCGCTGGCTTCAGCGCTCAGTTGTGTTCCAGCCCACAGCGAAATACTATAACCAGGTTATAATATAAACGTCATTCGAAGATCGTGAAGGTGAGATGGCGGGACGAGTTCTAGTCACCGGAGGCACCGGCGCGGCCGGCGCGGCCACCGTGAAATGGCTCAAGCGAATGGGCGCCGACGTCGTGGTGCTGGCGCGGCGGACCCCGGCGGTGCCCGTTGCAGGGGTGACCTACATCGCCGCGGACGTACAGGACGCCGACGGGGTATCGCGGGCGGTCGCGGGCTGTGACGCCATCGCACACTTCGCGTGGACGATGTCAGCGATGCAGAGCGCCGAGGTGGCCGAGAGTATCGACATCGGGGGGACCACCAACCTGTTGCGCGCCATGGCCGATCATGACTGCCGCCGGATGGTTTTCGCCTCATCGATCACCGTCTACGGTGGGCACGCCAATCACCCGCAGCCGTACACCGAGGACGAGACACCTCGCCCCGCCCCTTCGTTCCATTACGAAAGGAACAAAGTGCGGGCCGAGACGATGATCACCGAATCCGGGGTCGAGGCGGTCAACGTGCGCCCCACCGTCATCGTCGGACGGTCGTCGTGGAGCGCACCGGCGAACATCTTCCGTCAACCGGTGGTAGTCACGCCTGGCCGCGATGCCCGGATGCAACTGGTCCACGTCGACGACGTCGGCCGGTTCTGTGCGATGGCCGCCCTCGGCGGGCCTGCCGGCACGGTGAACCTCAATGCCGATGACGCTCTGACGTTCGCCGAAATCGCCCATATCATCGGACGGCCGGTACTGAACTCCGGTGAACGCTTCTCTCGCATGCTGGCCGGCCTGCTCGGCAAGGCGGACAATTTCGAATCGGTGCCCGACCTGATCGAGCTGTTCCTGCACTACCCGCTCGGAGACAATCGAAAGTTGCGGGAGCAGTTCGGATTTCGCTGCGCGTACAGCTCAGCCGATGCCGTGGCGGACATGACCGACTGGTCCTCGAGCATGTGGACCGTTGGCGCGCGGTCGATGCGGAAGCCGGTTCGGCTCGCCGCGCCTTCCGTCTACCCACGCGACACCTCGGGTCCAGACGGCAGCGCGATTCAGATCGTGCCGCCGGAATACACGGGCGAATTCGACAGCATCACCGGTGACCCCGCCCTGCCGGAATGGAGCGCAGCCAACCTGTCGGAGGCGTTCCCAGGACCGATGACACCGTTTTCGCTCGGGCTGGCCAACCGAATCCTGTTCAGTGGCGCCAACATGCTCGATTACCTGTTCCCACTCGATCCCGAACTCGCCGCGGTGGTGAACTGCAAGCAGGTCGGCACCATCGGCCATCGGCTCTACAACAACATGACGGCGATGAAGAAGCTGGCCAGTGCGATTCCAGGCCAGACGCCCGAGAGCTTCGAACACCAGATGAACGGAACGCCGCTTCCAGAGGGCTACCGGCCTCCCCCGTTATCACGCGCGGATCTGCTCGCCGCCGCCAGAGCGGCCCTGAAGGGTGGTCCGCAGATCGCCGGACTCGGGATCGAACTGGCCGACATGGAGAAGCGCGCGCAACGGTTGATCGGCAACCGCCCCGTGCTGCACGAGATCCACGAGGAACAGCTGCTGAGCAGGATCGAACTGGTCTGTGACCTGGTGGTTCGGGCGTGGGACATCAACAACATGAACACGTTCATGGTGAGCCTCCCGATGAACCTGATCTCACAACGTTACGGAGATCGAGCCGCGATGAACGTGCGGGCCGGGACGCAGAAGCTACGCAGCGCGGCGCTGCTGTCCGGGGTGCGTGAACTCGCCGACATCGTCGCGCACGATGATGGACTTCGGCGGTTGATCCAGGACAGCCCCCGCGAGGTCGTGATGGACAAACTACGCAGCGACGCACCCGGTTTCGCCGCCAAGTTCGACCAACTGGTCACGCAGTGCGGGCACCGCGGCCCCGGTGAGACCGAACTCAGCAACCCGGTCTACGCAGACGCCCCGGAGCTGTTGCTGCGCGCGGTGCTGGGCAATACACGTGCCGAACCGCCCGCTCCCGCCGAGCCGGCGAAGTCACCACTGGCGCGCGCGTTGACACGGCTCGCGGTGAGCGCCATCGAACGACGAGAGCGGGGCCGAGACCTGTGCATGCGCATCACCTACGAGCTTCGGATCGCGCTCCAGGAATGGGGCAGACGGCTGGCCGAGCGTGCGACGCTGGAGACTGCAGACGACGTGCACTATCTGTCGATCGATGAGATCTACTGCCCACCAGTTGATTCCAGTCAAACCATTGCACGCCGGCGCGCCGAGCGCGCCCGCTTGGCGGCTTTGGACTTCCCCGTTCATTTCACGCAACCGTGGACGCCCGACGAAATGGCCGCGGCGAGCCGGAATGAGGTGGTCATCGGACAAGCGGTGTCTCCGGGTACTGCCCGCGGCCGGGTACGGATCCTGGCGCATCCCGACGACGACTTCGAACCCGGCGAAGTGCTCGTCGCCAACGTCACCGACACGGGCTGGACCCCGTTCTTCAGCTGCGCGGCGGCCATCGTGACCAACGTCGGCGGTCCGATGTCACATGCAGCAATCGTAGCCAGGGAGTTCGGCATTCCGGCGGTGGTGAACACCGAGACCGCCACCCAGTGGCTGGAGAACGGTCAGCTGGTCGAAGTCGACGGCACCGCAGGCACGGTGCACGTCATCGACGACACACACCACGCGGAATAGAGAAAGAGAGCGAAGCATTATGTCGAACAAGGGCGACTACGGACATCGGACACTGGTCGGTACCTACGAGCCCACCGCAACCGACAGCGATCCAACGCGCACGTACTTCGGCCTGTCGCTGTCGTGCACCTGGTTCTATCTCAACTTTCGCGACGCCGACGGCAAGCTACACTTTGCCTACCGCACTACCCTCGGCCTTGAGGGATCGCTGCACTTCACCTGCAACGAGTCTCGCGACGGCGCCTTGCGCAAGGTCGCCATGCCTGCCGGACGCGAGTTCTTCCGCGGTCCGGTCGTCACTACCGTCGTCGACGGTACCTACCGAGTAGCGAGCAAGCCCGCTGAGGCGGGGTACGCGACCGGCCAACCGTTCGAGTTGGCCCGCACCGACACCGAACTGAGCTACCACGAAGGTCACGAGCTTCAGTTCAATGGCCGACGCATCGGCCCGGGAATGCAGGTTTACGTGCCCAGCGGACCGACGCCGCTGCTCTACACCTCGCTGCAGCATCGGGTCTCCGGCACTGCGTTCGGGAAGCCCGCCGAGGGCTTCCTCTGGCTGGATCAGTGCTATCTGCCGCCTGGGGTCACGTGGCGCAACAGTGACTACTTCAAGGGCGTGGAACTGGCGTGGACGCCGTTCGGTACCGAGTTCTCCGACGGTTCCATCGAGATGGGGCACATCTGCTACGGCGCCAACGGTTTCAACTTCTCGTTGGTCGCCACGGGCGACGATCAGGTGTTGCACTGCACGTCCGATGTCGCCGCGCGCGACATCAAGTACCGGCCGGACACGTTCCCCGAGCACATGTATTACGAAGTCGATGGCGTGGACTGGGAGTGGTCTGCTGTCGACGATGGCGCACTGCCGGACCAGGCGTCGGGCCACGACTTCTACCGCTCCTCGGAGGGATATCTGAGACGCGCAGGGGAAACCCGCACACCGGTGGTGCACCACTCGTACAACGAGTTCTTCCCGCCCGCCATCCAAGCGTGGGAGTCGACGGGACGGATCATCGGCCGGTGAAGCTGGAGAACGCTGTCGCAGCGACGCGGGGCGGGCCGCTGCAACGTCCCGCGCCGACACCCGACGAGATGGAGTTCTGGCGGTCGGGATCCGACGGCCGACTGCGCATACAGCGCTGCCACGGTTGTGGACGCTGGCAGCACCCGCCGAACCCGGTCTGTCACCGCTGTCTTTCTCGCGACGTCGAATTCGAACCCGTCAGCGGAAGCGGCACGGTGTACAGCGTCACCGTCAACCACCAGCTGTGGCTGCCGCACCTGACCGAGCCCTATGCGGTGATCGTCGTCGAACTCGACGAACAGCCCGGGTTGCGGTTCCTGAGCCGGGTCGTCGACACCGCTGTCTGCGACGTCGTGATCGGGATGCGGGTGCGTGTCGTCTTCAAGCCGTTGGGGGAGGAGCTGTTTGCGCCGCTGTTCACCGCTTCGGAAGGCGCCTCATGACCGTGCGTCCGGAGCGGCAGGCGGTGATCCGGGGGTTCGGATCCTCGCAGATCGGCAGGCGGCTGCCGACCAGTGAAATGGCCCTGACTATCGACGCATGTCTGGCGGCACTGGCCGATGCCGGCGTGTGTCGAAGCGAAATCGACGGTCTGGCGACGTTTCCCGGTGGCGGGTTCGACACCCCGGGTCTCGCCGGGCCGGGCGCCGACGACGTGCACGCGGCGCTTGGTCTCCGCACGAACTGGAAATACGGAGGGCCCGAGGGCGGCCAGCTCGGCGGCTTCTTCTCGGCAATTCTAGCCGTGGCAACGGGGTTGGCACGACATGTGCTGGTGTACCGGACTGTCGGTGAGGCCTCCGCACAGGGAGCGGCCGGCCGCGCGGGAACACTGTCTGCCGGCGCCGACGCGGCGGTATCAGGGTTCCGACGCTGGCTCGCGCCGTTCGACGCCCATTCACCGGCCAATTGGATCGCGCTCTTCGCGCACCGCCACATGCATGAATTCGGTACCGCGCGTGAACATCTCGGCACGATAGTGGTCAACAACCGGCGCAATGCCGGTCGCAACCCGGACGCGGTGTATCGCACCGAGCTCACATTGGACGACTACTTCGCGGCTCGGATGATCACCACGCCGTTCGGGTTGTATGACTGTGACGTCCCCTGTGACGGGTCGGTGGCCTTCGTGGTGTCGCACGTGGACACCGCCAACGACGGACCACATCCCGCTATCGGCATCGAGTCGTTGGGCTGGGCGATGCGGCACCGTCCGGTGTGGGATCAGTGGGATGACATGACCGAAATGGCGGCCTGGGACGCGGCGGTACATCTGTGGGAACGCAGCGACCTCACGCCCGACGAAGTTGACCAGGTTCAGCTCTACGATGGGTTCTCGTTTCTGCCGCTGGTCTGGCTGGAGGCGTTGCGGTTCTGCGGCAAAGGTGAATCGGGCCCGTTCCTGGATGCCGGTGAGCGGATCGCGCTGGACGGGCAGCTGCCGCTCAACACCGGCGGCGGCCAGCTGTCGGCGGGCCGACTGCACGGCAGCGGGCTGCTGTACGAGGCGTGTGTCCAGCTGGCCGGACGGGGCGGGGACCGTCAGGCGGGACGTCCGAACACCGTCGCCGTCGGCGCCGGGGGCGGACCGACGGCCGGCGCGGTGCTGTTGGTGCGCCGATGAAAGACGGCGTGGAAGTGGCGTTGATCCGCCACGGGCTACCCAGCCGGATCGAGGGGGTGCGCAAGCCTGATCCCGGTCTCACCGAGAGCGGTCTCACCCAGGCGCGTGCCGTCGCCGAGGCGACTGCGTTCCTGCCTATTTGCAGCATCGCCAGCAGCCAGCTGCTGCGGGCCCGGCAGACGGCCGCACCCACCGCCGACAAGCTGGGCATCGACGTGGAGATCGACGAAGATCTCGCCGAGTTCGACAACGGCGAAGATTTCTACATCCCGATAGAGGACATGATCGCGGAGCGGGACCCACGACTGGATCGATGGCGAGAACTCATGGCGCAGCCGGAGATGTCGGGTGTCTTGGCGGAGTTCCGACGGGCCGCCACCGCTGCCGTCGAGCGGATCGCCGCGACCAGCCCGCCCGGCATTGCGGCCGTCTTCTGCCACGGCGGGGTGATCGGCGCGTGTGTCGTGAAGGCGCTCGGCGAGGCGCGAGTCTCGCTGACCGAACCGGACTACGGATCAATCACCCGGATCACGGTCGATGCCGGTGGACGTTGGAAACTGCGTACCTACAACGAGATCCACCACATCGAACGGTTCACAGTACGGCGAGAGGAACGCAATGAGCTTTCGCGATGACGGCAAGGTGTACCTCGAGGTCGGTGTCAACGAGGTGGTCAGCAAGGACGACAACCCAAACGTGCCCTACGGTGCGCAGGAGACGGCCCGCGACCTCGTCGAGTGCATCCGGCACGGAGCGACCGCGGTGCACTTCCACGCCCGCCACGACGACGGCAGGCAGGCCTGGACCGACGACGAGGTCTCCCGCACCGTGCTCGCCGCCGCGGCGGCCACGGTCGACCCGCTGGCCTATCCCAGCTATCACGGCAGCCTCGACCATATCTGGGCGCTGGCGAAGCGGCCGCCGGCTGGCACCAAGCTGTTGCTGACCCCGTTCGATCCCGTTCAGCACATCAAGCGGGTGCTGTGGCTCGAAGAGGGGAACCGGTTCGGTGTAGTCAGTTTCGGGCCCGACGACCCCAATAACTGGAACCCGCCCTATCCGCCCGAGTTGGATCGCTTCGCCGACCTCGGGTTGGTGCCCAACATCGCGGTGTTCAACACCGCCGACATGCGTTGGGTGGCGCTGGCCGCACGCATCGGCATTCTGCGCCAGCCGTTGAACATCAAGCTGTTCTTCTCCGACCGGTGGGTGTCCAACAACGACCCAGACCCGGACGTGATCGACTTTCTGCTCTCGCGAATCCCCGCAGGAATCGACCATGAGACCGTCGTGGTGCCCTATGCCATGAGCTCGGCGCAGCGGTGCGAGCTGTTGTGGGAGCGGGCGCTGGACCGCGGCCTCGGCATCCGCGTCGGAATCGGGGACTGCCCGTGGGCTTATCCCACCGCTACCAACGCCGAAATGGTGGACCGTGCCGTCGATCTGATCACCCGCCGGGGCCTGATGCCCGCGACGCAGGCCGACCTGCGGGAGCGGGTCGGTGCACCCGCGGTCACTGGGACGAGCCCATGAAGGTGAGCGTCGACCCGCAGCGCTGCATGGGCCACGGGCAGTGCTATACCCACGCCCCCGAGATCTACCAGTTCGATGCGGAAGGTTATTGCGTTGTGGTCAAACCCGAGGTCGAAGGCGACGCGTTGACACAAGCCGTCAAGGGCGCGCAGGCCTGCCCCGAATCGGCGATTACCGTCAGTGAGGAATGAGATGTCTGACCAGATTCTGTCGACCGCAGCACATTTCGATCCCTTCACCCCGGTCGCGGATCCATACACCCCGCTGCGGGACGCGGCCCTACGCTGTCCGGTCGTCGCCGCGCCGGGGGGCGCGGTCGTGGTCACCGGCGCCGCCAACGTCGCTGGGGTGTTCAAGGACTCACAGTCCTTTCGCAACGAACTGCGTCCGCCCGAGCCCGGTACCCAACCGAGCCTGGTGCACCTCGACGGTGACGAGCACACCCGCATGCGGAAACTCGTTGTCAAGGCGTTCACGCCCAAGGCGGTGAAGAAGCTGGAGGCCCCGACCTACGCGATCGCGCACGAGCTCGTCGACCGGTTCATCCCCCGCGGAACTGCGGATATGTGCACTGAGTTCGCATTTCTGTTGCCCGCCATGGTGATCGCCGAGCTGGTCGGTATCCCGGAAGGCGATCGCTCGCAGTTTGTGAAGTGGGCCGACGACGCGATCACCGCGGCGGCGCCGAACTCCAGCGGGTACGCCGAGTCGGATCCGCAACTGCGTGGATACGTGCTGAGCATCATCGACGAACGCCGTCAGACCCCGGGCGAGGATTTGCTGAGTCAACTCATCGACGTGCACGACGGCGAAGACCGGCTCAGCACGGCCGAACTGGTCGCCCTGGTCCGCATGCTGATCCTCGCGGGCACCGACACCACTGCCAACCTGATCGGATCGATGCTGCATCAACTGCTTTCGGTTCGATCACGTTGGGAGCGTGTGCAATCGGATCGCACGTTGATCGCGAACGTCGTCGAGGAGACGCTGCGCTTCGACCCGCCGCTGTACTGGGTGCCCCGCAAGGCCGCCGCCGACGTCGACGTAGCCGGGGTGACCATCCCGGCGGGCGCGCTGGTGTGCAACGCTGTCGCGCACGCCAACCGCGATCTCGACGGGATGGATCACCCCTACGACTGGGACATGGATCGCCCTGCCGCCCGCAACCGGACCCATCAGACGTTCGGGTTCGGCGAGCACTTCTGCATCGGTTCGTCGCTGGCGCGCCTGGAAGCCACCGTCGCGCTGGAGGTGCTGTTGGACCGGTTACCCGACCTCGCGCTCGCCGCCGAGTACGAGTACCAACCCCATGGGCCGTTGATGATGCGCGGGGTGAAAAGCATGCCTGTGATGTTCGCGCTGGGAACACCGCGGTGACGGCACTGGACATCGTCGGCACAAGGCTGCTCGTCGACGGCGAACTGCTCGCCGACGTCGGAAAGACGTGCGAGGTCGTCGACCCGTCCACCGGTCAGGTGGTGCGAACCGTGCCGCAGGGCGGCCCCGGCCAACTCGACTCGGCGCTGGCGGGCGCGCGCCGGGCCTTCGACGACGGACAGTGGTCGGAACTGCCTGCCGATCACCGCGCCAGGGTCCTTCTTCGGCTGGCCGACCTAATCGACGCCCACACCCCCGATTTCACCCGCTTCGTGGAAACCGAAGTAGGCACCTGTCGCAGAGTGGCCGGCCCGGGGCAGGTGCGTCGCCCGATGGATCACTATCGGGACCTGGTGTCGCGAGCCAGATCCGAACTCGGACGTCCCCTTCCGCAGCTTCCCGGCCCGCCCGCAACCGGCCAACGAGTCGTCCGGGAGCCGTGGGGCGTCGTCGCCGCGATCACTCCGTGGAACGCCCCGCACCTGCTCAACCTGTGGAAGGTGGCGCCGGCACTGGCCACCGGAAACACCATGGTGCTCAAGCCGGCGCCGGAAGCCCCGAGCTGTGCACTTCTGTTGGGAGAACTGGCGGTTGAGGCCGGTGTTCCGCCGGGGGTGCTCAATGTGGTGACCGGCGGTGCGGATACCGGTCAAGCGATGGTCGACGATCCCCGTGTCGACATGGTGGCGTTCACCGGTTCGTCCGCGGTGGGCCGGGCAATCGCGCAGTCGGCCGGCGCGACGCTGAAACACCTGCTGCTCGAACTCGGCGGCAAGTCGGCGCTGCTGGCCCTGCCCGACGCCGACGTCGCCTCCATGGTTGCCGCGGTGCTGCGCTTCGTGACCCTCGCCGGTCAGGGCTGCGGGCTGTTGACCCGCGTGCTCGTGCCCGACGCACTGCACGACCGCGTCGTCGACGCTCTTGTCGAGGCGCTGCGGCGCGTTCGGGTGGGACCCGCCGACGACCCGGAAGCCCTGATGGGACCGGTCATCTCGGCGCAGGCTCGGGATCGGATCGAAGCGACCGTAGCCCAGGCCGTCGCGGCCGGAGCGCGGATCGCCTATGGCGGCGGACGCCCGAGCGGTGTGCCCGAAGGCGGATTCTATTTAGAGCCGACCATTCTGACCGGGGTGACCAACGACATGGCGGTCGCGCGCGAGGAGATCTTCGGCCCCGTCGTGGTGGTGATCCGCTACAGCGGTGATCCCGAAGAAGGGGTCCGGATCGCCAACGACAGCCCGTATGGTCTTGTCGGCGCGGTTTGGACGGCCGACACCGCACTCGGGTTGCGCCTTGCGCGCCGTATCCGTGTGGGGCAGGTCCGCGTCAACACCACCGCATCAGGCGACGAGGCGCCGTTCGGCGGCTACAAGCAGTCCGGTGTGGGCCGCGAAGTCGGCCAGGAGGGACTGCTCGAATACACCACTATCAAGTACGTCGCTTGGCAAATGCCATCTGTCGAAGATGAATCACCGCAATAGGAGCACAGCATGACAGCAGCACCTCCGGTCGGAGACCTCGACTTCGCCACCTCCGTCAGTTGTTATCAACCCAACCTCGCCATGCATCTACCGACCGCACAACCCTTTGGGCTGACCGAGCAGTCGACCTACCTGTACGGGGGGTGGCGCGACGAGTCGGGTGCGCTGCACATCGTCGAACGGAAGTTCTGCGGGCCGATGACGGCCGGGCTGTGGATGATGACCAATCGGTCCGGCAAGGTTCAACTCGCGCCGGAGTCCCTGCAGACGGTGCGAGGTGAGGTGAAGCGCGAATATACCGACACCGAACACCATCTGCACGGCTCGCTGCTCGGCAAGGCCGGCGGAGCACCCGAGGAGGGGCTGGAGTACCGGCTCACCGCCGGCGCGATGCACTGGCGGGAGGGCACAATCCTGCAACTCGACGGGGCGTTGGTCGGGCCGGGCATCCAGGTCGCCTCGCTGGACCATGACGAGCCGTTCTTCTATACCAGCGAGCTCTACAAGGTGACCGGCAGTGTGCTCGGCGAACAGGTGCAGGGCTTCGTGTTTCTCGACCACGGTTACTGGCCGCATGGCCAGGACTGGAAGGAATACCGCATCTTCAACGGCACCCAGCTGTCGTGGTCGGCGTTCGCGACCGAATTCGCCGACGGGCACGTCGAGTGGGGGCAGGTCGCCATCGGGCGCCAGAAGTTCAACTTCGTGGCCGTGGCCGACGAGGACGGCCCGATCGTCATGGACGTGGACACCGCCGGTGGCGTGGACCCCGACCCCGACGACTGGGCACAACGGATCGGCTACCGCGCCCACGACGGCCGAACGTGGGTGTTCGAGTTGGAACCCGGCGGGCAGATGTCGCAGTTCTCGGCGGCCCGCTGGGGCGGTTACCGGGCACAGGCGGGCAGCATTTCGCGCCACGGCGACGACCGCGACGTCAAGGTCGCCTTCGCCTGGGGAGAGTCGTTCATGGACCGCTTCCGTGACGAGGGGGTCGAATCCGTTGACCAGCTGCTGGCCTCGGACGAAGGGCAAGCTCATCGGTGATCACCGAACGCTCCGCACCGCGTTCCCGTGACCGAGAAGCCCGCTGACACCCGTGGTGAGGAGAACCGATGAGGCCGCTGGTGGAGGAAGTGTCGGTGCGCTTCGCGGCTTCGCCCGCTGCGATCTGGGCGCTGCTCAGCGATATCACCCAGATGGGTCGGTGGAGCCCCGAATGCACCGGCGCAACCTGGGTGGGTGAGGCGTCGAGCCCATTGCCCGGCAACAGGTTTCGCGGGACCAATCGAGTCGGGCCGCTGCGATGGTCGACGACGTGCACGATCGTCGCCGCCGAACCCGGCAGGCTTCTGGTCTTCGACGCCTGCCACTGGAGCGGCGCCACGACGCGATGGACGTTCGAGTTGAGCCCGGACGACCGCGGAACGATAGTGCGAGAGAGCTTCCGGACCATCGACTCGCCCGCTTTGATCATCATCCTCGATCGGCTTGCCCGTCGGCCGCGCCGATTGGGGGCCGGCATGCGGACGACGTTGGAACGGCTCAGTGCGCAGGCCGAGCGAATGCCTCCGCCGCGGTCGTGATCGCCGCGACCCGGGGTGACTGCCTGCGCTAGGACGCGTCGTCGAGGGCCAGCGACACGAAGTTGCGCAGCTCGGTGTCGAGGTGGTCGGGGCTCAACGGCGCCGCGCGGTCCATCGCACCCGCATGCTGGCTGTACAGCGCATGAATGAGCACGCCGCCGCCGATTGACTCGAGAACCGCGACGGGGTCGACCGTCTCCCGCAGGTCGCCCCTGCGGACCGCTTCGTCGAGAGCGGAGATGTTGACGTCGAAGTTGGGGTCCACCACCCGGCTGCGGAACGTGGCATAGAGCTCGGGAAACTGTTTGGCCTCCAGATGTATTCGCAAGCTGGCGATCCCGGCGGCCGAGGTGAAGTAGGTGTAGATTTCGCGGGCGTAGGTCATCAACCGATCGCGGATCGGCCCGTCGCCGGTGACTGTCGGCAACACGGCGTCGGCCAGGGCATCGAGAAGCAGCGCCTCGCGATCCGAAAAGCGCCGGTACAGCACATCTCGACTGACCCGGGCCGCCTTGGCGACACGATCGAAATGAAATCCCGTCCAACCGAATTCGGCGTAGACATTACGCGCGGCCAACAGGACGCGGGCGTCGATCTCGGGATCACGTGGACGTCCGCCCCCCGGCCTGCGTTTGCGTGGCGCAGTTGCCGGGGCAGTGCCTTCGGCGGCCGGGTTGCGCCGCTTGCGTGCGCTATGCGGTTCGGCCACGACCCTCCTCTCCAAGCCGCCCGACGGGAAGCGATCGAAGAATACTAGCCCCGTTGCTATTGCCAACACATAGTGTCGGTAATAAGGTGACGTGGTCGGCATCACTATCGAGCGGTTAGACCGGACGTGGCGCAGACACGAATTTCCCTATGCGACAAGCTGTTGTGCCACGAGGAGCAAACATGGCATCAGACATCGGATCGTTCCGTCATCGGGCGCTCACCGCGCCCTATACCCCTGACGTCAGCGTGCACCACCCCTACAACACCCCGTTCGGGCTGACGGAGCAGGTGGTGTACTTCTACGGTGGATGGCGCGAGGCCGACGGCACCTTGCACGTCTTCGAGCGCAAGTTCATCGGCCCCATGACGGCGGGTCTGTGGCTGATGAACGCCCGTGGCGGGTCGGTGAGCATCGAGCCGGACTCCGCGAAGACGGTTCGCGGCGAGGTGAAGCGGGAGTATGCCGACGACCGAGTCCTGTTGCACGGCGCGATGATGGAGAAGGTCGGTGACTCGGGCGGGGCGTTCCGCTTCGAGGCCACCCCCGGCGCCTTCGAGTGGCGTGAGGGCGACCTGTTGGCGCTTGACGGCTCCCTGGTCGGACCCGGCGTGCAGATCTACGCACCCGACCAGAACGAACCGATCCTCTACGTCAGCGAGCTCTACAAGGTCGCGGGCACGGTGCTGGGCGACGGTGTCGAGGGTTTCGTCTTCTGGGACCACGCCTACTGGCCGTCGGGCTACGACTGGAAGGAATTCCGGGTCTTCAAGGATCTCCAACTCGGCTGGGAGGCCTTCGCCAACGAATACGACGACGGCACCATCGAATGGGGCCACCTGTGCATCGGACGGGACGGCTTCAACTTCACCGGCGTCAACGACCCGAACGGTCCGCTGGTGATGGACAGCGGGGTCACCGGCGGCATCGACCTCGGCGATGACGACTGGGCGCACCGCACACTCTGGAGGGCATCCTCCGGCGAGGAATGGACCTTCGAACTCGAAGAGGGGGGCAAGCTCTCGGAGTTCACCGCGGCCCGGTGGGGTGGATATCGGGCCCAGGCCGGCCACACCCGGCGAACGGGGGAGAGTCGCGAGGTCCGGCTCGGCTTCAGCTGGCTGGAGACCTTCGGGGACCGGATCCGGGAGAGCAAGATCCCATCGGTCGAGGACGCGGCGATCCGCTGAGCGAAAGTCTGTCCGTGACGTCCGACGGTCCGGTGCTGGTCACCGGCGGAACCGGGGCCTTCGGGGCGGCCACGACCAAGTGGCTGATCCGCTCCGGACACGACGTCGTCGTGTTCGCCCGGCACGAGCCGCATGCCCTCCCCCAGGGGGCCCGGTTCGTGCAGGGCGACATCGGTGACATCCAGTCGGTCCGGCGCGGGATGGACGGCTGCGCCACGGTGGTGCACCTGGCCTGGGCGCTGAGCGGATCGGTCACGCACGATGTGGCCGAGCCGATCAACCTCGGCGGCACCCGCAACGTCCTGACGGCCATGACCCAGACCGGTTGCGCGCGAATGGTGTTCGCCTCGTCGGTGACGGCCTACGGCGCCCACCCCGACCACCCCCAGCCGTGGTGCGAGCACGAACCGCTCAACCCCGCCTACGGTCTGGTGTACGAGTGGCACAAGGCTCAGGCCGAGCGAATGATCGCCGAATCCGGGGTGCAGGCCCTGCGGGTGCGCCCGACGGTGGTCGTGGGACGCGACGCCCACAACGCGCCGGCGAATGTCTATCGGCAGTTGGCCATACCGAGCCTCGGAAGCCGCGCGAGAATCCAGATGGTCCACCAGGACGACGTGGGGCGCTTCTTCGCGCATGCCTGCGACAGCCCGCTGGTGGGTGCGGTCAACCTGGCGGCCGACGATCAGCTCAGCTGGAGGGACGTGGCACGTCTGGCGCGTCGCCCGCCTGTGCCGACACCCCCGCGGCTGTTGATGCCGACGGTACGGGCGTTGAGCCGGATCGTTCCGGCGGCTCGTTCGGCGCCCGAGCTTTTCGACCTCTTCCTGCATTGGCCCATCGCGGATACGGCACGGTTGAAACAGGACTTCGGGTTCGAGCTTGCGTACTCCTCTGCCGAGGCGATCGCGGATCAAGGCCGGCACGCCACCACCCACCTGGTGCTCGGCATGAAGGAATATCGTCGCCCGACCAAGCTCGACCGGGCTCGCCCGCACCCGGCCGCCCAGGCCGGCGTCGACGGGACCTCGCTTCAGGTGCTGTCCGGTGCGGCATCCGGCGAGTTCGACACCCCCCGTGGGGATCCCGCCTATCCGGAATGGACCTGCGCCAACCTCGAGGAGGCATTCCCCGGTCCGATGACCCCGCTGTCGTTGGAGCTCATCCGCGACGCGCTGTTCACCGGTGCCGACCAGGTGGCACTGCTGCTTCCGCTCGACGAGCAGATCCGCGACAACGTGCGGCGCAGGCAGCTCGCGATCTTCGGGCACCGGTTCTACCAGAACGTGAGCGTGCTCAGGGAAATGGCGTCCGCGATACCAGGGCAGACGCCGGAGGACTTCGAGCACCAGATCAACGGGCGACCGTATCCGCAGGACTACGTGCGGCCCCGTCCGACCATCCGGGATCTGCCCCGATTCGCGAAGTTCGCCGCGGTGGCAGTTCCGCGACTGGCCGGAATCGGCGCGGCGGCCGCCGCCGTCGAACAGCGCGCGGACGAAGTTTCGCGCACTGTCGCAGCCGATCTCACCGACGAACGGTTACGCGCGCACATCGAGATGCTTTGGGGAGACTGCATCGAGGGGTGGAAGGTCGGGTTGCTGTGCACCTTCCTGGTGAGTGTGCCCAGTTCCCTGCTCGAACGACGATACGGAATCACGGCTCTGCGCTCATCCAGCGAGGACAAGGATGTTCTGGCCAGCTCCCGGCTGCTTCGGGGGGTGAAGGATTTGGCGGCGCTCGCGCATCGGCGGGCAGCTGCCGCCGCAGTGCTCACGGCACCTGTCGACGAGGAAAGTTGGGCTGAGCTGCAGTGTGCTGACCCCGATTTCGCGCAACAGGTGAACGCACTGTTGGCCGCCGCGGGCCACCGCGGGCCGGGAGAGACCGAACTTGCCAACCCCGTCTACGCGGATGCACCGCATCTGCTGTTGCGCGCGGTCTCCGGCGCGGGAGGTGTCGACATAGAACTGGCCGAGGTACAGCGGCTCGATCTTGTCGGCAGGCAGCTCGAAAGGCTGAGCCGGTCAATGATCATACGGCGCGAGCGATGCCGCGACGCAGTGATGCGGTTGACACACCAGCTGCGGCTGGCGCTGCGTGAATCGGGTGATCGGCTCACCGATTCCGGGCGGCTCTGCGAAACGGGTGACATCTTCTACCTCAGGCGCGAGGAGCTGTTCGCCTCGGCTCTCGAGCTGGCGCCGATCGTCGCGCGTCGGCGTGCAGAACGTCAGCGCTTGACGAATATCGAGATGCCCCTGCGCTTCTCCCAAGGGATGCCTACGGCGGAACCGGCCCGTGGTGAGCCGACCGATCGGGTGATCGCCGGCGTATCCGCGGTGGCGGGCGTGGTTCGTGGTCGGGTGCGCGTGTTGCGCTCGCCCGACGACGACATGGAACCGGGAGAGGTTCTGGTGGCCAGGGCGACCGACACCGGCTGGACGCCGTTCTTCGCTAGGGCTGCTGCGGTGGTCACTGACATCGGCGGGATGATGTCGCACGCATCAATCGTGGCAAGGGAATTCGGCATCCCGGCCGTGGTGGGCACCGAGATCGCATCGCGGGTGCTCGAGGACGGGGCACTGGTGGAGGTGAACGGCGATACGGGAACCGTCACGGTACTCGAGTCCTGAACCGGGGCGGTGAAGGCCGTCAGCGCAGGGTGCTGCGCAACCTACTGACCTGGTCGGTGGTGATGCCGATGGCTTCGAGGTAATTGGACACCGACCCGTACCGTTCGTCGATCGTCTTCAGCGCGGCGTGCAGGTAGACGTCACGGACCCCGAGCACCTCCTCGGCCAGCCGAGCCTCGGTGAAGGTCTCGATCGCCCGGGTCTGTTCATCACCGCGTTTCCGCAGCGACTCCAGGATGCGCTCACGCAGCTGCGGCACAGCTTGATTGCTGCGCAGGTAGTCGGCCATCACCGCATCACGATCCACACCGATGGCCTCCAGTGTCACCGCGACGGTGAAACCGGTGCGGTCCTTGCCCGCGAAGCAGTGCGCCAGCACGGGCCGCTCGTTGGCCAGCAGCGAAATCACCCGTCGGACAGCGGATTGCGCTCCGGGCAGCGCGGGATACTTCGCGTACTCATCGGTCATGTACCGGGCGGCCACGACCGCCACGTCCTCGTCCTCGACGCTTTGTCCCAGGGCCTGCTCGAACGCCTGCTCGTGGGGTGCCTGCTCACCGAGTTCGCGAAACGGCAACCGGTGAACCGAAACCGTGTCGGGCACCCGACCGGCGCCGAGCCGTTCGACCTCGCGGTCCGAACGCAGATCCGCCACATCGGAGATACCCAGTTCGACCAGCCGCTGGCGGCCCTCCTCGGAGAGGCTGCTCAGCTCGCTGGACCGGAACAGGCGACCGGGCCGCACACCGGTGGTCGCCGCGACATCCCGAAAGTTCCAGGCGCCCACCAGTTCCCCGGTGCCGACAGCCACTAGGACGTCACCGCTTCACCCGATTGGCGGCTCGCCGCCGAATTTGATTGGCGGCTCGCCGCCGACGCGAGAGAGCCCTTCTCCCGGCCCAACTCGGCGCGCGCGATGGTGCGCATGTGCACCTCGTCGGGCCCGTCGAACAGCCGCATCGCCCGGTGCCAGCCGTACATGCGGGCCAGCGGGACGTCGTCGCTGACACCGGCGCCGCCGTGCACCTGGATCGCGCGGTCGATGACGTCGCACGCCACCTGCGGAGCCACCGCCTTGATCTGGGCCACCTGCACCTGAGCGTCCTTGCTCTTGTTGCCGTGCTGGTCGATGGTCCACGCGGCCTTGTGGCACAGCAACCGAGCCTGGTCGATCTCGTTGCGGGACTTGGCGATCGACTCACGCACCACACCCTGCTCGGCGAGCGGCTTGCCGAACGCCACCCGCTTCTGCACGCGGTCGACCATCAGCGTCAGCGCACGTTCGGCCGCACCGAGCGCGCGCATGCAGTGGTGGATGCGGCCGGGGCCCAGTCGGGCCTGCGCGATCGCGAAACCGCTCCCTTCTTCGTGCAGTAGGTTCTCGACGGGCACCCGCACGTTGTCGAACACGATCTCGCAGTGCCCGTGCTGGTCCTGCCAGCCGAACACCGGCAGCGAGCGCTGGATGTCGACGCCGGGGGTATCGGTGGGCACCAGGATCATCGACTGCTGCTGATGGCTGGCCGCGTCGGGGTTGGTGCGGCCCATCACGATCATGATCTTGCAGCGCGGGTCGGCTGCTCCGGTGATCCACCACTTGCGCCCGTTGATGACGTAGTCGTCGCCATCGCGCAGCATGGTGGTCTCGATGTTGCGGGCGTCGCTGGAGGCCACGGCGGGCTCGGTCATCGCGAACGCGCTGCGGATCTCACCGGCCAGCAGCGGCTCGAGCCACTGCTTGCGCTGCTGTTCGGTGGCGAACAGATGCAGCGTCTCCATGTTGCCGGTGTCGGGCGCGGCGCAGTTCACCACCTCGGGTGCGATCTCGAGGCTCCATCCCGTCAGCTCGGCCAACGGCGCGTATTCGAGGTTGGTGAGCCCGGAGACCGGTGGCAGAAACAGGTTCCACAGACCCTGCTCCTTGGCCAGCGCCTTGAGGTCTTCGACGACCGGCGGAACGGTGTGGTCCTTGGGACCGGCCTCTTCACGGTGCCGGTGGTAGGCCTCCTCGGCGGGAAAGACGTGTTCGGTCATGAAAGCGGTCAAGCGCTGGTGATAGTCCTGCACCTTGGCCGACATCGCGAAGTCCATGCCGCCACGATATGACACCCGCTAAACCGGCTTGTGCTGCGTCGGGCTTTGTTCGGACTCCCATTTGGCCTCCAGCGAGCGGGTGACCCGGGCGTCGGCGGCGTATTCGACCTCGAACGTCGCGCCGTCGTCGTCCTGGTAGGTCACGACCACCGCGCCGTCGCGGGCGTCCTGGTGGACCACTTGGTAGGGCGCCGGCTCGGCGCCGCCGACGGCAACGCGCACGATATCGCCGGGCGCGACGTCGTCGATGGGGTCGTTCTCGGAGATGTTTGCCATCCTCTCGACGGTAGCAACCGGTATGTGCCCCCGCCGTCGTGCGACGGCGGGGGCCGAAATCGGCTGAAACCGAACCTATTTCACCGGGCCGGTGTGGCCACTATCACGTTCGTAGCCCTTGTCTTTAGCCGGTAAAAGGAACAGAATCGTATGCGTAATCTGGACTGACTCCAAACTAGACCAAGGATGGTGTGCAAACACATGGCATTGCTGACGATCGGTGACCAGTTCCCCCGCTACGATATGGCGGCGGTTATCGGCGGTGATCTCTCGGAGGTCGATGCCAAGAAGCCCGACGACTACTTCACCCGTGTGACCAGCGATGATCACGAAGGCAAGTGGCGGATCGTCTTCTTCTGGCCGAAGGACTTCACCTTTGTGTGCCCGACGGAGATCGCGGCCTTCGGCAAGCTCAACGAGGAGTTCGAGGACCGCGACGCGAAGGTGATCGGTGTCTCGGTCGACAACGAGTTCGTGCACTTCCAGTGGCGCGCCCAGCACGAGGACCTCAAGACGCTGCCGTTCCCGATGGCCTCGGACCTCAAGCGCGAGCTGTCGCTGGCCACCGGCGTACTCAACGCGGACGGTGTCGCTGACCGGGCCACGTTCATCGTCGACCCCAACAACGAGGTTCAGTTCGTGTCGGTGACCGCCGGCTCGGTGGGTCGTAACGTCGACGAGGTGCTGCGGGTGCTCGACGCCCTGCAGTCCGACGAGCTGTGCGCCTGCAACTGGAAGAAGGGCGATCCGACGATCAAGCCCGAAGAGCTTCTCGCCGAGGCGGTGTAACCGTGAGCATCGACCGCATCAAGGAAGCGCTTCCGGAATACGCCAAGGATCTCAAGCTCAACCTCAGCAGCATCGTCAAGACGACGGAGCTGACCGAACAGCAGCTGTGGGGTGCGCTGGTGGCGACCGCCGCGGCCACCAAGTCCGAGCGGCTGCTGCGCGAGATCGCCGAAGACGCGCTGGACATCCTCAGCGAGGAGGCCTACAATGCCGCCCTCGGCGCGGCCGCCATCATGGGGATGAACAACGTGTTCTACCGCACCAAGGGGCAGCTCGACGGCGCCTACGACGACCTGCGGGCAGGCCTGCGGATGAACATCATCGGCAACCCGGGCGTCGCCAAGGACGACTTCGAGCTGTGGTCGTTGGCCGTCTCGGCCATCAACGGCTGCGGGCACTGCCTGGCCGCGCATGAGAAGACGCTGCGCGACGCGGACGTGTCGCGTACGGCGATCTTCGAGGCGATCCGGCTGGCATCGATCGTCTCCGGCGTCGCACAGGCGCTGCAGACGGCTGACGTGCTGACCGCCGTCTAGCCGAACCCAACGAAAGAGCGGGGCACCCTGATGGGTGCCCCGCTTTTTCGTCATATCGGATGATCATTCGAGCCGATTCAACTTTGAGCCAGTGCTCTTCGCGCTTGCCGTGGTGCGACCACACCGGCGGCGCCGTGCCGATTCCCTCGCCGAGCAGACATAGAAGGTTGCAAACGCAGCTGCAGAACACGTTTCTGTGTCTGCTCGCGGTCCAGGGGTGCCCGGCGAGCGGTCAGGAAGTCAGGCCGCGCGCGATCACCAGGCGTTGAATCTGGTTGGTGCCCTCGAAGATCTGGGTGATCTTGGCCTCGCGCATGTAGCGCTCGACCCGGTAGTCGCGCGTGTATCCGACGCCGCCGAACACCTGCACCGCGTCGGTGGTCACCTTCATCGCGGCGTCTGTGGCGACCAGTTTGGCGATGCTGGCCTGCTGGGAGTACGGCTGGTCGAGATCGCGACGCCGCGCGGCATCCAGGTACGTGGCGCGCGCGCTGGCCACCGCGGCGGCCATGTCGGCCAGCAGGAAGCCGAGCCCTTGATGGTCAATGATCTTGCGGCCGAACGTGGTTCGCTCGTTCGCGTACTTGACGGCTTCGTCGAGGGCGGCCTGCGCCAGCCCTGTTGCGACCGCGGCGATGCCAAGGCGGCCGGAATCGAGTGCGGAGAAGGCGATCTGCAGACCTTGGCCCTCGGCGCCGATGAGGCGTTCGGCCTCGATGTGAGCGTGGTCGTAGAACGCCGACGTCGTCGGGACCGCGTGCAGGCCCATCTTCTCCTCGGGCTTGCCGAAGCTCAGCCCGGGCAGATCACCGGGGACCAGGAAACAGCTTATCCCCCTTGGCCCTTCGCCGGTGCGGGCGAACAAGGTGTAGAAGTCGGCCAGCCCGCCGTGGGTGATCCAGGACTTCGACCCGTTGAGGACATAGCCGGGCACCGGCCCTTCGTCAGAAAGCACAGCCGCACACCGCAGCGCCGCGGCATCCGAACCGGCCTGCGGCTCGGACAGGCTGTAGGCGCCGATCTGCTCACCGGACAACATCTGCGGCAGCCAACGCTTCTTCTGCTCCTCGCTGCCGAACGCCAACAGCGGATGCGAGGACAGGCTGTGCACGCTGACCGCCACCGCGACCGCCGCCCACCGCGCCGCGATCTCCTCGAGCACCTGCAGGTAGACCTCGTAGGGTTGGCCGCCGCCGCCCCACTCCTCGGGCTGCGGCAGGCTCAACAGCCCAGCCGAACCGAGCGCACCGAACACCCCGTCGGGATAGGTCTCGGCCTTCTCGTGGGCGTCGACGATCGGGTCGAGCACCTTGTCGGCGATGTCGCGGGTGAGTGCGATCAGGTCATGCGCTTCGTCAGTTGGTAACAGTCTGTCGACCGGCATGGGTATCGACCTTAATGAGCGGCGGCGAGCGCATCTGACAGCGCGGCGTTGATCGCGTCCACCCGGTCCTTGGCATCGCCGAACAACATTTGGGTGTTCTCCCGGAAGAACAGCGGGTTCTGCACCCCGGCGTAGCCCGACGCCATGGACCGTTTGAACACGATGACGTTGTCGGCGTTCCACACCGTCAGCACCGGCATGCCGGCGATCGGGCTACCCGGATCCTCGGAGGCGGCCGGGTTGACGGTGTCGTTGGCGCCGATGACCAGCACGACGTCGGTGCCGTCGAAGTCGTCGTTGATCTCGTCCATCTCCAGCACGATGTCGTAGGGCACCTTGGCCTCGGCCAGCAGCACGTTCATGTGGCCGGGCAGCCGGCCCGCGACCGGATGGATGCCGAACCGGACGTCGACGCCGCGTTCGCGCAGCCGGCGCGTCAGGTCGGCGACCCCGTACTGAGCCTGCGCGACGGCCATCCCGTAGCCGGGTGTGATGATCACCGAGCGGGCGTTGGCCAGTAGTTCGGCCGCACCGTCGGCGGTGATCTCGCGGTGCTCGCCGTAGTCGGTGTCGTCGGCGGGTCCGGCCTCGATCCCGAACCCACCGGCGATGACCGAGATGAACGACCGGTTCATCGCCTTGCACATGATGTAGGACAGGTAGGCACCGGATGAGCCGACCAGCGCGCCGGTGACGATCAGCAGGTCGTTGCCGAGCAGGAAGCCCGCCGCCGCGGCTGCCCACCCCGAATAGCTGTTGAGCATCGACACCACCACCGGCATGTCGCCGCCGCCGATCGAGGCGACCAGGTGCCAGCCCAGCAGCAGCGCCAGCACGGTCACCACCACCAGCACCCACAGCTGCGGGTCGATCACGAACCACACGGTGAGCGCGGCGAAGACCACCAACGCGCCGACGTTGAGGAAATTCTTACCCGGCAGCATCAGCGGCGCCGACTTCATCCGAGCCGAGAGCTTGAGGTTGGCCACGATCGAGCCGGTGAACGTCACCGCGCCGATGAACACCCCGATGACGACCTCGGCGGAATGGATGCCCAGCATCCCGTCCTGACCCAGCTGCACGGCTTCGGCGCCGGTTGGGTCGGCCTCGACGTGCAGGTAGCCGTTCCAGCCGACCAACACGGCGGCCAGGCCGACGAACGAGTGCAGCAACGCGATCAACTCGGGCATGCCGGTCATCTCGACGATCCGCGCGCGCCACAACCCGATCACCGCGCCGATGACCATGGCCACCGCGAGCAGACCCAACCCCAGCGGCTCGATCCGGTGGTTGATGGCCAGCGCGATCGTCGCTACCAGGGCGATCGCCATGCCGCCGATGCCGTAACTGATGCCGGCGCGGGAGGTCTCGTGCTTGGACAGCCCCGCCAGCGAGAGCACAAAGAGCAGCGCCGCGACGACGTACGCCGCGGTGGCGGTGGTCTCGATACTGAACATGGGTTAGCTCCTCGTGAACATGGACAGCATGCGGCGGGTCACCGCGAAACCGCCGAAGATGTTGATGCTGGCGATCAGGATCGCGACGAAGGCCAACGTGGTGATGATGACGTCACCGTGGCCGATCTGTAGCAGCGCGCCGACGATGATGATCCCGGAGATCGCGTTGGTCACCGACATCAGCGGGGTGTGCAGCGCGTGGTGCACGTTGCCGATCACGTAGTAGCCGATCACGATCGCCAGCGCGAAGACCGTCAGGTGCACCTGCAGCGCGGCCGGTGACAGGGCGATCAGCGCGAACAGCGCCGCGGCCGCCGCGAACGTCAAGCCGAGCCGGCGCGCGTTAGACATCGGCTCCTTGGCCGGTTTGGCCTCGACCGCGGCGGCAGGGGCCGCCGCCGGCGCCGCCGACACCTGCACCGGCGGAGGCGGCCAGGTGACTTCACCGTCGCGAACGACGGTCATCGAGCGCTGGACGACGTCCTCGAAGTCCAGGGTGAGTTGCCCGTCCTTCTCCGGGGTGAGCAGCTTGAGCAGGTGGACCAGGTTGGTGCCGTACAGCTGGGAGGCGGTGGCGGGCAGCCGGCCGGCCAGGTCGGTGTAGCCGATGATCGTCACGTTGTTGTCGGTGACGACGGCCTGATCCTTGACGGTGCCCTCGACATTGCCGCCGTTGGCCGCGGCCATGTCGACGATCACGCTGCCCGGCTTCATCGACGCCACCATCTCGGCGGTGATGATGCGCGGCGCCGGCTTTCCGGGGATCAGCGCCGTCGTGATGATGATGTCGACGTCCTTGCACTGTTCGGCATAGAGCGCGGCCTCGCGGGCCTTGTAGTCCTCGCCCATCTCCTTGGCGTAGCCGGTCTTGGAAATCTCAGCGACCTCGGCCGCCGGGTCGACGGACAGGTACTCCCCGCCCAGTGAGCGGACCTGATCGGCGACCTCGGGCCGCGGGTCGGTGGCCTTCACGATCGCGCCGAGGCTGCCCGCCGCACCGATGGCGGCCAGCCCGGCCACCCCCGCGCCGACGACGAGCACCTTGGCAGGCGGCACCTTGCCCGCCGCGGTCACCTGACCGGTGAAGAACCGTCCGAAGCTGTGCGCAGCCTCGACGACCGCGCGGTAGCCCGCGATGTTGGCCATCGACGACAGCACGTCCAGCGACTGCGCCCGCGAAATGCGCGGGACGGCGTCCATCGCCAGCGCCGTGATCGGGCGTGTGGACAGCTTCTCCACCAGGTCCGGGTTCAGCGCCGGAGAGATGAGGCTGACCACCGTCGCACCGTCGCGTACTGCGGCGATCTCGCTATCGGTCGGTGCGTTGACCTTGAGCACGATCTCGGCACCCCATGGGTCACCGATGCTGGCGCCCGCCTCGACGTAGGCGTCGTCGGCGAAGCTGGAAGCGGCGCCTGCACCCGACTCGACGACGACGGAATAGCCCAGCTTGATCAGCTGCCCGACGGTCTGCGGCGTGGCGGCGACGCGCGTCTCACCCGCGTGGGATTCGCGCGGTATCCCAATGATCATCCGGGAGAGTCTGCCATCTGTCTTCTGGCGACCAAATTCCCCTCCGACCGTCAGCGGTAGGAGGGGACGAAATCAGCCAAGCGCTACCGCGGGCTCACACCGGGGGGTAGGCCGGGGGTGGGTAGACGCCGCGCAGGATCCAGGCGAACCAGGCCGCTCCGTACTCCAGCTCGTCGCCCGCGTCATAGTCCGGGTTCGGATCCACGTGATCACCTCTCGAGTGCGGCTGGTTGTGGCGTAAGTCTAGACCCGTTGCCGGTGTCGGCGATAGCCCGAGCACATAAACTAGCCAACCAGTTGATTGATGCCCCGGACACCTTCCGGGCCTGCATATAGTGAGTCGCCATGTCCGTTACGTCACCTGCGACACCGCCTGATCGCGCGGGCGGTTCATCGGGCAACGGGATGTCCCGGCGCGAAGAACTGTTGGCGGTCGCCACCAAGCTGTTCGCCGCACGCGGCTATCACGGCACCCGAATGGACGACGTGGCCGACGCGGTCGGGCTCAACAAGGCCACCGTGTACCACTACTACGCCAGCAAGTCGCTGATCCTCTACGACATCTACAAAGGCGCCGCCGACTTCACCGTCGACGCCGTGCATGACGACCCCAGCGCATCGGCGCGCGAGACGATCTACCACTTCACCCGCAGGCTCCTCGTCGGCATCGCCAGTGACATCGAACGCGCCGCGGTGTACTTCCAGGAGGGCCCCTACATCACCGAGTGGTTCACCGAAGACCAGGTGGCTTACATCCGCCAGGCCGAGGCGCAGGTCTACGAGCACATCCGCGACGTGATCGACCGCGGTATCGAAAGCGGCGAGTTCTATGACTGCGACTCGCACGTGCTCGCCCTCGGCTACATCGGGATGACGCTCGGTGCGTACCGCTGGCTGCGGCCCCAAGGCCGGCGCACCGCCGGCGAGATCGCCGTCGAGTTCAGCACGGCGCTACTGCGCGGGCTGATCCGCGACGAGACCGTGCGGGTGGAATCACCGCTGGGCATCGACCTACCGAACACCGAGAATGCGGGGCAGGCTCAATCATGAAATCCACCCTGCTGTCCCGACGTGACCTCGACTTCTTGCTGTTCGAGTGGCTGCGCGTCGACGAGCTGACCAAGCGCCCCAGGTTCGCCGAGCACTCCCGCGACACGTTCGACGGCGCGCTGGACCTGTGCGAGCAGTTGGCCACCCGCTACTTCGCGAACCACAACAAGACCAGCGACGCCAACGAGCCCAGCTTCGACGGCGAGAAGGTCACCGTCATCGACGAGGTCAAACAGGCCTGGGACGCATTCGCCGACGCCGATCTGCTCGGCATGTCGATGGACAACGAACGCGGCGGCGCCCAACTCCCAATCGCCGTGGCCGAAGCCGGCTTCGCCTGGTTCGCCGCCGGTAACATCGCCACCGCCGGCTACCTCATGCTCACCATCGCCAACGCCAACCTGGTCAGCCGGTTCGGCACCGCCGAGCAGATCGACAACTTCTTCGAACCGATGCTGGCCGGCCGGTTCTCGGGCACGATGGCGCTCTCGGAAACCCAGGCCGGGTCGTCGCTGGCCGATATCACCACGCGGGCAGAACCACAGGACGACGGCAGCTACCGGCTGTTCGGATCCAAAATGTGGATCTCGGGCGGGGACCACGAGTTGACCGACAACATCGTCCATCTGGTGCTCGCCAAGGTTCCCGGCGGCCCGCCGGGCACCAAGGGCATCTCGCTGTTCATCGTGCCCAAATTCCTGATCGACGCGGACGGCTCGATCGGCGAGCGCAACGACGTGGCGCTGGCCGGGCTGAACCACAAGATGGGCCAGCGCGGCATCACCAATACGTTGCTCAACTTCGGCGAGGGCAAGTTCACCCCCGGCGGAAGGCCCGGCGCCGTCGGCTATCTGGTCGGCGAAGAGCACCGCGGCATCGTCTACATGTTCACGATGATGAACGAGGCCCGGCTGCTGGTCGGGATGGCCGCCGTCGCTCTCGGGTACACCGGGTACCTCAAATCGCTGCAGTACGCGCGCGAGCGTCCACAGGGCCGCGCGCTGACCGCCAACGACCCCACGGCGCCGCAGATCCCCATCGTCGAGCACGCCGACGTCAAGCGAATGCTGTTGGCGCAGAAGGCCTATGTCGAAGGCGGGATGGCGCTGCAGCTGTACTGCGCCAGGCTCATGGACCTGATGCACAGCGCCGAGACCGACGAGGAGCGCGACGCCAACTCGCTGTTGCTCGACCTGCTCACCCCGGTCGGCAAGAGCTGGCCGTCGCAGTGGTGCGTGGAAGCCAACAGCCTGGCCATCCAGGTGCTCGGCGGTTACGGCTACACCCGCGAGTACGACGTCGAACAGCACTACCGCGACAACCGGCTCAACCCCATCCACGAGGGGACCCACGGCATCCAGAGCCTGGATCTGTTGGGCCGCAAGGTGACTGCGCGCGGTGGCGCCGCGCTCGGTGCGCTGGGCGCCGCCCTCGGCCGGTCGGTGGCCACCGCCGGTGAACTCGGCGGCGAGATCGCCGAGCACGCCGCTGCGTTGGAGGTCAGCTGGCAACGCCTCGTGGCGGTCACCACGGCGATGTTCGGCTCCGGTGACATCGAAGCCGCGATGGCCAACAGCGTGGTCTACCTCGAGGCGTTCGGCCACATCGTGGTGGCGTGGATGTGGCTGGAGCAGCTGATCGCCGCGCACGGCCGCGACGGCGACTTCTATGACGGCAAGCGCGCCGCGGGCCGCTACTTCTTCCGCTACGAGCTGCCCAAGACCGCACCGCAACTGGATCTGCTGGAAAGCCTGGACCGCACCACGCTGGACATGCGCGAAGCCTGGTTCTAGTCGAAGAGGACGACCTGACGCACCGCGGCGCCGTCGGCCAGCGCGTCCATCCCCGCGTTGACGTCGGCCAGCGCGATGGTCGACGACACCAGCGACTCCACCGGCAGCCGCCCGTCGCGCCACAGCCCCACGAAGTGCGGTATCTCCCGCGCCGGCACCGCCGAGCCGAGGTAGCTGCCGATCAGTGAGCGACCTTCGGCGACGAAACCCAACGGCGACAACGACATCCGCGCATCCGGGGCGGGCAGGCCGACGGTGACAGTGCGCCCGCCCGGCGCCGTCAACGCGATCGCGGTCTGCACCGCCGCGGCATGTCCGACGGCCTCGATCACCACCGCGGCCTTGATACCGCCGTCGAGCGCCTCCTGCGGCGTGTACGCGTCATGCACGCCGAGGTCGCGGGCCCGCGCCAGCTTGTCGGGCAGCCGGTCGACGCCGACGACGCGGACGTCGGCGTGCGCCAGCGCGGTGAGCACCGCGGCCATCCCGACCCCGCCGAGACCCACCACGGCCACCGTGTCGCCTGCACGGGGGCGGCCGGCGTTGAGCACGGCGCCGCCGCCGGTCAGCACCGCACAACCCAAAAGCGACGCGACCACCGGCGGCACATCGGACTCCACGGGCACCACCGAACGGCGGTCCACGACCGCGTGCGTGGCGAACCCCGAGACGCCGAGGTGATGGTGCACCGGTTGGCCGTCGCGGCTCAGCCGTCGCGCACCGGTCATCAAGGTGCCCGCGTTGTTGGCCGCGCTGCCGCGCACGCACGGCGTCAACCCGTCGGTGGCGCAGGCCGCGCACTGCCCGCAGCGCGGCAGGAACGTCATCACGACCCTGGCGCCGGCGTCGACGTCGGACACCCCGGTGCCGACGTGCTCGACGATCCCGGCGGCTTCGTGGCCCAACAACATCGGCACCGGCCGCACCCGGCTGCCGTCGACCACGGAAAGATCCGAATGACACAGCCCCGCCGCCTCGATGCGCACCAGCAGCTCGTTGTCACCCGGCGCCGCCAGTTCCAGCTCGCCCACCGATAGCGGACGCGACTCGGCGTACGGCCGGGGCCGACTGATCTCCTCCAGCACTGCGCCGCGGATTCTCATGGCTACCAGCCTGCCGCGGCTGACACACTGCTGCCATGAGCAGTGCTGAGCCGCCGCCGAGTGCCCGCGACTTCCCGGTGCACTGGCCAGCGTCGACGCGGTGGATGGACAACGACATGTTCGGCCACCTCAACAACGCGGTGTACTACGGGCTGTTCGACACGGCGATCAACGGCTGGATCAACACCACCTGCCGGATCGACCCGGTGACGGCGCCCTGGCTCGGCGTGGTGGCCGAGTCCGGCTGCCGCTACTTCTCCGAGCTGAAATTCCCCGACCCGTTGACGGTCGGCCTCGCGGTGACCCGGTTGGGCACCAGCAGCGTCACCTACCGGTTGGGGCTATGGCGGTCCAACGGGCCGGTCGCCGCGGTGGGGCGCTGGGTGCACGTCTATGTCGACCGGGCCGGCCGCAGGCCGGTGCCGATACCCGAGCCGATCCGCGCACTGCTGGAAACGGCACGCACGGAATAGTCGGACGACGATCAAGCGGCGAGGCACGAGCCGCGTTGAGGAGTTCGACCAATCAGGAATAGTCGATATGCTCGACGAATGCCGCTCGTGAGCAAGACCGTCGAGGTGTCGGCGCCCGCCGAAGCGATCATGGGGATCGTCGTCGACTTCGAGTCGTATCCGGAATGGAACCCCGAGATCAAGGGCTGCTGGGTGCTTGCCCGCTACGACGACGGCAGACCGAGTCAGCTGCGCCTCGACGTCGTCGTGCAGGGGCAGTCGGGCACCTTCATCACCGCGGTGTACTACCCGGGCGACAACCAGATCTACACGGTGCTGCAGCAGGGTGACCACTTCGAGAAACAGGAGCAGAAGTTCTCGGTGGTGCCGATCGGGTCGACAGCGCTGCTGACCGTCGACCTCGACGTCGAGACCAAGCTCGCAATCCCCAAGACGATGGTCAAGAAGGCGATCGCCGACACTCTCGACTATCTGGCCGACAACCTCAAGGCCCGCGCCGAGCAGCTCGCCGCCACGTAGGACCCGGGGTGGGGCGGCTCAGCTCCACAGCCCCGATTCCTCCAGCCGCGCGATCAGCCGCTGCGCGCCGTCGGTGAATTCGCCTCCGGTCAGCCGGACGACGCTGGCGGCGTCGCGTCTGCGCAGCGCGGCGATGAGCTCGGTGTGCCGGGCCACCGCTGACGCGCCCCAGCCCGGATCGCGGGTGTAGACCCGGCCCGGCAGATAGCGGGCGACGTGCAGCAGGAACCACGCCAGCTTGAGCCGCCCGGCGGCCAGGTTGAACGCCCGGTGGAACGCGAACTCGGCGGCCGAGATCTCCTTGGCGTCGCCCTGCTCGATCGCGGCGGCCAGGGCGTCGTTGAGCTCCTCGAGCTCGTCGATCTGCGCGTCGGTGATGCGTTCGGCGACCGTCGCGGCCAGCTCCTTGGCGATCGTGCCCTGCAGCCAGAAGATGTCCTCGACGTCGGAACGCGTCAGCGGGACGACCACATGTCCGCGGTGCGGTTCCAGCTGCACCATGCCTTCCCCGCGCAGGGTGCGCAGTGCTTCTCGCACCGGAGTGATGCTGACGCCCAGCCGAGCGGCGGTCTCGTCGAGCCGGATGTAGGTGCCCGAGCGCAGCGCTCCGGTCATGATTTCGGCGCGGAGTCGGCCGGCGACCTCGTCGGACAGCTGTTCGCGACGCATCCCGCGGTGAGGCCCCCGGAACGGGGTGGCGGGTGCGTTCACTATCGTCTCCGGTCATCAAGGCGAGGACTTGTCCCTGCGCCGCCGAGGCCATAGTGTGACCGGGGCAACACCAATGTTTGATCAAATATCAACGCTGCGCAACCCAGAGATGGAGCAGATGCTGTTGACCTCGTCCCCGATGCCGGACCAGACGGAGCAGCCGTACCTGGCGCGCAGGCAGAACTGGACCAATCAGCTCGCCCGCCACGCACTGATGCAGCCCGACGGCGTCGCGCTGCGCTTCCTCGGTCGCACCACCACCTGGCGTGAACTCGACGAGCGCGTCACCAACCTCGCGGGCGCGCTGAGCCGGCGCGGGGTGGGCTTCGGTGACCGGGTGCTGATCCTCATGCTCAACCGCGCCGAGTTCATCGAGTCGTTCCTCGCGGTCAACAAGCTCGGCGCGATCGCCGTCCCGGTCAACTTCCGGATGACCCCGCCCGAGATCGCGTATCTGGTCAGCGACTGTCAGGCCAACGTGGTCATCACCGAGGAGGTGCTCGCCAACGTCGCGACCGCGGTCCGTGACCTGGACGCGACGCTGACCACCGTGATCGTCGCCGGCGGTGCGACCGACCAGAACGTGCTCGGCTACGACGACCTGATCGCCGAGGGCGGTAGAGCCGCAGAGACCCCCGAAGTTCCAGATATCCCCAACGACTCGCCCGCGCTGATCATGTACACCTCGGGCACCACCGGCCGTCCGAAGGGCGCGGTGCTCACCCACACCAACATCGCCGGGCAGGCGCTGACGTTTCTGTTCACCAACGGCGCCGACATCAACAACGACGTCGGATTCATCGGCGTCCCGCTGTTCCACATCGCCGGTATCGGCAACATGATCCCCGGGCTGCTGCTGGGACGGCCGACGGTCGTCTATCCGCTGGGCGCATTCGATCCCGGCGCGCTGCTCGACGTGCTCGAGGCCGAGCGGGTGACGGGGATCTTCCTGGTACCCGCACAGTGGCAGGCGGTGTGTGCCGAACAGCAAGCCCGGCCCCGCCAACTGCAGTTGCGTGTGCTGTCGTGGGGTGCGGCGCCGGCCTCGGACACGTTGCTGCGCACCATGTCCGAGACCTTCCCCGGCTCGCAGATCCTCGCGGCGTTCGGCCAGACCGAGATGTCGCCGGTGACATGCATGTTGTTGGGCGACGACGCGGTCCGCAAGCTCGGCTCAGTCGGCAAGGTGATCCCGACCGTCGCCGCGCGCGTCGTCGACGACGAGATGAACGACGTGCCGATCGGCGAGGTGGGTGAGATCGTCTACCGGGCGCCGACTCTGATGGCCGGCTACTGGAACAACCCGAAAGCCACCGCCGAGGCGTTCGCCGGCGGGTGGTTCCACTCCGGCGACCTGGTTCGCCAGGACGAGGAAGGCTACATCTGGGTCGTCGACCGCAAGAAGGACATGATCATCTCCGGCGGCGAGAACATCTACTGCGCGGAGGTCGAGAACGCGCTCGCCGGCCACCCGGCTATCGCCGAGGTGGCGGTGATCGGCCGCGCGGACGAGAAGTGGGGCGAGGTGCCCGTCGCGGTAGTGGCGCTCGGCCCCGACGCCGGCACCGATCTTGACCTGCGTGATCTCGATCGGTTCCTATCGGAACGGCTGGCCCGGTACAAGCACCCGAAGGCTCTCGAGGTGGTCGACGCGCTGCCGCGAAACCCGGCGGGGAAGGTGCTCAAAACCGAGTTGCGGACCCGCTTCGCGGCAGCCGGACCCACCGATGCCGGCGAAAGCCGTACTCCGCCAACAGTTTCTGCCGGGGCGCAAGAAGGCTAAAGAAATGAACAGAGGGTGGGCGACGCCGACGACGCGAATACTGCAGATGCCGTGCACGGCGCGGATGCGATCGGGTACAGTCCGGTGGTCTGCCTTACTACTGGCGAGTAAGGAGACGAAGGTCACAGGCACCAGGCTCGGGCAAGGAGGGCGCGTGCGACAGGCGCAGCTGTTGCGCCACGACAGTCGCGACTACGTCGTGGGAGGACACTGGTGACGGCCACAACCGGCATGACCGGTTATGTGCGTGAGCAGGTCAGGCCGGGTCTTGAGGCCGTTGGCGGCTTTGTCCGGATGTGCGTGCTCACCGGAAAGGCGCTGTTCAAGCCGCCGTTCCAGTGGCGCGAGTTCATTCTGCAGAGCTGGTTCCTCTGCCGGGTGGCGTTCCTGCCGACGCTGGCGGTCTCCATCCCGCTGACCGTGCTCCTGATCTTCACGCTGAACATCCTGCTCGCCGAATTCGGCGCCGCCGACGTCTCCGGAGCCGGTGCGGCGATCGGCGCCGTTACCCAGTTGGGTCCGCTGGTTACCGTGCTCGTGGTTGCCGGGGCCGGTTCGACGGCCATCTGCGCCGACCTCGGCGCCCGCACCATCCGCGAGGAGATCGACGCGCTGGAGGTGCTCGGCATCGACCCGATCCACCGCCTGGTCGTTCCCCGTGTGGTGGCCTCGACGTTCGTGGCGGTGTTGCTCAACGGTGCGGTCATCACCGTCGGGTTGGTCGGCGGCTTCATCTTCGGGGTGTACCTGCAGAACGTCTCGGCGGGCGCGTACGTCTCGACGTTGACGCTGATCACCGGGCTGCCCGAGGTGGTCATCTCGATCATCAAGGCAGGCACCTTCGGCCTGATCGCCGGCCTGGTCGGCTGCTACCGCGGCCTGACGGTCGCGGGCGGCGCCAAGGGCGTCGGCACCGCGGTCAACGAGACCCTGGTGCTCTGCGTCATCGCCCTGTTCGCAGTCAACGTGGTGCTGACCACGATCGGTGTCCGCTTCGGAACGGGGAACTGACGTGTCCACGACAACTGTCCTGCGTTCCCGGTTTCCGCGGGGGTACACCCGCACCCAGAACGTGGTCTCCGCGCCGGCCCGGTTTCTCGACAGTGTCGGGCACGTCGCCTGGTTCATCGTCACGGCGATCGGCTCGATCGGGCACGCGCTGCGCTACTACCGCAGGGAGACCCTGCGGCTGATCGCCGAGATCGGGATGGGCACCGGCGCGATGGCCGTCATCGGCGGCACCGTGGCCATCGTCGGCTTTGTGACGTTGTCCGGTTCGTCGCTGGTCGCGATCCAGGGCTTCGCCTCCCTCGGCAACATTGGCGTCGAAGCGTTCACCGGCTTCTTCGCGGCGCTGATCAACGTCCGCATCGCCGCGCCCGTCGTCGCGGGTCAGGCGCTGGCGGCCACCGTCGGCGCCGGCGCCACCGCCGAACTCGGTGCCATGCGCATCGCCGAGGAGATCGACGCGCTGGAGGTGATGGGCATCAAGTCCATCTCGTACCTGGTGTCGACGCGGATCATGGCCGGCTTCATCGTGATCATCCCGCTGTACGCGATGGCGATCATCATGAGCTTCCTGTCCGCGCAGGTGACCACGACGTTCTTCTACGGGCAGTCGATCGGCACCTACGAGCACTACTTCCGCACATTCCTGCGGCCCGACGATGTGTTCTGGTCGTTCATCCAGGCGGTGATCATCTCCGTCATCGTGATGATCAACCACTGCTACTACGGATACTTCGCCAGCGGCGGTCCGGTGGGCGTCGGCGAGGCCGTCGGCCGATCGATGCGGGCATCGCTGGTCGCGATCGTTGTTGTGGTCCTGTTGGCCTCGTTGGCGCTCTACGGCGTCGACCCGAACTTCAACTTGACGGTGTAGCCGCGATGACCGCACCTTTGAACGCACCCCGGACCCCGCCGTACAAGCTGGCGGGGCTGGTACTGGTGGTGTTGTCCATCGTCGCCCTGGTCCTGGTGTACCTCCAGTTCCGCGGTGACTTCCTGCCCCGCACACAGCTGACCGTGATCTCCGCGCGTGCGGGCCTGTCGATGGATCCCGGCGCCAAGGTCACCTACAACGGGGTGGAGATCGGCCGGGTCACCGGGGTCGACGCGGTCACCGTCGGCGACGAACCGCAGGCGAAGATCACCCTCGACGTCGACCCCAAGTACCTCGACCTGATACCGAAGAACGTCGACGCCAGCATCGACGCCACCACCGTTTTCGGCAACAAGTACATCAACTTCTCGGCGCCGGAGAACCCCACCGCGCAACGGATCACGTCAGCGGACGTGATCGACGTGACGTCGGTGACCACCGAGTTCAACACGCTGTTCGAGACCGTGGTCGAGATCTCACAGCAAGTCGACCCGATCAAGCTGAACCAGACGCTGGCGGCGACCGCGGAGGCACTCGACGGGCTCGGTGACCGGTTCGGGCAGTCGATCATCCACGGCAACGAGATCCTGGCCGACATCAACCCGAGGATGCCGGAGATCGCCGAGGACAACCGGTTGCTCGCCGACCTCGGCGAGGTGTACTCGGAGGCGGCGCCCGACTTGTTCGACGGTCTGGAGAACGCGGTCACCACCGCCCAGACACTCAATGAGCAGCAGGGCAACATCGACCAGGCGTTGATGGCCGCGATCGGCTTCGGCAACACCGGCGGCGACGTCTTCGAGCGCGGCGGTCCGTACCTGGTGCGTGGCGCCGAGGATCTCATCGTGGTCTCGGAGATCCTCGATGAGTACAGCCCGGCGCTCTACTGCATGGTCCGCAACTACCACGATGCGGAACCCAAGGTGGCCGCGTCGCTGGGCGGTAACGGTTACTCCCTGCGGACGCTGTCGGAGTTGATGGGCGCCGCGAACCCGTACGTGTATCCGGACAACCTGCCGCGGGTGAACGCCAGCGGCGGTCCGGAAGGGCGTCCGGGCTGCTGGCAGCCGGTCACCCGTGACCTGTGGCCCGCGCCGTATCTGGTGATGGACACCGGCGCCTCGATTGCGCCGTACAACCACTTCGAATTGGGCCAGCCGATCCTGATCGAGTACGTCTGGGGACGCCAGATTGGGGAGAACACGATCAACCCATGAGAATCACAGGTACCGCCGTCAAACTCGGCGTCTTCTCGCTGGTGCTACTGCTGTTCACCGCGATGATCATCGTGGTGTTCGGGCAGATGCGCTTCGACCGCACCACCGGGTATACGGCGATCTTCTCCAACGCCAGCGGGCTGCGCGAAGGCCAGTTCGTGCGTGCATCGGGTGTGGAAGTCGGCAAGGTCGAAAGCGTAAAGCTGATCAACGGCGGCTCCCAGGTGGAGATCGGCTTCAACGTCGACCGCTCGCTGCCGCTGTTCGAGGGCACCACCGCGTCGATCCGCTACCTGAACCTGATCGGCGACCGCTTCATGGAGCTCAAGCGCGGCGACAGTGATCAACGGTTGCCCAGCGGCGGCACGATTCCCCTCGAGCGCACCGAACCCGCACTCGACCTGGACGCGCTGATCGGCGGGTTCCGCCCGGTGTTCCGGGCCCTGGACCCCGACAAGGTCAACAACATCGCCCAGTCGATCATCACCGTCTTCCAGGGCCAGGGCGGCACCATCAACGACATCCTCGACCAGACCGCGTCGCTGACGTCGGCGCTGGCCGACCGCGACCAGGCGATCGGCGAGGTGATCCGCAACCTCAACACGGTGCTGGACACCACGGTGCGCCATCAGCAACAGTTCGACGAGACCGTGCAGGATTTCGAGACGCTGATCACGGGGCTGAAGAACCGGGCCGATCCGATCGCCACGTCCGTCGCGGGTATCAGCGATGCGGCAGGCACGGTCGCCGATCTGCTCGCCGACAACCGCCCGCTGCTGCAGGGCACGATCGGCCACCTCGAAAACGTTCAGCAGCCGCTGGTCGATCAGCGCGACGGCCTCAACGATCTGCTGGTCAGGCTGCCCACCGCGTTCAAGATCATCGGTCGCGCGGGCGGCATCTACGGTGACTTCTTCAACTTCTACGCCTGCGACATCTCGATTCGGATGAACGGGCTACAACCCGGCGGACCGGTGCGGACCGTCAAACTCTTCAGCCAACCGTCGGGTAGGTGCACGCCGCAATGAGAAGCCTGGAGGGATCGAACCGGGTCCGGAACGGGATGATGGGGATCATCATCCTGGCCCTGATCATCGGTGTGGGACAAAGCTTCGCCAGCGTGCCGATGCTGTTCGCGACGCCGACCTACTACGCCTACTTCTCCGACACCGGCGGTCTGACCAACGGTGACAAGGTCCGCATCGCCGGCGTCGACGTCGGCCGGGTGCGCAGCATGGATATCGAGGGCGACAAGGTCAAGATCGGATACTCGCTGGGCGGTACGCAGATCGGCACCGACAGCCGCGCGGCGATCCGCACCGACACCATCCTGGGTCGGCGCAACATCGAGATCGAGCCGCGCGGGTCTGATCCATTGCGAGCCAACGGCGCCCTGCCGCTCGGCCAGACCACCACGCCGTACCAGATCTACGACGCGTTCTTCGACGTGACCAAGGCGGCCTCGGAGTGGGACACCGAAACCGTCAAGCGATCGCTGAACGTGTTGTCGGAGACCATCGATCAGACCTACCCGCACCTGAGCGCGGCGCTCGACGGGGTGGCCAGGTTCTCCGAGACCATCGGCAAACGCGACGACGACGTCAAGAAGCTGTTGGCCAACGCCAACAAAATCGCCGGGGTGCTCGGCAACCGCAGCGAGCAGGTCAACCAGTTGCTGGTCAACGCCCAGACCCTGCTCGGTGCGATCAACGAGCGCAGTTACGCCGTCGGCGCCCTGCTGGAGCGCGTCAGCGCGTTCTCCGACCAGCTCAAGGGCTTCATCGACGACAACCCGAACCTCAACCGCGTCCTCGAACAGCTCCGCGTGGTCAGCGACGTGTTGCGGGAACGCCAGTACGACCTGATGGACACGCTCACCACGATCGCCAGCTTCGTGGCGTCGCTGGGTGAGGCCGTGGCCTCCGGTCCGTACTTCAAGGTGATGCTGGTGAACCTGTTGCCGGGCCAGATCCTGCAGCCGTTCATCGACGCCGCGTTCAAGAAGCGAGGTATCGATCCGCAGAAGTTCTGGGGCGACGCGGGCCTGCCCGCGTGGCGGTTCCCCGATCCGAACGCGCAGGGCTTCGACAACGGTGCCCCACCGCCAGGGCCCGCCGTGCTGGAGGGCACCCCCGAGCATCCGGGTCCCGGTGTGCTCAAGGGCCATCCGTGCTCGTACACGCCTGGGCCCGGCGGCCTGCCCCGGCCGGACAACCCGCTGCCGTGTGCGGACCTGACGACCGGTCCGTTCGGCGGCCCGGCCTACGGTCCGATCGACGTGGTCACGTCCGAGCCGAACGCGCACGGCCCGCAGCCGTCCCCGGGTGTGCCCGCCGCGGCCATCCCGGGCCAGATGCCGCCGCCGGTGCCGGGTGCGCACGGCCAGTTGGCTCCCGGACCGCCCGGGGCCCGCACCGTGCCGGTCGGGCAGGACCCTTCGCAGCCCCCATTACCCGCGGACTTCACGCCGGGTATCGCTCCGTTGCCGCCGGCGCTGCCCGCACCGCCGGTGCCGGGACCGGGGCAGCAGTTGGCGCCGGCCGGGCAGCGGCCGCTACCGGGCAATCCACCGTTCCTTCCGCCGGGCTCACAGGGATAGGGGGCTAAGCGATGTCAACTATCTTCAACGTCAGAAACCTGCGGCTACCCCAGGTTTCTCGTGCCGCGGTGATCATCGGTGTGCTGGTCTTGGTGCTCGCGGTGGTGGCGGCCATCGTGGGGTACAACCTGTACCGCAAGCTGACCACCAACACCGTCGTCGCCTACTTCACCGACACGCTGGCGCTGTACCCCGGTGACAAGGTGCAGATCATGGGCGTCAAGGTCGGTTCGATCGACGCGATCGAACCGGCGGGCGACAAGATGAAGGTCACCTTCCACTACGACAACAAGTTCAAGGTGCCCGCCAACGCGACCGCCTCGATCTTGAACCCGAGCCTGGTCGCGTCGCGCACCATCCAGCTCGCCCCGCCCTACACCGGCGGGCCGGTGATGGAGGACAACACCGTCATCCCGCTGGAGCGCACCCAGGTGCCGGTCGAGTACGACGAACTGCGTAACTCGATCAACCGGATCCTGACCGACCTCGGTCCGACACCCGAACAACCGTCCGGTCCGTTCGGCGAGATCATCGAGTCGGCCGCCGACGGTTTCGCGGGCAAGGGCGAGCAGCTCAACAGGACGCTCAACGGGTTGTCCGAAGCGCTGTTCGCGCTCAACGAAGGCCGCACCGACTTCTTCGGCGTGGTCAAGAGTCTGGCGATGTTCGTCAACGCGCTGCACCAGAGCGATCAGCAGTTCGTCGCGCTGAACAACGATCTGGCCGAGTTCACCAACGCGTTCACCAACACCGACCGCGAAGTGTCCAACGCGCTGCGCGATCTCAACGAACTGCTGACCACCACCCGCCAGTTCCTCGACGAGAACGCCGAGGTGCTGACGCACGACATCAACAACCTGTCGTCGGCCACCACGGCGATCCTGCAGCCCGAACCGCGCGACGGGTTGGAGACCGCGCTGCACGTGTTCCCGACCCTGGGCGCCAACCTGATGAACATCATCTCGCCGGTGACCGGCGGCGTGATGGGTATCCCGGTGATCAACAACTTCGCCAACCCGCTGCAGTTCGTGTGCAGTTCGATCCAGGCGGCCAGCCGGCTGGGTTATCAGGAATCGGCCGAGTTGTGCGCGCAGTACTTGGCGCCGATCCTCGACGCGATCAAGTTCAACTTCCCGCCGTTCGGGCTCAACCAGTTCTCCTCGGCGTTGACGCTGCCCAAGCAGGTCGCGTACTCCGAGCCGAGGCTGCAGCCGCCGGCGGGCTACAAGGACACCACGGTGCCGGGCATCTGGTCGCGTGACACGTTGTTCTCGCACGGCAACCACGAGCCGGGCTGGGTGGCCGCGCCGGGTATGCAGGGCGTCGACGTGCAGCCGTTCACCGCCAACATGATGACGCCGGAATGCCTGGCCGAGCTGATGGGCGGACCGGACTGCGTCATCCCGCCCGCGCCGCCGACCCCCGGTGGACCGCATCAGGCCGGACCGCCGAACGCCTACTCCGAGAACACCCCGCTGCCGCCGCCGTGGTATCCGCAGCCAGGGCCGCCGCCGGCACCGGCTCCGGGAGTGATCCCGGGCGATCCGGGCGGCTCCCCGCTGGCCGGACCCGCGCCGGCACCCAGCGGACCCGCGCCGGCAGCGCCGGCGGGACCCGCACTACCGGCAGAGGCAGGTCGGTGATGATCGCTCGCGCGAAGAACAGAGGTTCGGCAATGAGCGCTCGCAGGGTGAGCACGCTCGTACGCCGCGCGGTGGCGCTGGGTGCGATCGCGCTCGTGGTGAGCTCCTGCGGGTCGTGGAAGGGCATCGCGAACGTTCCGCTGCCCGGCGGTCCCGGCACGGCCGGGAACGCGTGGACGGTGTACGTGCAGATGCCGGACACGTTGGCGCTCAACGTCAACAGCCGGGTGCGCGTCGCCGACGTGTACGTGGGCCGGGTACGTGCGATCGAGCTGAACAACTGGGTCGCGACGCTGACGCTGGACCTGGAGCCCAGCGTGGAGTTGCCGAAGAACGCGCTGGCCAAGATCGGCCAGACCAGCCTGCTGGGCTCGCAGCATGTGGAGCTGGAGCCGCCGCCGGATCCGTCGTCGGAACCGCTGCGCGACGGCGACACGATCCCGCTGCAGAACGCGTCGGCCTATCCCACCACCGAACGGGTGCTGGCCAGCATCGCCACCATCCTGCGCGGCGGCGGGGTGCAGAACCTCGAGGTCATCCAGACCGAGATCAACAACGTGCTGACCGGCCGGGCCGACCAGATCCGAGAGTTCCTCAACAAGCTGGACACCTTCACCGACGAGCTCAACCAGCAGCGCCAGGACATCACGCGCGCCATCGACTCGACCGACCGGTTGTTGGCGATCGTGGCTCAGCGCAACAACACCCTGGACCGGGTGCTGACCGAGTTCCCGCCGCTGATCAAGCACTTCGCCGAGACCCGCGACCTGTTCGCCGACGCAGTCGAGGCGGTCGGACGGATCAGCGTGGCCGCCGACGAGTCGTTGGGCCCGGCCAGCGACGACCTCAACACCAACCTGGCCAACCTGCAGCGGCCGCTGAGGGAGCTGGGTAAGGCGTCGCCGTACCTGCTGGGGGCGCTCAAGCTGATGCTCACCGCACCGTTCTCGATCGAAAACGTGCCGAAGGTGGTGCGCGGTGACTACCTCAACGTGTCGCTGATGGTCGACCTGACGCTGTCGGCTCTGGACAACGGCGTGTTGACCGGTACCGGGGTGTCGGGCATGCTGCGCGCGCTCGAGCAGTCGTGGGGTCGCGACCCGGCGACGATGATCCCGGACGTGCGGTTCACCCCGAACCCGCACAACGCACCGGGTGGGCCGCTGGTGGAAAGGCATGAGTGAGCTGTGCTGACCAGATTCATCAAGATCCAGTTGGTGTTGTTCACCATCCTGACCGTCATCGCCCTGGTGGTGCTGGGCTGGTACTACCTGCGGCTGCCTGCACTGGTCGGGATCGGCCAGTACACGCTGCACGCCGAGTTGCCGCGCTCAGGCGGGTTGTACGCCACCGCCAACGTCACCTACCGCGGCACCCAGATCGGCAAGGTGACCGAGGTGGAACCGACCGAGACCGGTGCGCGCGCCACGATGAGCATCGACGACCGCTACAAGATCCCGGCCGATGCGACGGCCAACGTGCATTCGGTGTCGGCGATCGGTGAGCAGTACCTGGACCTGGTGTCCACGGGTGACCCGGGCCAGTACCTGCAGCCGGGCGCGACGATCACCGAGAGCACGGTGCCCAGCGAGGTCGGTCCGGCACTGGACGCGGCCAACGAGGGTCTGGCCGTGCTGCCGAAGGAGAAGATCGACGCCCTGCTCACCGAGACGTCGAAGGCGGTCGGCGGGTTAGGTCCCGCGTTGCAGCGCCTGGTCGATTCGACGTCCAGCCTGGCGGCCGGTTTCCAGGAGCACCTGCCCCAGGTCGACGACATCATCGTCAACGCGCGCCCGATCCTGGACAGCCAGGTGACCTCGGGCGACAACATCGAGCAGTGGTCGCGCAACCTGAATGTGATCGCGGCGCAGGCCGCTCAGGAGGATGCGGCGCTGCGCAGCGGTCTGCAGCAGGCGCCGCCGACGTTGGATCAGGTCAGCGCGGTGTTCGGCGGTGTGCAGGAATCGTTGCCGCAGACCTTGGCGAACCTGTCGGTGGTCATCGACATGCTCAAGCGCTACAACAAGGGCCTGGAACAGACGCTGGTGATCTGGCCCCAGGGCGGTGCGGCGACCCAGGCGGGCACGTTGTTCGAGGATCTGGGCCAGCTGCCGCTGGCGCTGTCGATCAACCAGCCGCCGCCGTGTCTGACCGGCTTTTTGCCCGCGTCGGAATGGCGTTCGCCCGCCGACACCAGCATGGCGCCGCTGCCCAAGGGCACCTATTGCAAGATCCCGAAGGACTACCAGGGCAACGTCGTTCGTGGTGCGCGTAACTATCCATGCGTCGACGTGCCGGGCAAGCGCGCGGCGACGCCGATGGAATGCCGCAGCGACGAACCCTACGTCCCGTTGGGCACCAACCCGTGGTACGGCGACCCGAACCAGGTGTTGTCCTGCCCGGCTCCCGGCGCGCGCTGCGATCAGGGCGTCAACCCCGGTTTCGTCGTTCCCGCGCCATCGGTCAACAGCGGCGTCAACCCGATGCCGGCCAGCGAACTGCCTCCGGCGTTGTCGACGGCGCCGGTCAGCGATCCGCTGAGCCCACCCGGACAGGGCACCGTCAGCTGCAGTGGACAGCAACCCAACCCCTGCATCTACACTCCGGCACCAGGGCCACCCGGCTCCACGGCGGTGTACAGCCCGACCAGCGGCCAGGTGGTCGGACCCGATGGCGTCAGGTACAACGTCAGCAACTCGAGTAACCCAGGAGACGACGGATGGAAGGAGATGCTGGCACCGGCCAGCTGAACCCCACCGATGCTGATGCTGTGCCGGAGGATGCGCATCCCGAGCCCGACGAGTCGTTAGCACTATCCACAGAAGAACAGATCGAAAGTTCACCCGACCAACGCCGCGCACCGCGGCTGGGTCGCGGCTGGGCGGTAGGCATCTGCGCGACGCTGGTGCTGCTTGCAGCCGCCGGCGGGGTCGGTGGCTATCTGGCGCTGAAGGCCAACCAGCAAAGCGAGGCGACCGCACGTGCGGAGGCGGCCGCCCTGCAGGCCGCGAAGGACTGCGTGGCGGCGACGCACGCACCCGATACCGCGGCGATGAGCGCGGCGCAGGCCAAGATCATCGAATGTTCGACGGGTGACTTCGCCGTGCAGGCCTCGCTGTACAGCGGGGTGTTGGTCGACGCCTACCAAGCGGCCGACGTTCAGGTGCAGGTGTCCGATATGCGCGCGGCGGTCGAAAAGCACAACGCCGACGGCTCCTTCGACGTCCTGGTCGCGGTGCGGGTCCAGGTGACCAACTCCGACACCGAAGACCAGGAGCAGGGCTACCGGCTGCGCGTCCAGATGGCGCCCGACGAGGGCACCTACAAAGTCGCCCGGCTGGACCAGGTCACCTCGTGACGCCACCGACCATGACGCTCGACATCGCTACCGACATCCCGGCCACCGACGAGGTGGTGCCGCCGCCGCTGGCGTCCTGGCCCGCGCGGGCCGGCGCCTTCGCCATGGACGTGCTGGTCGGACTCGGCGTGCTCACGACGCTGGCGTTGGTGGCGTGGACGGCGCCGCTGCGGGGCTGGCTGTGGTGGGTGTTCACGGTGACGGCGGCGGTCGTGGTGCTGGCGATGGCCGTGAACCGGCTGGTGTTGCCCGCGGTCAAGGGTTTCAGCCTGGGGCGCGCACTGTTCGGCATCGCCGTGGCGAACCGGACCGGATCGCCGGTCGGGGTGTGGCGGCTGCTGGTGCGCGACCTGGCGCACCTGCTGGACACCGCGGCATTGTTCATCGGCTGGTTGTGGCCGCTGTGGGACAGGCGCCGTCGCACGTTCGCCGATCTGCTGTTGCGCACCGAGGTGCACCGAGTCGAATCCGGGCCCCGCGACGTGCGCCGGCTCACTGCGGTGGTGTTGATCGCGGCGGCGCTGTTGTCGGCGGCGGCGGTCGCGTTGAGCGCTCTGGTGGTGTACCGCCACGACCGCGCGATCGAAACCGCGCGCGTGCAGATCGCCGAGCAGGGGCCACGCATCGTCGAGCAGATGCTGACCTACAAGAAGGACACCCTGCAGCAGGACTTCGCCCACGCCCAGTCGCTGACCACCGAGTCCTACCGCGAGCAGCTGATCGCCCAGCAGCAGGCGGTCCAGGACGCTGGGGTGACGTCCAACGAGTACTGGGCGGTGAGCAGCGCGGTGCTGCCAAATCCGCCCGTCACGCCCGACAGCGCGTCGATGCTGCTGGCGATGCAGGGCCAGCGCGGTGACGACCCGAACAACCTGAAGTTCATCACCGCGACCGTGCGGGTGAACTTCGAGAAGACCGACGGGCAGTGGCGCGTCGCCGATCTGACGGTGCTCAAGAGACCGATGATGAACCCGGAGGGCCAATGAGCCCGCGCCGTCGTATCGACGCCTCCGAACCCGACTTCTTCGAGGTGACGCCGAAGGCGCCGCGCCGCTGGGGACTGCCGGTGATCGCCACGGTGGCGTCGCTGCTGATGGTCGCCGCGATCACGCTCGGCACGCTGATGCTGATCAACCATGAGGCGGACCGCCGGACGGCGGTCAAGGATGCGATGGCGCTGGGCTATGTGCGTGAGTTCATGACCGACTACACCTCGCTGGATCCTTTCCACGCCAACGCATATGTGGACCGAATCCTCGCCGAGGGCACCGGTGAATTCGCGTCGATGTTCAACGAGAAGAAGAACGCGATTCTGGTCCAGGTGGCGCGCCAGGAACCGACCACCGGCACCGTGGTGGAGGCCGGGGTGCAGCGCTGGAACGACGACGGCAGCGCCGACGTGCTCGTCGCGACGACGGTCACCTCCAAGTCCCCGGACGGCGAGCAGACCTATGAGAGCGGAAGTCGTTGGATCGCAACGACTGTCCAGGAGGGAGAGCAGTGGAAGATCAGCCAGCTGATTCAGGTGATCTGACCGCCGCCGAGGATGCCAAGGACGCCGAGCCGTCGGCGCCCGCCGGCCGCCGCCGCTGGCTCTCCCTGCGTCGTCGTACAAAAACCGCTGGGGCCGAGGACGTTACCGAGCAGGATCAGAGCGTCGAGCCGGAGGAGCCCAAGCCGATGCCGCGCGGTAAGGCGGCCCGCACCAGCAAGTCGGAAATCACGGAGCCGGAGGTTTCCGAAACCGAGGTCTCCGAGCCAGAGGCGCCCGAGCCGGAGGCGACCGAGTCGGACGCCGCCGAGGAGGACGTCGTCGCCGACGAAACGCCCCAGGAGCCTGAGGAGCAACCGGTACTCGTTGCGCACCGGCCCGCGGGTAGGCGGTTGGCGATCGCCGCGATCGTCGCCGCGGTGCTGTTCGTCGGCGCCGCCGGCTTCGCCGCCGCGATGGTGCAGCCGTACCTCTCCGAACGGGCGACCGTGCAGATCAAACTCGACGTGGCGCGCACCGCCGCCGACGCGATTACCACGCTGTGGACCTACACGCCCGAAGACATGGAGAGCCTTCCGGACCGGTCCGCGACGTACCTCGGCGGCGACTTCGAATACGAATACCGCAAGTACATCGACGCGATCGTCGCACCCAACAAGCAGGCGCAGGTCTCCAACACCACCGAGGTGATGGGCGCGGCAGTGGAATCGCTGACGCCCACCGAGGCGACCGCGGTCGTCTACACCAACTCGGTTGCCACCAGCCCTATCACCAAGAACATCCCGTCGCTGCGCTACCTCTCGTATCGGTTGACGATGGAGCGTGAAGACGCGGAATGGTTGATCACCCGCATGTCCACGGTGACGTCACTGGACCTCACGCCACAGCTGTAGCACCGAAACCACCTTCGTGGCCGTTCAATCGCCTGTCTCGCAGCGGCTGACCTACGTCGCGCTTTTTCTGCTCACGTTCGCGACCGGGCTGGTCGACGCGGTCAGCGTGCTGGTGCTGGGACATGTCTTCGTCGCCAACATGACGGGCAACGTCATCTTCCTCGGCTTCTGGTTCGTGCCGGACTCCGGTGTGGACATGACCGCCGCGCTGGTCGCGTTTGTCGCCTTCGTGGCGGGCGCGGTCATCGGCGGCCGGTTCGCCCGACACCTCGACGCCGAGGTTCGCCGCTGGCTGGGCATCACCCTCGGCGTGGAAGTGGTGACGCTGATGGTGCTTGCGATCCTGGCCGGCGCGGGTGTGCTCGACTACGAGAACGACACCAAGCTCATCCTGATCGCCGGACTGGCCGTCGTGTTCGGCATCCAGAACGTGACCGCGCGCCAGTTCGGCGTGCAGGAGCTGTCCACCACCGTGCTGACATCGACCATCTCCGGGCTGGGCTTCGACAGCCGGTTGGCCGGCGGCACCGGCGAACGGGAAAAGCTGCGTTACGGCGTGGTTTTCACGATGTGCGGGGGCGCGGTAGTGGGTGCGACGCTGACCCGGGTCACGGTCGCTCCCGTCATCGCGCTGGCCGCGGCGTTCATCGCGGCCGGCGCCGCGATCTTCTGGTTCGGCCCCCGGCATTCGGCGGGGTAGTCCGCGGGCTGACCCACGCCGTAGTGTGACAACTGCTGCTGCCAGCCGCCTGAGGAGAAGACATGCCTTCCGTACTGGTCACCGGCGCCTCCCGAGGAATCGGCAGGGCGATCACCGAACACCTGGCCGCGCGCGGCTGGGACGTAATCGCGGGCGTCCGAAGCCAAACCGACGCGGACGCGGTGACCGCGGTCAACCCGCAGCGCATATCGGCAGTCATCCTCGACGTCACCGACGCTGAGCACATCGACGCATTGGCGACCTCGCTGCCGGCCCGCCTCGACGCGGTGGTGAACAACGCCGGCATCGTCGTCGCGGGCGCGGTGGAGACCATACCGATTGCCGACTGGCGAAAACAGTTGGAAGTCAATGTTATCGGACAGGTCGCGGTGACCCAGGAGGTGCTGCCGAGGCTGCGGGAGTCGCGGGGCCGGATTGTGTTCATCTCCAGCGTCAACGGCCGCATGTCGATGCCGCTGATGGGCGCGTACTCGGCGAGCAAGTTCGCGCTGGAGGCCGCCGCCGACGCGCTACGCGTCGAGTTGACCCCGTGGGACATCCCCGTGGTCGTGGTCGAACCCGCGCAGACCGACACCGACATGTGGCGCACCGCCGACATCATGGTGTCCGAGACCGAGGCGAACCTCACCGCCGAACACCGTGACCTCTATGCGAAACACATTGCGGGCATGAAGAAGATCATCCCGATCGCGCAGCGGACCGCAGCGCCTTCGGCAAAGGTGACCGCCGTCGTCGAGCAGGCGCTCACCGCACGCCGGCCGCGCCCCCGGTACGTGGTCGGTCTCGGCCCGAAAATCCAGGTGGGCTTGATGGGGCGACTGCCGACCGGGTTCCGCGACCGCGTGCAGCGGCGGATGTTCGGTCTGCCGTAGGCATGCCGGAGTTCGTCAAACACCGCGCCGGGGCGCCGCCGGACTTCTTTGCGTGCGAAGCCGCAGGGCTGCAATGGCTTTCGTCGGCACCCGGCGGCGTGCGGTGCGCGCAGGTGCTCGGCCACACCGACGACAGCCTCACGCTGGAACACCTGCAGACCACCGCACCGTCCGCGGCTGCCGCGTATGAGTTCGGCCGCCGTCTGATCAGCACCCACGACGCCGGTGCGGACGGGTTCGGCGCAGCCCCGCACGGTTGGGCAGGACCGGGATACTTCGGACCGCTGCACCATCCGCTACCGATGTCGTTCAGCACCCATGACGTCTGGGGACGGTTCTATGCCAGGGAGCGGCTGGGCCCGATGGCGTCTCGCGCCGGTGCGGGCCTCGACGCGGCTACGCACCAAACCGTCGACGCCGTGATCGCACGGTGTGAGGCCGGTGATTTCGAGGACGGCGATGCGCCGGCACGGTTGCACGGCGATCTGTGGAGCGGCAACGTGATGTGGACCCCAGACGGTGTGGTGCTCATCGATCCGGCCGCCCACGGCGGGCATCGGGAGGCCGATGTAGCGACGCTCGAGTTGTTCGGCTGTCCGTTCTTCGACGCGGTGATCGACGGCTACCAGTCGCGGCATCCGCTGCGCGACGGCTGGCGCGACCGGCTTGGACTGCACCAGCTCTTTGCGTTGCTGGCTCACGTCGTGATTTTCGGTAGCGGTTACGCACGACAAGTGGCTCGTGCTGCCGACAGCGCACTGTCGCTGTGCTGACAGCGCGTTATTGACCAATTTGCTGTTTCAAGACCCTATACCGGTAACCGGCGCTAATCACCACAGCAAGCATTGACCTTCTTTAGCCAGAAGCTTTCGGCGCATGCTACGGTCTGGTCAACACGGAGCTGGGGGCCGAGAGGACAGGTCAATTGGCTGGCAGACATCGCACGCGCCGTAAGAACGCCAAGAAGTTCGCTAGGAAGGCCTCCGCCTTCAGTGCTGCAACCGCGACGGCGACGGCGCTGATCACCGTGGCTCCGCCGCCCGAGGTCAACGCCGCGACAGCGAACGTCCGCCACGTCGACGCCGAGCTCCTCGCGGCCGTCAACCAGTGGCCCGCACCCGGTCGGATCCCCGATGTGACAGCGGGGCTCGGCACCTTCGGTTACGACATCACCCAAACCGTCGTCGATTTCGTCGCCCGCGCGGTGGTCGAGAACTTCAACCTGGCCGCGCTGGCCAGGGCAGCGGGCCAGGATCCGGAGAGCCTCATCGAGGGCCTGCTCGGTGACCCCAACTTCCTGGTGAACAACGTTCTGGGTGGTGTGCTCGGTGAGATCCCCATCGACCTGACGCCCGTGCTCGAGGAGTTGGTCGGGGGGCTCGTCACCGACACGGTCCTTGTTCCGGTCCTGCAACTCCTGGGGATCACCGATGCGCAGGGCGTCACCGACCTGCTGAGGCTGCTGGGTCTGGTCGGCCTGGACCTCAGCGATCCGCTCAACCTCGGCAACCTCGACATACCCGGCCTGAACGTCGTCACCGCGGGCCCGGTATTCACGATGCTGAAGCTGCTCGGTGCCGATCTCGGCTGGGTGCCGGCGCTGCCGAACTCGGTCGCCGGCGACATCAACGGCACCGACTACCTCGAAGTCGGGGCGGTCGGATTGCTCACCACATTGCTCGACGAGCTCACCGAAACGTTGCCGGGCAATCCGTTGATCCCGCTGTTGAGCAACGTCATCGAGGGCCTGCTGGGCGACGTCCTGCCCGACGCCGTGCACCTGCGCGCCCCGGTGTCTGTGGGCATCGGGATGGGCGCGTTCGCCATCGCCACGGGCTTCGATGATGTGCTCGCCGACCTGGCCAACCAGCCCGGCGGAGCCAACTACGACGGACTCGACCCGCTACTGGGCAGCATCACCGTGCTGCCGATGTTGCTTCTGCTCAACCCCGCCCGCCCCAACGGCGGGGCGTTGGCGCGGTTCTACCCGCTGTTCGGTTTATTGGGCATCGACACGATCAACCCGGAGACCGAGGTGACCAGCAGCGGTGGGTTGGCGCAGTTGCCCTTCGGGCTGTCCCTCGGCGGCGCGAACATCATCCCGGTGTTGATCGACGTCGGCGTGCAGTATCACCCGTTGTCGGACCTGGCCGCCTGGCCGAACCCCTTCTCGCTCGCCAACAACCTGCTGGCCGGGCTGCTGCCGACGTACATGCTTCGGGGGCTGACGCTGGACACCGTGACCGACCAGCTCACCGGGCAGGTCGACGATGCGTTGGAGAACCTCGTCGACGGGAAGCTGGCGCTGAACCTCTACGCCACACTGCCGTCGGCCACGCAGCCGCTGCTCGAACCGTTGTATCTGCTCTCCGACATCATCAGCATCGCCACGTTCGGGGCGTTGGCGGTCAACCCGGTTGGCATGTTCGCCAACGCGCTCGCGCCGGCGGTTCAGGCACTCAACAACCTGGGCTACACCGACGTGGCCCGCAACCCGGACGGCAGCTACACCAGAACGTTGACCGAGGGCGGTGTCCCGACACCGTTCCTGTCGTTCCCATCGGGGATCAACCCGCTGCAGGTCCCGTTCGACATCGTCAACCTGCTGGTCCGCGGATTCCAGAAGGAATTCCTCAGCGGCAATCCCACACCGGCCACCCCGAACGCGATCCTCAACCTGATTGACTACCTCACCGGTGGAGACCTGTTGGGGTCCTTGCCGTTCGGCAATCTGGGCGGCCAGCTCGAAGACCTCGTCGGTGACATCGTCGGAAACCTGAACCTGCCCGCGCTGCCGCGACAGGAGAGCGCCCAGGCCGCCGACGCGCCCGCCTCGGCGTCCGAAGGCGCCCGGATGCTGACGTCGTCGACCACCGAGGTGGACGAGTCCCTGTCCGACGAAACCGATTCCGAGGATGCGGATTTCGAAAATGCGGATTTCGAGCCGACCGGAAAGGCATCCGAGGAAGAAGCCGACGAAGAGCTGACGGAGGAAGACGCCGAAGACGAAGAAGTCGACGAGGAGCTTGACGACGACTTGGAGTATGACGAGGAGGAGCCCGACGACGCGGACGCTGACGACGAACCCTCCGACGCGGACGAGTCCGACGACCAAGAGTCGACGACGACCGACACCGGCACGGAATCGACTGACAGCTCAACAGATTCGGACGGATCCGACGGCGGATCGTCGGATGCTGCCGCTTGAGCTAGTTGAACGCCAGCCAGCTCGGCAACGCGCGCTCACGGGAGTCGCACAGCACCTGTCGGGTGTCACACGACCCGCGCGGGACGCCGGTACCCGCCCACATGCCGCCAGTGTCGCGGCGTAACACGATCGACGACGACCCGCCGCCGTCGAGCAGGATCGCGCTGTCGCCGCCCAGACCGCGGAACAGATCCTGGATCTGGTCCGGTGTGTAGCTGCCGCCCTGGAAGACGTACATCTCGTCCTTAGCCTTGGCGTAGGCGATGGCCGTGCGGGCGGCGCTGGGTCCACCGTCGTTGAGCTGGCTGGTATCTGTAGGCGACAGCAGGCCGATGCCCGCGACCGCCACGAACCGGACACCCTTTTCGACCAGGTCCTCGATCACCGGCGATGCGGCGTCGTAGTCGTCGGGGCTTTTCGGGGACACCACGAACGGCGGCCCCGCAACGGGCAGGATCATCGTGGACAGCGCCTTCCAGTGCTCACTGCCGCCCGACAGACCCTGCTTACCCGCATACGCGATCCGGCCGGTGACCACAGTGTTGGTCCGGCCCAGGCCGCGGGTGTTGTCGACGTAGGCGCCGAGCGGGGAACTGCAGCCCGTGGACTTCCACGACCCCCCTCGCTGCCCGCGCACGTCGAAGAAGTTGGCGTTGATCGCGATCGTGGGTTGGCCGAGTGCCTGCCATGCCTGCAGCGGCGTGAAGATCTCCGACGCCTGCACCAGCCCTTCGCCGGTGCGCGCCCGCGGATCGCGCTCACACCGCGCCTGATAGCCGCGGTGGGTGTCGGCGAGCAGGCGGGGCGCCAGACGTCCCGACGCGGCCTTGATGATCATCAGGTGGCCGCCGTTGTTCATCTCGTAGGCGTGGCCGGCAGCGTTGACCATCGGTGCCGGGTGGCCGCTTCCGAAGTTGTAGACCAGGTAGGACCCCCGGGTGTTGGCGATGGCGCTGGCCAGCAGTTCGCGCGCGCTGGCGCCGTGTGCGGTGGGCACACCGGCCGTCGTCGCCAAGGCAACGCACAGCAACAGCGCCGCAGCGGTGGCCGCGAATCGCCGAACGTTTGCCAATGGAGTCGACACAGTTGACCCTTCCGGGATTGCCCTACAACATGACAACTGTAATCACATGCGAAACACAGTCAACTTGCGTCACATTCGCATCACAATCTGATCGCGTTATCGCCCATTGCGTTTCGAAACTGCGCTTCCAGGAGTTCGATAGATCTTGTCGGACCCGAATGAGGTTAGGAAGGTTCTGTGCCGGGCATTGTCCTATGACGGCGCACCCGCGCCGCAACCGAAGGAGTCAGATATGTGGACGATCATCGTTGCTCTCATCGTCGGCGCCATTCTGGGCGCGTTGGCGCGACTCATCTTGCCGGGTAAGCAAAATGTCGGCGTGCTGATCACCGTCCTGCTGGGCGCGGTCGGCGCACTGCTCGGCTCGTGGATCTCCAACGCGGCGTTCGGCACGGGAGACAAGATGTTCTCGCCGATTCCGTTTGTCATCGGCTTGGTCGTGGCGATCATCCTGATCGCGATCTACGTGGCGATCACCGGACGCCGGGGTGCGGGCACACCGCGCACCTGATCAACGTCCAGGTGGTGCCAGGCGATAGACGGCATCCGCATAGTCATCGGTGATGTACACCGCGCCGTCCGGTCCCGCTACGGCGGCGACCGGACGGCCCCATCGTGAGCCGTCGGCTGCCTGAAGCCCGCCGACCAGCGTCTGCTTGTTCCCCAAACCGCCGTCGCGCCAGGGGAAAAACGCCACCTCCGGGGGCTGTGGCGGTTCTCGGTTCCATGAGCCGTGCACGCCGATCAGCGCGCCGCTGTCATACGGTGCGGGCAGAACGCCGTCGCTGAAGCTCATTCCCAGCGGCGCCGCGTGCGCGCCCAGGCTCTGCTCGACCGGCGGCAGGGCCGCGCAGTCGAGTTTGCTTCCGTCGGCGTTGGTTTGCGCATCGCGGATGAACGGCAGGTCGGCGGGACCCCCGTCGGAATTGCAGTACGGCCAACCCAGCTCGCGCCTTTCGGTCAGCCTGGCGACCTGCTCGGGCGGATGGTCATTGACGTAGGCGGGGTCCACTTCACCGGTCGCAGGGTCGGCGACGTTGTCGCGACCGTTGACCGCCGTCCACAGTGATCCGTCCGGCGCGACGGCCAGACCGGTCCCGTTGCGTACGCCCGTCGCGAAGGTCTCGACGGGTCCACCGCCGGGAGCGACCCGCATGATCGTCGCGCGCGGCGGGTCGGCCTCGCGGTCTTCGGCCGAGATGTTGCCAGTCGACCCGATGGAGAAGTACACGTTGCCGTCGGCGCCCACGGCAACGCTCTTGAGCGCGTGCGCATACGTACCGCGCAGGTCGGGGCTTTCCGCGTCGGGCAGGTCCGCGGCGATGGTGCGCCGGTTGGTCGCGGACCCCTCCGCGTAGTCGTAGGCGTCGATCTGGTCGCTTTCGGCGACATAGAGCGTGTCACCGTCGAACGCCAGCCCGTGCGGCTGGTCGAGCCCGTCGAGCAGCACCGTCTGGTCCGGTCGAGACTCGGTGGAACGCAGGTGCAGCACCTGCCCGGAGCTCGGAACCGACACCAGCAGCGCGCCGTCGGGTGCCCACGCCGCCAGCCTGGCCCGCGGAACCCGGGCCCACACCGACAGCGTCCATCCGTCGGGGACCAGCGCCTGGCGCGGCTCGTCGAACGGCCGCTGTGCTGTTTCGGCGTCGACCTCGACGTCGACAGGTACCAGCTCGGCCGCGGGTGGCGCGGACGGCTCCGGGGTGCTCGGTTGCGTCGGCGGTGCCGGGCTCGTCGAGCATGCGGCCAACACCGCCACGCCACCGAGCCAGGCGCCGATTCGATTAGGCCACACCCAAACCCGCATGCATCTCCCAGACGAGGATCTCGGCCGGTTCGGCCGCGGTGACGCGTTGGCCGCCGGACCCGGTGAACCGCACGGCGTCGCCTTCCTGCAGCGCGCCCGCTCCTTCGAGCGTGACCTCACCGCGGGCGACGAACAGGTGAAGGTACGGCGCGTCGGGCATCTCGACGCTGTGGCCGGCCTGCATCCGGGCACCGTGCAGGGCGGCGCGGTTGTTGTGGATGCTCACCGCGGCGCCGTCGTGCATAGCCGAGGCGATCGGGGTGAGTTCGCCGGACAACGCAACCTCCTGCTGCTGGTAGCTGGGATCGATGCCGGAGCGGTCGGGTGTCACCCACATCTGAATGAAATGCACGGGCTGCGTGGATGATCCATTCATCTCCGAGTGCTGCACACCGGTGCCCGCCGACATCCGCTGCGCCAACCCCGGGCGGATGACACCCGAGTTGCCCATCGAATCCTCATGTGCCAGAAGGCCGTCCAACACCCAGGTGACGATCTCCATGTCACGGTGCGCGTGGCTGTCGAAGCCGCCGCCCGGTGCGACGACATCGTCGTTGTTCACCAGCAGCACACCGTGGTGCGTGTTGGCCGGATCATAGAAGTCGCCGAACGAGAACGAGTGCCGCGACGTCAACCAGTGCGTGGTGGTGAGCCCACGGTCGTGCGCGCGGCGGATCTCGACGCTGGCGGTCATCCCACCAGACTAGCTACCAATCCGAGTCGTCGAATGTGATGACGCCGCGGATATTGCGGCCCTCGAGCATGTCCGCATAGCCCTGGTTGATGTCCTCGAGGCGGTAGGTCCGGGTGATCATGTCGTCGATATTCAGCAGACCCGCCTTGTAGAGCCCGACCAGCTTCGGCGTCTCGATGTGGCTGCTGCCGCCACCGAAGATGTTGCCCTTCAACGTCTTCTGCAACATCGTGAACAAAAACAGGTTGAGCTTGACATCGACGTCCATCATCGAGCCCATGCCCGTCACGACGCAGGTGCCGGTCTTGGTGGTCAGCGTCAGCGCCTCTTCGATGTAGGAGCCCTTCATATCCCCGACGGCGATGATGGTCTTGTCGGCCATGACGCCGTGGGTGAGGTCGATCAGCGGGGCGATCGCCTCGGCCATCGACGGGTAGACGTGGGTGGCGCCGAACTTGATGGCCTGATCGCGCTTCCACTCGTTGGGGTCGATCGCCACCACGTTGCGTGCCCCCGAGATGACCGCACCCTGCAAGGCGCTCATGCCGATGCCGCCGACGCCGACGATGACGACCGTCTCACCCGGTGCGACTTCGGCGACGTTGGTGGCCGAACCGAACCCGGTCGGCACCGCGCAACCCATGATCGCCGCGGTCTCGAACGGCACGTCCTTGTCGATTTTGACGACGGAGTCCTTGTGCACGGTCATGTACGGGGCGAACGTGCCGAGCAGGTTCATCGGGGACACCTCGGTGCCGCCGGCGTGGACCCGGCCGGTGCCGTCGGCGATGGCCTTACCGCCGAGCAGTACGGCGCCGCGGTCACACAGCGAGCGATGGCCCTTGAGGCACGGTGCGCACTCGCCGCAGGCGGGGATGAACGCGAGGATGACGTGGTCACCCTCCTCGATGCCAGCGACGTTGCGGCCGACCTTGGTCACGACACCCGCGCCCTCGTGCCCGCCGAGCGCAGGCAGGCCGATAGGGGTGGCGCCGGTGGTCAGGTGGTAGTCGGAGTGGCACATGCCCGCGGCGTGCACGCGGATCTGCACCTCGTCGTCCACGGGGTCGCCGATCTCGATCTCGTCGATCCGAAACGGCGAGTTCAGCTCCCACAGCAGAGCGCCCTTGGTCTTCATGGGGGCTGACTATAGAACAGGTTCCAGAACACGTGTCAACTAACCCGCTGGCCTGGGTTTATCCGCGCTTCCCCTAATTGTCGAGTGTCGCATTGTCCGAGGGTTGTCCACAGCCTGCGTCCGACGAGCCGACACTCGACTGCTGATGTGCGAGCGTCAACGCATGGGGGACAAAGACTGGCCGTTCCTCGGGACGGAGGCCAGAACAGCAGGTATCGCGACAGAGCGGAAATTGCGCAGCCAGCACAACATGATCTATCGGAACGTTTACCTTCCGAAGGATGTCGAGCTGACGGCTCGTACCCGCGCCGTGGCCGCCTGGCTATGGGCGCGACGTGACGCCACCGTCGCTGGTCTATCGGCGTCCGCGCTACATGGATCGAAATGGATCGATGCCGCGCTGCCCGCGGAGTTGGTCCGGTCGACCGCCGGCAGCGTAGACGGGATCATCATCCGCCGCGATCACCTCCATGACGATGAGACTTGCGTCGTCCGCGGGATACCGGCGACCAGCCCGGCCCGAACCGCCTACGACCTCGGTCGCCGTGACACGCTCACCGAGGCGGTTGTCCGGCTCGACGCCCTCGCGCACAAGACCGGTGTGAAACCCAACGACGTGCGCGGGCTGCTCGCCCGACATCGTGGTGCTCGGGGTCTCAGCCAACTGCGAAAGGCACTCGACCTCATGGACGGTGGTGCCGAATCCCCGCAGGAGACAAGGACTCGACTGCTGCTGGTCAAAGCGGGCTTTCCCCGACCGCGAACCCAGATCCTGGTGTGCGACCCGTTCGGGTATCTGATCGGACGTGTCGACATGGGGTGGCCCAATTGGAAAGTCGGGGTTGAATACGACGGCCCGCAACACTGGGCTACCGCGGCTGACCACGCCCGCACCATCGAGCGGATCGCCGACCTGGAGGCCGAGGGCTGGGTCATCATCCGCCTCAGCCGCGACATCTGGCGTTACCGGCCCGCGGTGTTCCTCGGGCGGGTGCGCGATGCGTTGCGGGCGGCGGGCTGGCCGGACCATGACCAGATCAACCTCGACGTGCGCCTGCAGCCGTGAGGGTCGCCGAGTGCTGGGTTGTCCGACGCTGAAGCGCCGTCAGCGTCGGACAACCCGACACTCGGCGCCTAGAGGGTGGCGGGGAGGCCCCACTTCTCGAACGTCGACGCGTGAAACGCGACGACGTGCGTGATGCCGTCGGTGCCGATGTCGAGCACATGCAGCTGAAGGGGCTCGTGCACACCGGTCTCCCGGTTGAGCAGGTACAGCGCGGCGGCGGGCTGGCCGTTGGCGGTGGTGCGGATGAACCGCATATCCCCGGGGCCGTCGGCGGGGCAGTGCGTCTTGGACAGCAGCACGATCTCCCGCGGGCCCTGATACCAGCCGTCGAACGGCGGCATCTCCCACACCGCGTCGGCGGTGAACAACTCGACCAGCTTGTCGATGTCGTAGCTCTCGAACGCCGCGATGTAGCGGCTCAACAGGTCCTGAACCTCCGGCGACTCCGGGGCCACCAGCACGTCGTCTTCGCTGGGGCCGACGGCATCGAGTTGCGCACGGGCCCGCTGCAGCAGGCTGTTGACCGCGGCGGTCGAGGCGCCGATCGCGTCGGCCACCTCCGCGGCCCGCCACTGCAGAACCTCACGCAACACCAGCACCGCGCGTTGCCGCGGCGAGAGGTGTTGCAGCGCCGCGACGAACGCCAACCGCACCGACTCGCGCGAGCCGACGATGTTCGACGGGTCGGAGGCGTCGTCGGGGAACGGTTCCAGCCACGGCACCTCTTCGCGCGCGACGATGTCGTCGACCGGGTCCGAACTGGGCGCGCCCAGCCCGGTGGGCAACGGCCGGCGGGACCGGCCTTCCAGCGCGGTCAGACACGTGTTGGTGGCGATGCGGTACAGCCAGGTGCGTACCGACGATTTGCCCTGGAAACCCTTGTAGGACTTCCACGCACGCAGATAGGTCTCCTGCACCAGATCCTCGGCGTCGTGCACGGATCCGGTCATTCGATAGCAATGTGCGAGCAGCTCGCGGCGGTACTGCTGGGCATCGGCGAGAAAGGCGTCCTCGGCGCTGCTGCCCTCTAGGTCGTGGGCCAGAACGGTCACCCAGCCGAGCTTAATCGCCGACTCCGACATGTGAAGGTGCGACAGCTAGTCTCACGGGGATGGTCACAACCCGCAGCGAACGCAGCTTCGACGGTGTCCGCGATGTCCGCATCGTCTACGACGTATGGACCCCCGACCGTGAACCCCGCGGTGTGGTGCTGATCTGCCACGGATACGCCGAGCATGCGCGCCGCTACGACCATGTCGCCCAGCGCTTCGGCGAGGCCGGACTGCTCACCTACGCGCTGGACCTGCGCGGGCACGGCCGCTCCGGGGGCAAACGCGTCTATCTACGCAACATCGGCGAGTACACCGCCGACTTCGGCACCCTGGTCGGCATCGCGGCCCGCGAGCACCCCGACCTCAACCGGGTGGTGCTCGGCCACAGCATGGGCGGCGGGGTCGTGTTCGCCTACGGCACCGAGCACCGCGACGAATACACCGCGATGGTGCTGTCCGGACCCGCGGTGTACGCGCAGGACGCGGTGTCGTCGGCGATGATCGCGGTGGCCAAGATCGTCGGCGCCGTCCTGCCGGGTCTGCCGGTCGAACAACTCGAGACCGAGGCGGTGTCCCGCGACCCCGAAGTGGTGGCGGCCTACCTGGCTGATCCGCTGGTACACCACGGCAAGCTGCCCGCCGGTATCGCCAAGGCGCTGCTGAAGGTCGGTGAGACCATGCCGCAGCGCGCCGCGAAGCTGACCGCGCCGCTGCTGATCGTGCACGGCGAGCACGACAAGCTGATCCCGGTCGAGGGCAGCCGTCGCCTGCTCGAGTGTGTCGCCTCCACCGACGCCCACCTCAAGGTCTATCCCGAGCTCTACCACGAGGTGTTCAACGAGCCCGAACGCGCGCTGGTGCTCGACGACGTCACCGCGTGGATCGAGGCCAAGCTTTGAAAGCTGTTCTCACCGTTCTGCTTTCGGTGGCGCTGATGTTGGTCGGCTGCGGCAAGGACGACGAGGACCGTTGGGTCGACGAGGACGTCAGCTTCGTCGACGACGGGTTGACCATCCACGGCACCTACCGGCACCGGCCCGACGCCGCACCGGGGCCGGCCGCGCTGTTGATCTCGGAGAGCGGCAACACCGACCGCAACGGTGACAACGCGGTCGCCGGACCGGTGGGCAACATGCGTCAGCTCGCCGAACTGTTGTCCGAACGCGGTGTGGCCAGCCTGCGCTACGACAAGATCGGCACCGGCAGGACCGGCCTCGGCCCGTACGCGCAGCGCCCCACCGACGTCGTCAGCGCCGTCTACACCTCCGGCGCCAAGGCCGCGGTGCGGTACCTGGCGGCCCAACCCGGCACCGACGCGGACCGCATCTCGGTCTATGCGCTGGGCGAGGGCACCGTGCACGCGATGTCGCTGGCCGGCGACACCGGCGCGGACGCGCCGAGGATCGGTGCGCTCGGCCTCTTCCAACCGCTGCCCGGCCGCTACCTCGAAATGATCACCAACCGGGTGCGCGCCAACGGCGACCCGGCTGCGCTGCAGGCGTGGCTGGCCGCCGTCGACCAGGTCCGCTCCACCGGCACCGCGCCGGACAACCTGCCCGAAGGCCTCGGCGCGCTGCTCAACGCGGGCAACGTCAGAGCCGTCGTCGAGGCCGACAAGATCGATCCGGTGGCGCTGGCCGCGCAGGTGCCCGCGGACACCCGGGTGCTGCTGACGTGTTCGGACGCCGACGGTCAGGCCAGGTGCGACGACGTGAAACCGCTCGTCGATGCGCTCGCCCACACCGCGCTGACCGTCGTGGAACTCACCGGGGTCAACCACGTGCTGCGCGACGACGCCAGCGACAACGTGGCCAACTACGCCAACCAGGAGCCGCTTTCTCCACAGGTTGTGGATGCGCTGGATGGCTTTGTCGGCAACTCGACCTAGATTTGGCCCATGAGCACCCGAAGACGACCGCGAGTGCGGATCGCAGCGAGACACGAGCGAGGACCGGAGCGAGCGGGAGTCGAGGCATGACAGACGACAAGATGCTGGCCCGCATCGCCGCGCTGCTGCGCCAGGCCGAGGGCACCGACAACCCGCACGAAGCCGACGCGTTCATGGCCGCCGCGCAACGGTTGGCGACCGCGACGTCGATCGACCTGGCGGTGGCGCGCTCGCATACCGAGCACCGCACCAAGGCGCAGACACCGGTGCAGCGCACGATCACCATCGGCAACGCCGGCACCCGCGGCCTGCGCACCTACGTGCAGCTGTTCACGGTGATCGCCGACGCCAACGACGTGAAATGTGATGTCGCGTCGAACTCGACGTTTGTGCACGCCTACGGTTTCGCCGAGGACATCGACGCCAGCCACGCCCTCTACGCCAGCCTGGTGATGCAGATGGTCAAGGCGTCGCAGGCCTACATCTCCTCTGGCGCGCACCGTCCGACACCCACGATCACCGCGCGGATCAACTTCCAGCTGGCGTTCGGCGCCCGCATCGGCCAGCGGCTGGCGCTGGCCCGCGAAGAGGCCCGTCGGGAGGCCACCAACAGCCGCGACAGCCGAGCGGGTACAGCGCTGGCGTTGCGGGACAAGGACATCAAGCTCAGGGACTTCTACCGGGAGACCTCCGAGGCCCGGGGAACCTGGCGGCCCACCAGCGCGACGGCGGGATACTCGTCGGCAGCGCGACGCGCCGGTGACCGCGCGGGCAAGCGGGCGCGGCTGGGCGCCGGCCCCGAGCTCGCGGGTGCGCGCTCGGTGCTGGAGAGGTGACTTCGCGGGACTTTCAACGTGCCAAGGTCTATGCCGCAGAGGATTTCGTGCGCACGCTGTTCGACCGGGCCAGTGAGCGCGGCAACCCGGTGGTGGAGTTCTTCGGCACCCAGTTGACCCTGCCGCCGGAGGGACGGTTCGCTTCGGTGCCTGCGGTGCAGCGCTACATCGACGACGTGTTGGCCATGCCGGCGGTGCGCCGACGCTGGCCGGGGGCGTTGCCGTTGACGGTTCGTGCGCGACGAGGAGTGTCCGCCGCGCACTATGAACGCAGTGACGACGCGGCGGTCATCGCCGTGCCTCAGCGTGGCAGCGGTTGGGCCCTGCGCGAACTCGTGGTGCTGCACGAGATCGCACACCATCTGTGCGACGACCTTGCGCCGCACGGGCCGCAGTTCGTCGCGACGTTCTGCGAGTTGACCGAAACCGTGATGGGCCCGGAGGTAGCCCACTTGCTGCGCGTGGTCTACGCCAAAGAGGGTGTGCGCTAAGGGGTTACAACTGCGGATCGGTGATCTCGGCGACCGCGGCATCGATCCGCTCGCGATCGGCTTCGATGGCGGTGCTGGCGGCGGCCGAGGCGTTACGCAACGCCTCGTTGAGCCGCTGCTGGAGTTCCTCGACGCCCAACCGCATCGTGCCTTCGGCGATGGACGCCGCCTTCAGCTGGTGGTGGCCGTCCAGAGTCACCTCGACGGTGCCGGATTCGTCGGCGGCGGTGAAGGTTTGGCTGTTCATCTTGTGAAGCTGCTCATCCATGATCGACTGCAACTGCTGCGCCTGCTGCAAAACAACGGCGACCTGCGGATGCATCTCGTCGGTCACTGGTCTTCCTTACTCTCCCTGCGTCGACGGTTCCCGATGACCCCCTCCGTCCAGGGTCGATCCTCGGTGTAGAGGTCCTCATCGGGTGCCAGCGCCGGGTTGCGCCGCTTCTCCTTACCCTGCCCCGCACCGGCGGCACCGTGCATGGGCGCCATGCCCATCCCGCCGCCTGCCATCATGCCGGTCGTCGAGGGACCGGGCGCCGCGCCCGACGCCGACGTCGGCACCGGGGCCGGCGCCACCGTCTCGGCGGTCACCGCAGGCGACAGGGGTTGCGAGCCCGCCCCTTTGGCTCCGCCGCCTCCGCCTGCGCCACCGCCACCTGCGGATCCACCACCGGCGGCCGCGGCCGGTCGCAGGCTCGGGTCGGTGTGACGCGGCGGCGCACCCGTCGACGCCCCGCCGGGTGTGCTACTGGGCGCACCACCGGGCGCACCGCCGCCGGACGGCGACCCGCCACCCGAGGGTGCACCGCCACCTGTGGGCGCCCCGCCGGGCTTACCGCCGGCAGCGGGACTCGGTGCTGCGAGCGACTCACCCATCCGCTCCGCCATCGCAGCCGGGTCACCGCTGGGCTGACCACCCGCGCCACCGCCCCCGGACGTACCCGCGCCGGATCCGGAATTCGGAGGATTGTCAACGCGCACCGCATCGAACGAGGCGTTCCTCGCATACTCCGCGCGTATCTCGTCAGACTGGCGCTGAAGCTCCTTCATCTCCTCGACGGCCGCGGAGACATCCGTGCCCGCGCCCGCCTGCGCCAACGACGCCTCCAGCGCCACGTAACGGGCATAGACGGGAATGTGCTGCGTGTTGGCGTTCAGATGCGACGCCTGGACCTTGGCGGCGGCCATCGCCAGCTTTCGCCACGCGCCGGCCAGGTCGTGCAGCCACGAACTGAACGCGTTCATCCTGGCGTGTGCGGCGTCGGCGGCTTCCCCTTCCCAATCGGTGATGTTCTTCGGCGCGGCATGGCCCTCGGCGAAGGTGCCGGCCAGCCCCCACTGAACCTCGGCCACCTGCAACGAGTTTCCGTGATCGCCTCCGTTGAGCAGGGCATGGGTCTGCGGCACGGGACTGTATTCGTCGGCGCGAAGCGACGCCGGCCCTGGCGTTGCGGCGGGCAGCGCGGGCATCGCGGTCGACGGGGCGGGCAGCGCGATGTTGGCGATGGCCTCCGCGCGGCCGGGGTCGTCGAGCTGGTCCTTGTAGCTTTCGTCGATCTCGCGGTACGCCTTGGCCGCGTTGTCGAGGATCTCGGCGATACGCAGGTTCTCGGCCTCGGCCCACTTCTGGTATTCGGTGAGCACCCTTGCGGTTTCGTTGAGCCGGTCGACCGCGTCCCTGGCGAACGGCAGCGCGTCAGCGGGGATGGGCGCCACCTCCGGCGTCTGCCAGGTGATCGACCGCATGGCGGACGCCTGCGCCGCCAGCTTCACCGGGTCGACACGCACTTCGCTGCTCATGGTCAGCCCTCCAGCACCATCTGATAGCGGCTTTCCTCACGCGGGTTGATCAACCGGATCGGCAGCTGGCGATGCCGGGGAGTGCCGATAAAGGTGTCGCGCAACACCACTCGGCCGACACCGGCATGCGGCCCGAGATAGGTGGTCGCGTTCGGCCATGCCACCTTGGCCACCTCGCCGATGCGGCCGTTGACGAACCCCGCGAACTCACCGAACTGCGGCAGCAGCGTGACGACGCCGCCCGCCGCGGCCGAGCGCACGATGAACTGGGTGAACAGCCGCGCATCACCCAGGTTGATGCTGGCGTCGACGTCATCGAACGGCATGTACACCGGGTAGCGGTCGGCGGTCTCCCCGACCAGCACCCCCGCCGAGCCGATCGGCAGCTCGTAGTGGCGGTCGGTGACCGGGCTGATGCCGTGGTACGCGGCCCGCTGGCCACCGAACAAGCACGAAAAACCGCGCGGCGTAGTCGGATTAGCCAGCGTCGTCAACAGCACTGTCGTCGTCGGCGCCGCTCCCGGTCGCACCCGCACCCGGGTGATCGTGTGATCGGCGCGCGCCGGCCACCACACGTCGGGGCCGCCCGGCGCGCTGTAGGCGGCGGTGAACGTGCTGCGTCCCTTGATCGCCGACCACGTTTCGCGTTCGAAGCTGATCTCGGTCGCGTGGTCGTATGCGTCGAAGCTGCGGATCACGCGGGCGTCGATTCCATTGCTGGCCAACTGGTCTGCGATGCGGGTGGCCGAGGCCACCAGGTAACGCGCCAGCCCGGCCACGCCGGCCTCGCGGCGCTGCGCGGATCTGCGGGTGTGTTCCGGGTCTGCGCGCAGCACGATCCAGGTGCGCCGGTTGGCCGGCGCCGGGTACGGCCCGACCACCTGCTCGTAGAGCGACACCAGCGCCGTCGGCGCCGTCTTACCCACCCGGTAACCCGCGGACACCACGTCGGCTTCCAGATCCGGGCAGTGCGCGGCCAGCAGCCGTTCGACGAGCATCGTGTCGACCACGTCGTCGGTGTAGGCCTCGCCGTTGACGATCACCGTCGGCGTGAACGGCCGCGGTACCAGTTCGATGGCCGACGTCAGCCGCTCGTCCTGCCAGCGCACCGCCACGTGATCGCCGGGCATCACCGTCGCGCCGACGGCCGGTTCGGAGGGCCGCTCGGGAACGTTGCGGTGCCTGCGCCGCCACGCGAACACCGCAGCCGCCCAACCGGTGACCCGCCGGCCGCGGATCGTCACCATCGCGGCAAGAGCGATGAGCACCGCAAGCGTGATCCCCAACCAGAGCAGGTCGAGTTGGGCGAACGCCACGATGGCGGCCGGTGCCAGGACCGCCGCCCAGGCGGTGTGGCCGGTCGTCACGCGCAGCCCGAACAGGGCACGGATCTTGTTCATTGACGCCTCAGCGCGCGTCGGGCCAGCGCGCCGAGCCCGAGCGCCAACGCCAGCCCCGTGCCGATGACGACGACCGTTGTGATCGGCCCGCGGTCCGGCGGCGGGATGTGCACGGGCGGCGGAATCTCTTTGACCTTGTAGGGGGCCCGTTCGGGCCCGGCGGGTACGTCCCACGTCAGCGCCGCCACCGGGTCGATGACGCCCGCGCCGACGTAGTTGTCGACCCCACCGCCCGGATGCCGTGCAGTCGCGGTGATGCGGTTGATGATCTGGGCGGGTGTCAGGTCGGGGAAGCGCTGTTTGAGCAGCGCCGCCAGACCCGAGACGTAGGCGGCCGCGAACGAGGTGCCGCTGATCGGGATCAGGCCCTCGTCGCCGTGCAGGGCGTTGACCGGGTTGCCGTCATAGCCCAGCGCGATCAGGTTCTCGGCGGGCGCGGCGGCTCCCAGCCACGGTCCCGACATCGTGAAGGTGCTGGGCTGTCCGTTCTGGGCGATGCCGCCGACCGTCAGCACCAGCGGCGCGTACCAGGCCGGGCTGACGACGGTCTGCACCTGCTCCCACCCGCGCGGATCGTTCGGTAGCGCCGGATCCGGTGGCGGGTTCTGCGTGCAATCCTGGCCGGTGTTGCCTGCGGCGACGATGAGGACGGTGTTCTTCACGTGGACCGCGTAGTTGATCGCCGCGCCGAGGCTGGTCTCGTCGATCGGGCGGGTGACTTTGTAGCAGGCGGCCTCGCTGATGTTGATGACCTGCGCGCCGAGGTTGGCGGCGTGGACGACGGCGCGGGCCAGGCTGCGCAGGGATCCCGCGGTCTGCGTGGTGTTGGGGTCGTTGGGGTCGGTGCGCGACCCGACCGGCTGAAACGCCGCCGAGGTCTGGCGCAGCGAGAGGATGCGGGCGTCCGGGGCCACGCCGATGAACCCGTCGGTGGGTGCGGGCCTGCCCGCGATGATCGACGCGGTGAGCGTGCCGTGCGCGTCACAGTCCGACATGCCGTTGCCGGCCGGGTCGACGAAGTCGCCGCCGGGTTCGGCGGGCACCCGCGGTGAGCCGTTCACGCCGGTGTCGATCACCGCGACGGTGATGCCCGCTCCCGTCGCGAACTTCCGCGCTTCTTCAAGCCGCAGATAGTCATTTGCCCACGGCTTATCAGCGAAGTTGGAGTCGGGAAACACCGCGGGCGCCGCACACGCGCTGCGCTGTTCGGTGGGCTGGTCGGGGCCGGTCTCGTCGGGCGGGACGGCCGAGGGGTCGATCGTCGGCGGTTCGAGCGCACCTGCGACAGGTGCGCTGATGAACGCCAACAGCAGCGCGGCCAACAGCGCAGCGATGCGGCGCATGCGCTTACCGACCTCCCGCCGTGCGCCGGCGGAACCACAGCAAACACCACGGAGCTGTCTGGTCGGCACGAAGTCTCACGTCAAGCCGATGGGCCGATAACACGCAGCCAATCTTAAGGGCCTGGCGAGGCACCGAGTTCCGCATTCTGCCGGCGCGACGCTGCTGTGCAGGTGAGCCGCCTCTTGTGGGCGCGAACGTGGGTTACCCGCACGCGATCGCGCCGGTTTGCGTGACACGAGCCCACACTCGCGGTCACAGGGTCAATGCGGTCAGGCCCTGTGGCCGGGTTCCAGCAGGTGTCCGACGTGGTCACCCAGGTCGTAGCGGCGCGATAGCGGTGTCGAGGCCGTCGAGGTCCAGCGTGATCGAACCGTTCGGATCGGTGCGGCCGCCCACGGTGCCCGTGAGGTGTTCGATGCCGACGTAGAGCGCCGACTTGTCCGGCGCGTAGGCCAGCAGCCACTTGGTGGTCGACGTGCCCTTGATGTCGCCCTCGTAGCGCTTGGCCACTAGCGCCTCGGTGAGTTTGGTGGCGTCGTCGCCGTCTTCGAACGGTGTCTCGTCCCAGCTGCCGATCTGGAAGGTGGCCTCGATATGCCTGCTCATGGTCGGCGGATACCCCGTCGGCGGGGGGCGGAACCGAGAGGCCGGAAGCGCCGTCTCCGACGACTGTGGTAGTCAAGGCAGTGCGGCCGCTTTGCGTCCCATAGCCCGTCAAACTATAGTCTGGACACATGTCCAGAGGGTTCGGAGTTGTTGCGTGACACGTTCTGTCCTGGCCGCCGACCTCGGATTTTTCCGCTGCAGCGCATTGTCGTGAGTTGAGCATGCGCATCGCTTTGTTGTCGTACCGGAGCAAGACCCACTGTGGCGGACAGGGGGTCTACGTCCGCTATCTCAGCCGCGGCCTGGCCGAGTTGGGCCACGATGTCGAACTGTTCTCCGGTCAGCCCTACCCCGATGGGCTCGATCCGCGGGTCCGGCTGACCAAGGTGCCCAGCCTGGATCTGTATCGCGAGCCCGATCCGTTTCGCATCCCGTGGCCCAACGAGATCAAGACCCGAATCGATCTGCTCGAGTTGTTGACGACGTGGACGGCCGGCTTTCCGGAACCGCGCACGTTCAGCCTGCGCGCCGCGCGGATCCTCGCCGAGCGCCTGGCGGACTTCGACGTCGTGCACGACAACCAGTGCCTCGGCACCGGGCTGCGCAAGATCGCCGAGATAGGTCTTCCGGTGGTGGCCACGGTGCATCACCCGATCACCCGCGACCAGGTGCTCGACGTGGCGGCCGCGAAGTGGTGGCGTAAGCCGTTGGTGCGCCGCTGGTATGGCTTCGCCGAGATGCAGAAGCAGGTGGCCCGCGAGATCCCCGAGATCCTGACCGTGTCATCGACGTCGGCGGCTGACATCGCCGAGGACTTCGGGGTCGCTCCGAGCCAACTGCACGTAGTACCGCTCGGTGTGGACACCGAGATGTTCAAACCGGCCCAGCACCGGGTCCGCAACCGCATCATCGCGATCGCCAGCGCCGACGTGCCGCTCAAGGGCGTCAGCCACCTGCTGCACGCGATCGCGCGGCTGCGCGTCGAGCGCGACCTCGAGCTTCAGCTGGTCGCCAAGCTCGAGCCGAACGGGCCCACCGAGAAGCTGATCGCCGAGTTGGGCATCTCCGATATCGTGCACAGCTCGAGCGGGCTGTCCGACGCGGAGCTCGCCGACCTGCTGGCATCGGCCGACGTCGCTTGTATCCCTTCGCTTTACGAGGGTTTCTCACTACCGGCGGTAGAGGCGATGGCCAGCGGCACCCCGATCGTGGCCAGCCGTGCCGGCGCGCTGCCGGAAGTGGTCGGCGCCGACGGTGAGTGCGCCAGGCTGGTGCAGCCCGCCGACGTCGACGAGCTGACCAAGGTGCTCGGCGAGCTGCTGGACTCACCGCAGGAACTGTGCCGGCTCGGCGCCGCGGGCCGGCGCCGCGCGCTGGAGGTGTTCAGCTGGGAATCGGTTGCGGCGCAGACGGTTGCGGTCTACGAGCGGGCGTGTGAGCGGGTCAGCGCATGTTGACCGTCGACTTCGACCGGCTCGGTGTCGGTGCGGGCACCAAGGTGATCGACGTCGGATGTGGTGCGGGGCGGCACAGCTTCGAGGCGTATCGACGCGGTGCTCACGTCATCGCGTTCGACCAGAGCGCATCCGACCTCAACGACGTCGACGAAATCCTGACCGCGATGCGCGAGCAGGGCGAGGTTCCGGCCGCGGCCAAGGCTGAGGCCGTCAAGGGTGATGCTCTTGACTTACCTTACGGTGACGGCACTTTCGACTGCGTGATCGCCTCGGAGATCCTCGAACACGTCCCCGAGGACGACCGCGCGATCGCCGAACTGGTGCGGGTACTGGCTCCCGGTGGCACGCTGGCGGTCACGGTGCCGCGCTGGCTGCCCGAGAAGATCTGCTGGGTGCTGTCCGACGAGTACCACGCCAACGAGGGCGGCCACGTGCGGATCTACCATGCCGACAGGCTGCGCGACAAGGTGCTGACCCACGGCCTGAAGCACACCCACACCCACCACGCCCACGCGCTGCACTCTCCGTTCTGGTGGCTGAAATGCGCCGTGGGAACTGAAAACTCGGATCATCCGGCGGTCGCGGGGTATCACCGGCTGCTGGTCTGGGACATGGTCAGCCAGCCGTGGCTCACCCGCACCGCGGAGTCGGTACTCAACCCGCTGATCGGTAAGAGCGTGGCGATGTACTTCAGGAAGCCGGGGGTCGCTGTTGCTGCGGGATGATCTCGCCGACGTGCCCGGCGTGTGCGGTGTCTTTACGCCCGCGCAGTGTCGACAGACCGCTGAGTCGATCGCCGCAATCCAGGAACCCTCCGGCGCCATCCCGTGGTTCGACGGCGGCCACACCGATCCGTGGGACCACGTCGAGAACGCGATGGCGCTGAGCGCGGCAGGCCTGCTCGAACCGGCCCGCGCCGCGTACGATTGGTGCCGGTTCAACCAGCGCGCTGACGGCTCGTGGCCGCTACAGGTCCGCAACGGCGTCATCGAAGATGCCAACAGCGACAGCAACTTCTGCGCCTACATCGCCACCGGCGTCTGGCATCACGTGCTGATCACGCAGGATCGCCGGTTCGCCGAGACCATGTGGCCGGTGGTGAGCAAGGCCATCGACTTCGTCATCGACATGCAGCTCGACGGCGGTCAGATCTCCTGGGCCAGGAGTGCATCGGGACTGGAGCCCGACGCGTTGCTGACCGGTTGCGCGAGCATCCACCACAGCATCCGCTGCGCGCTGGCGCTGGCGGACTACCTCGACGAGCCCCAGCCGGAATGGGAGGTGGCGGTCGGGCGACTCGGTCACGCGATCGCCCACCACCAGGACCTGTTCGTGCTCAAGGACCGGTGGTCGATGGAGTGGTACTACCCGGTGCTCGGCGGCGCCGTGCGTGGTGCGCAGGCCAGCGCCCGCATCGCCGAGCGGTGGGACGACTTCGTGGTCCCGGGCCTCGGCATCCGGTGCGTCGACGACCGACCCTGGGTGACCGGTGCCGAAACCTGCGAGTTGGTGCTGGCTTTGGACGGGATGGGCGATACCGTCCGCGCCCATGAACAGTTCAGCGCCATGCAGCACCTGCGTGACGACGACGGCTCCTACTGGACGGGCCTGGTCTATGCCGACGGCAAACGGTGGCCGGTGGAGCGGTCCACCTGGACCGGCGCGGCGGTGATCCTGGCGGCCGACGCGCTGTCGCGCACCACCACGGCCAGCGGCATCTTCCGCGGCACCCACCTGCCGCGCGGGCTGGAAAGCGACTACGACTACGACTGCGCCTGCGCGACCAGCGACCGGTAACGCGCTAAAGCACCTCGCCGGGCACACCGGAGATGCGCTCGAGCACCCGCATCGACCCAGTGGCCGACACCTCGCGAAAGTCGCCGGTGTCCAGCGCGCGACGGTAGACGTGGTACGGCGCCTGCCCACCGTCAGCGGGGTCGGGGAACACGTCGTGGATGATCAGCGCGCCGCCGACCTCCACCCATCTGGCCCAGCCGTCGAAGTCGCGTTGCGCGGCCTCCTCGGTGTGGCCGCCGTCGATGAACAACAACCTCAGCGGGGTGCGCCAACCACGCGCTGCCACAGGGGATTTCGCGACAATCGCGGCGACGTGTTCGTCAAGGCCGGCGGCGTCGAGCGTACGCCGCAGCGTCGGAAGCGTGTCGAACAGTCCGGTGACCGGGTCGACCATGGACGTGTCGTGATACTCCCAGCCGGGCTGGTGCTCTTCGGAGCCGTGGTGGTGATCGACGGTGTAGAGCAGGCCGCCGCTCTGCTGCGCCGCGGCGCCCAGCATCACGGTCGACTTGCCGCAGTAGGTGCCGATCTCCACACCGACGCCGTCGCCGAGGTAGCGCAGCGCGGCGTCATAGAGGGCGCGGCCTTCGTCGGCGGGCATGAAGCCAGTGACCTGCTCGGCGAGCGCGAAAAGGCGTGCGGCGGGCGGCGGAAGGGCGGTGTCGGTGTTGCTCATCGCGTCCAACCTATCGTGTCGAATCGTTGCTGGTGCAGGGGTGTTGTAGTAGCGTCCGGACATGTGTCCGACACGGCCCTCGAGGGGACTCGCCGCCGTCTGACCGCCAAGCAGGCCGGCACCGTCGAACGTCTCGGCCGCGCCGCGCTCGAGCTGCTGTGCCGCGACGGATTTCCCGCGCTGACCGTGCGTCGGGTGGCCGCCGAGGCCGGTGTCGGAGCGGCCACCGCCTACACCTACTTCTCGTCGAAGGAACACCTTGTCGCCGAGGTGTTTTGGCGTCGGCTGGCCAGCTCGCCGCCGGCGGCGCACGAATCGACGGATCCGGCCGCCCGGGTTATCGAGGTGCTGCGCCATATCGCGTTGCTGGTCGCCGACGAGCCCGAGTTCGCCGGCGCGGTGACCACCGCCCTGCTCGGCAAGGACCCCGACGTCGAGGTGCTACGCCAACGCATCGGCCGCGACATCCGCCAGCGCCTGGCCAGCGCGCTGGACGCCGACGTCGATCCCGACGTCATCGATTCGCTGGAGATGCTGTATTCGGGAGCGTTGGTACGCGCCGGGATGGGATACGCCTCCTACACCGACATCGCCGAGCGGCTGGAGAGGTCCGCGCGGCTGATCCTGGGGCTGACCGCAGTCTCGACGCAAAAGCCAAAGACCTAGGGCCCGAGGATCGCCGTCGACGCGGTGAACGCCGGCTCGACGATGCCGCGCAGATCGCGGCCGTCCTCGACGAACAACGCCGTCAGCTCCCGCAATCCGCCGAGCAGGATGAGCGCAAGCGGACGCGATACCGGTGCCAGCCCCGCCCGCCGGAACCCGGGGCTGTCGCTGAGATCGACCAGCATGTCGGTCAAATGCTCCATGGCCTGACGGTGCAACGGCGCCGCGACGTCGCCCAACGCCGGGGCTTCGCGGATCCAGCTCAGCGTCACCGCGGTTCGCTCCGAGATGTGCACGACGTAGGCGTCGACCGCGCAGCGAATCTGCTCGGCCCAGTCGTCCTCGGGATTCACCGCGGCGCGGATGCTGGCGATCAGCGTCTCGTTGTTGCGCCGCAGCAACTCGATCAGGCATTCGGCCTTGCTTCCGAACTGCTCGTAGAAGGTGCGCTTGGACGTGTGGGCGTGTCGGACGATGTCGGCGACGGTGGTGTCGCGGTAGCCGCGTTCGGTGATCGACGCCGCCATCCCGTCGAGCAAACGGTCGCGGAATTGCACGGTGGGGCGCGAATCGGGCGCACCGTCCAGCGCGGTCGTCATATCGCCTCCCCGGATCTCTTGCGGTCGTTGGTACCAAGCGGTACCGTACTACACACACCTGCGGTACATGGCTGTACCAAAGAGCCGGCTGGGAGTGATCATGAGCGAATCATCGACCGTCGAAGCACCCGCCACCCCGCTGCGCGCGGTGAACCTGCCGCCGGGGCCGCGGCTTCCCAAGGCGCTGCAAGGGCTGGCGTTCATCGCCAACCGCCGCTGGACGGTGCACGAAATGATCCGTCGCTACGGCGAGGTGTTCACCCTCAACATCCCGATCTTCGGGCGCACGGTGGTGGTCGCCGATCCGCAACTGGCCAAGCAGGTGTTCACCGCCAACCCCGACGACCTGGGCAACATCCAGCCCAACCTGTCGCGGGTGCTCGGCCCGGGTTCGGTGTTCGCGCTCGACGGCGCCGAGCACCGCCGCAGGCGCCGGCTGCTCACCCCGCCCTTCCACGGTAAGAGCATCAAGAACTACGAAAAGATCTTCGAAGAGGAGACGCTGCGCGAGTCGGTGAACTGGCCGGAGGGTCAGGCGTTCGAAACGCTCGAGCCGATGATGCGCATCACGCTCAACGCGATCCTGCGGGCCGTGTTCGGCGCCGACGGTGAACGCCTCGACGACCTGCGCCGCATCATCCCGCCCTGGGTCACCCTCGGCTCGCGCCTCGTCAGCCTGCCCACGCCGAAACGGACATACGGGCGGTTCAGCCCGTGGGGCCGGCTGGCCGAGTACCGCCGCCAGTACGACGAGGTCATCAACCGGCTCATCGACGAGGTGACCGCCGACCCGTGCTTCGACGACCGCAACGACGTCCTCGCGCTGCTGTTGCGCAGCACCTACGAGGACGGCACGGCGATGACGCGCCGCGAGATCGGCGACGAGCTGCTCACCCTGCTGGCCGCCGGCCACGAAACAACGGCGGCCACCCTGGCGTGGGCGTTCGAGCGGATCACCCGCCACCCCGAGGTGCTCGCCAAGCTCGTGGAAGAAGTCGACACCGACGACAACGCGTATCGCCAAGCCACGATCCTCGAGGTTCAACGCAACCGCACCATCATCGACTTCGCGGGCCGCCACGTCTACTCGCCGACCTTCGAACTCGGGAAGTGGGTTATCCCGCAAGGCTATTCGGTCATGACCAGCATCCTGCTAATGCATGAGCGCACCGACGAGTTCCCGGCGCAGGAGCGGTTCGACCCGGAGCGGTTCCTCGGCAACCGCCCGCCGATGTTCGCCTGGATCCCGTTCGGCGGCGGCACCCGTCGCTGTGTGGGTGCGGCGTTCGCCAACGTCGAAATGGACGTCGTGTTGCGCACCGTGCTGCGCCACTTCGTGCTCGAGACCACGTCGGCGCCGGGGGAGAAGTGGCACTCCCGCGGCGTGGCGTTCACCCCGAAGAACGGCGGTCGCATGATCGTGCACCGCCGCGGGTGACGAGCAGACACAAACTCGCACCGCCACGCCGGGATTGACGCGATTTTGCGTCTGCTCGCCGCGCTATGACGTGGCCTTCTCCCGCTTCGGCAGCTTCCAGTCGGGCCGGGGGAAGTGGCAGGTGTAGCCGTGGGGGTAGCGCTCCAGATAATCCTGGTGTTCGGGCTCGGCCTCCCAGAAGTCGCTGGCCGGGGTCACCTCGGTGACGACCTTGCCCGGCCACAGCCCGGATGCCTCGACGTCGGCGATGGTGTCCAGCGCGACCTGCTTCTGCTCATCGTCGAGATAGAAGATCGCCGAGCGGTAGCTGGTGCCGACGTCGTTGCCCTGGCGATTCTTCGTGGTCGGATCGTGGATCTGGAAGAAGAACTCCAGCAGCGCCCGGTAGTCGGTCTGCGCTGGGTCGTAGACGATCTCGATGGCTTCGGCATGGCCGGGATGGTTGCGGTAGGTGGCGTTGGCGTTCTCCCCGCCGGTGTAGCCCACCCGCGTCGCAACGACGCCGGGCTGCTTGCGGATCAAGTCCTGCATGCCCCAGAAGCAACCGCCGGCTAGGATGGCCTTTCGCGTAGTGGTCACGCTTTCTCCTTGAGTCTGTGGTGCCTGTCTACAACCATCGTCCACGCCGAAATCTTCCGGCGCACGTATGAAGTCTGCAGCCCCGGGTAAGCATCAGCCATGAAGCTGCTGCGATGGTTGCTCGTGCTGTTGGGCACCGCAGCCGTGTTGGTCGGTGCGGTAGGGCTGCTCAACCCGGTCAACGTCGGCCCAGAGGACGTCGAATGCGGCAGCGCGGCCTTCCCGGATCTCACCGCGGCGCGCGCTGCCACCGACTTCGGCGGGGCCAATATCCCGGTACTCGACGAAGTCATCACCAACCCCGACTACGAAGAGTTGTGCCGGATGGAACTCGAGGATCGGCGGGTGTGGACGCTGACCGTTGCCGCGGTCGGTGCCGTCGTGCTCATCGGTACCGGGGTCATGTTCTTCGCCGCGCGACGCAACCGGGCCGGGTAGTCGTTTACCGTGAGGTGATGCGCCTTCTCGTGTGCGCGGCCCTGGCCGCCCTGGCCACTTGTTTTGCGCCGACGGCGACGGCCGAGCCGACGACGGTGGCACCGCCCGAGGTGCCGCCGCGGCCGGGGGTGCCCTTCGTCGACAACCCGGCGATCGTCGACGCGCATCCGATGCCCGTCGAGTCCTGGAGCCGGATCGGTGCCGGCGAGGTGGTGGCGCTGCACTTCACCACCGGCACCCCGCAGTGCTACGGCGTGACGGCGACCGCACACGAAACCCCCGACACCGTCACCGTCGAACTTCGCGGTGGCATCGTGCCCGATGCGGTCGGCCGGGCGTGCATCGAGATCGCGGTGTTCGGCACGCTCGAGGTGCCGTTGCAGCATCCGGTCGGCGCGCGTGGCGTGCTCAGCGTCTATTGATGCTCGACAAACCCAATAGAACGTGTTCTAGTTTTGACGTGACCGGCAAGGTGTTCAGCCGCGACGAGCTGGCTGCAGCGTTTGAACAATTCGAGGCGACCGTGGATCGCGCCGCGCAGACCCGCGACTGGGATCCGTGGGTTGCGCAGTACACCCCCGACATCACCTACGTCGAGCACGCCGCGGGCACGATGCGCGGCCGCGAAGAGGTCCGGTCCTGGATCTGGAAGACGATGGAGAGCTTCCCCGGCAACCAGATGACGTCGTTCCCCGCCTTGTGGACTGTGATCGACGAACCGACCGCCCGCATCATCTGCGAACTCGACAACCCGATGCGCGACCCGGGCGACGGCACCATCATCAGCGCCACCAACATCTCGATCCTCACCTACGCCGGCGACGGGTTGTGGCGCCGTCAGGAGGACATCTACAACCCGCTGCGGTTCGCCAGCGCGGCGTCAAAGTGGTGCCGCAAGGCCGAGGAACTCGGCACGCTGCCCGACGAGGCGCGTAGCTGGATGCGCAAGTACGGCGGTGCAGAATGAGCTCACCACCCAAACTCGTCATCGGTGCCAACGGCTTCCTCGGCTCACACGTCACCCGGTTGCTCGTCGCCGACGGCCAGCAGGTGCGCGCGATGGTGCGCCCGACCGCCAACACGATCGGCATCGACGACCTGCCCGTCGAGAAGTATCACGGCGACATCTGGGACGACGACACGCTGCGCGAGGCGATGGCCGGCTGCGACGACGTCTACTACTGCGTGGTGGACACCCGCGGCTGGCTGCGCGATCCGGCGCCGTTGTTTCGCACCAACGTCGACGGCACCCGAAACGTGTTGGAGGTGGCCAAGACTGCCGATTTGCGACGGTTCGTCTACACCAGCAGTTACGCCACGGTCGGCCGACGCCGCGGCCGCGTGGCCGACGAGAACGACGTCGTGTCCGAGCGCGGGCTGACCGCGTATGTGCGCTCCCGGGTGCAGGCCGAGAACATGGTGCTGGCCTACGCCCACGAGCATGGTTTACCCGCGGTGGCGATGTGCGTGTCGACCACCTACGGCAGCGGGGACTGGGGCCGCACCCCGCACGGCGCGATCATCGCCGGGGCGGCGTTCGGCAAGATCCCGTTCGTGCTGCGCGGCATCGAACTCGAAGCCGTCGGCGTGGATGACGCCGCCCGCGCGATGCTGTTGGCCGCCGAGCGCGGCCGCGTCGGCGAGCGCTACCTGGTCTCGGAGAAGATGATCAGCAACGCCGAGGTGATCAATATCGCCGCCGAGGCGGCCGGTATGCCGGCACCCAGCAAGTCCATCCAGCTGCCGGTGGCCTACCTGTTGGCCACGCTCGGCAGCGTCAAGGCGCGGCTGCGCGGCACCGACGAGAAGCTGTCGCTGAACTCGTTACGGCTGATGCGGGCGGAGGCCCCGGTCGACTGCAGCAAGGCCAGACGTGAATTGGGTTGGCAGCCAAAGCCGGTGGAGGAGTCCATCCGGGAAGCTGCCCGGTTCTGGGCGGGTCTGCGCGACGCCAGGCGGGCCAGCAGGGCGGGTTGACGCGTGGCTGAGAAACTGCACGTCGACCTGTCCGGCGCACCGCAGACCATGCTGGCGACGTTCTACGCCAAAGCGCTCGACGCCGACCTGCCGAAACCGATCCTCGGCGACCGCTTCGCCAAGGAGATCGTCGACCGCATCGACTACGACTGGTCGAAAACGACGATCAACAAAGCCAATTCACCATCGGTGACCACCCGCACCGCACACTTCGACATCTGGGCGCGGCAGTTTCTGGCTGTGCACCCCGAAGCCGTTGTGCTTCATCTGGGTTGCGGGTTGGACGCACGTGCGTTTCGGCTGGACCCGGGACCCGGCGTCGAGTGGTACGACGTCGACTACCCGGAAGTCGCCGAGTTGCGCCGGGCGCTCTACCCGGCCCGTGACCACTACCACGTCGTGCCCGCATCGGTCACCGACCCGGCGTGGCTGGCCGACATTGCCACCGACCGGCCGACGCTGATGATCGCTGAGGGCCTGACCATGTACCTGCAGCCGTCCGACGGTGTCGCTCTGCTGCGCCGCGTGGTCGACGGATTCCCGTCCGGCGAACTGCAATTCGACGCGTACGGTCGCCTCGGCATCCGATCGCAAGGGATGAACGTGGTGGTGCGTCGCGCGGGCGCGACGCTGCACTGGGCCATCGACGGACCCGACGACATACTCGACGCGGTGCCGGGGACGCGGCTGCTGGCGTGGGTTTCACCGTTCGACTCGCCGACGTTCGACGACGTGGCCTGGTACTACCGTGCGCTGGCCAGCGTGATGCGGGCAGTGCCGCCGTTGCGGCATATGGCGCAGTACCACCGCTACGCGTTCTGACCCCGGACGCCCGGGTCGAAACCGATGCTACCCAGGGCATTTGGCGGATTCCCCTGCACAATGCCAGTTTCGGCGCCGGGAGTCCTAGCTGGCCCTCAGTTCGGCGATCACCTCGCCATAGAGCCGCTCCTTGATCGTGCCGAACACCGCGCCCGCCTTGGCCGCGCGTTCCTCGGCGCGCGCGACGGCGACGTCGAGCAGTTCGTCTTCACCGGCGGTGGCGGCGACGATGCCGGCCTCGCGGGCGTCCTCGCCGCCGTACCGGCGACCCGTCGTCATCGCCTCGTGCGCGGTGGCGATCGGCAACCGGGCGCGGATCAGCGCGTTCATCCCCGCGGTGAACGGGATGCCGAGATCGACTTCGGGAAGGCAGAAGAAGCCGCGGTCACCGCGCATGACGATCAGATCGTGCGCCAGCGCCAGCATCGCCCCGGCGGCGAACGCGTGGCCCTGCACCGCGGCGACGATCGGTGCGGGAAAGGCCAACACGCGGGCGAACAGGGCGTGCACGTCGCTCAGGTTCGCCTCAGCGGCACCGGGATTGGCGGCCATGTAGTCCAGATCCAGACCGTTGGAGTAGAACTTTCCGACCCCGGTGGTGACGACGGCCTTCGGACCGTCGGCGGCCTCGACCTCGTCGAGCGCGGTGTTGATCTGCCCCAACCGGTCCGGGTGGAAACGGTTTTCGTCCTCGCCCAGCGGCAACACGAAAACCGCACCGCGGCGCTGCAAATCGGCCATCAGACGGCCCTCGCGCTTTCGGCCTTCTCCTTGAGCCGCTGCAGCGTCAAGCGGATGTGCTGGGCATTGGCGGTGTCACGGTCCCTGACACCGGTGGCCATGCTCGCCGGTTTGCGGAACCAGCCGGGCCGCCTGTCCCAGGTTCGCTCCGTCACCGTGCAGCCACCGTTACCGGCGACGATGTCGTAGCGCCAGTGCGCGACGGGCACCGCCAGCGAGCGCACGTCGAACGCGAACGTCTGCCCAGGCTCGGCGTCGGTCACGGTGCAGGTCGTGGTCCACGTCCTGGAGCCGTTGCGGTTCTGCCCCTTGAACACCGCGCCCGGTTGCGCACTTGCGCCCTTGGACCACTGCATCGCGTGGGTTTCCTCGGCCAGCGACGCCAGCGTCGACAGATCGGTGATCAGCGCGTACACCGCCGACGGGTCGGCATTGATGCTGATCGAGGCCTCCGCGGAGGCCGGCCCGTGTTGACTCATGTCGCGATCGTAGCCACCGTGAGAACATGACCGACCGCCCCGTGCTGAAACCCACCGGATCGCATCCGATCACCATTGAGCCCACCGGCAGACACGTCACGGTCCGGGTCAACGGCGAACTGGTCGCCGACACCGATGAGGCGCTGACGCTGCAGGAGTCGACGTACCCGCCGGTTCAGTACATCCCGCAGCGTGACGTCGTGGCCGGCCGGCTCGCGCCCAGCGGCACCCAGACGTACTGCCCCTTCAAGGGGCAGGCGAGCTACTACCACGTCGTCACCGAGGCAGGCGAACGTGTCGACGACGCGGTCTGGACCTACCCGGACGCCTACCCCGCGGTCGCGCGCATCGTCGGCCACGTCGCGTTCTATCCGGACAAGGCCGACGTCAGCATCGCCTAACCTGAAGCGGTGCACAGCTCGGTCAGCGTCGTGCACCGGGTTGTCTTCGACGGGCCGGTGAGCCCAGGACTGACGCTGTCCCCGCTGCGCCGTGGCCGCGCCGACCCGTGCTACCAGGACGCCCCCGACGGCGCCATCTGGCGCACCAGCCTGATGCGCAGCGGCCCGGTCACCGCCCGCATCGCCAGATCCGCACCCGACGCCGTCGACTGCGAGGCGTGGGGAAGCGGTGCAACGGAATTCATCGAGACACTGCCCGCCCTGCTCGGCGCCTTCGACGACAGTTCGGGTTTCGCGCCCGAGGAACCCACCATCGCCGCGGCGCACCGGGGGGTGCCGCATCTGCGGCTGGGACGCACCGACCGGGTGCTCGAAGCGCTGATCCCCGCGGTTCTCGAGCAACGGGTGTACGGCAAGGACGCGCGCCGGGCGTGGCGGACGCTGGTCACCAAGTACGGCGCGCCCGCGCCCGGGCCCGCGCCCGCCCACCTGCGGGTCCCACCGTCGGCGGAGGTGTGGCGGCGCATTCCGTCGTGGGAGTTCCACAAGGCCAACGTCGACCCGCGGCGCGCCCGCACGGTCGTGGGCTGCGCGCAGCGCGCGGACGCGCTGGAGCGGCTGGCCGCCCGCCCGCCCGAGCAGGCGCGCCTGGCGCTGACGTCCCTTCCGGGGGTCGGGGAGTGGACGGCCGCCGAAGCCGCCCAGCGCGCGTTCGGCGACGCCGATGCGTTGTCGGTCGGTGACTTCCACCTCGCGAAGATGATCGGCTGGAGCCTGCTCGGTCACCCGATCGACGATGCGGCGATGGTCGAACTCCTCGCGCCGCTTCGCCCGCACCGCCACCGCGCCGTGCGGTTGTTGGAGGCCAGCGGTCTTGCGGTGCTCCCGCGGTTCGGCCCGCGCCAGGCCATCCCGCGCCTGCGTGCGATCTAGCCGACACTTCGCATACCTGCCACGCCGCGTGGGTACTCGGCGCAGTACCGGACGACGACTTTCAAAAGGAGCTTTCGATGCCGAGTGAATACACCGTTCCTGGCCTGTCTGAACGTGACGGCACCAAGGTGGCCGAGCTGCTGCAGAAGCAGCTGAGCACCTACAACGATCTGCACCTGACGCTCAAACACGTGCACTGGAACGTCGTTGGGCCCAACTTCATCGGCGTACACGAGATGATCGACCCGCAGGTCGCGCTCGTGCGCGGGTATGCCGACGAAACGGCCGAGCGCATCGCCGCATTGGGTAATTCGCCGCTGGGCACGCCGGGTGCGATCATCAAGGACCGCACCTGGGACGACTACTCCGTGGCACGCGACACCGCGCAGGCGCACCTGGCAGCCCTCGACCTCGTCTACACCGGGGTCATCGAGGACACCCGCAGGTGCATCGACACGCTGGAGGAGCTGGACCTGGTGTCGCAGGACATGCTCATCGACCACACCGGCGAGTTGGAGAAGTTCCAGTGGTTCATGCGGGCCCATCTGGAGAACTCCGGCGGCCAACTGTCCAGTGGCGGCGCCCGCACCGAGAAGAGCGCTGCCAGCAACGCCAAGAAGAAGTAACCGAAAGACAATTGGCGACCGGGGTCCCCCAAAACCCCGGTCGCCAACCGCCTGAGCGGCTATCGGCCGCGTGTGCGCTGGCAACCCCCCTCGTCTGCCAGCTGCGTCGGTAGTCAGCAATATCCTAAAACACGATCAGCCAAGATCAACAGTCGTTTCAGCGAATTGATCGGAAACGGTCCGTCGTCCCTGGTTGTGATGTCCCGCAAACAATATATTGCAGGCCAGCAAGCATCATGGCACGGCGGAGTCGCTCTGCCGGTCGGTGCGCTGGGCCTGGTAGATCGACACGTCCGTGCGCAGGATCAGCAGATAGGCGATGCCGACGGCGACCATCGCGCACGGGATGACAGCGAAGGATCCGGTCATCTCAGCGACCATGATCATCACCGCCAGTGGGGCGTGGGCGACGCTGCCGAAGCAGGCCATCATGCCGACGACGACGAAGACCGCGGGGCTATCGGGAATCCCGGGTGCGCCGAGGTCGTGTGCCAGCCGCCAGATCGCCGCGCCGACGAAAGCGCCGACGACGACGCCGGGTCCGAAGATGCCGCCCGAACCGCCGGTGCCGATCGACAGCGAGGTGGCCACGATCTTGGCCAGCGGCAGCAGCAGCACAATCCACAACGGGATGGCCATCAACGTGTCGGTGGCTCCGGCCTTCTGCGCCCAGCCGTATCCACTGGCCAGGATCTGCGGGATCAGCAGGGCCAGCAGACCGACCGCAAGGCCGCCGAGCGCCGGTTTGATCACCTTGTTGCCGGGCAGTTTCGCGGTCAGCGCGACGGTGCCGTAGAACATCTTGGCGTAGAGGTATCCGAAGAACGCCGCGACGACGCCGATCACCAGGTACCAACTGAGATCCAGCGGATGGTCGAAGCGAAAGTCGGCGGCCATGAACCCGAACAGCGGATCGAACCCAAGGATCGAACCCAGCACCGCGTAGGCCGTCGCCGAGGTGATGAACCCGGGGATCAGCGCCTTGTAGTCGAAGTCCTCGCGGTAGACGATCGAGGCGGCCAGCACCGCGCCGCCCAGCGGGGCACCGAAGATCGCCCCGATGCCGGAGCCGATGCCCAGCGACACCGCGATACGCCCGTCCTCATAGGAGAGGTTGAGCCAGCGGGTGAGCAGCGACCCGAAACCCGCCGAGATCTGCGCGGCGGGGCCTTCGCGGCCGCCGGACCCACCGGAGCCGATGGTCAGCGCGCTGGCGATCGTCTTGACGACGATGGCGCGGCCGCGGATCGCGCGGGGGTCGGTGTGCACCGCCTCGATCGCGCTGTCGGTGCCGTGGCCTTCGGCCTCGGGGGCGAACTTGGCCACCAGAAACGCCGACACCAGCGCACCGCCGAACGCCACCAGCGGGATCGCCCACGGCCGGTCGAACCCGGGCGAGCCGGCGTCGCCGCCGTCACCGATCGGCTTGGGAATGTCGTAGCCGGCGAGGTAGCCGAGCAGGAAGCGGCCGGCGTAGTCGAGGGCCAGATAGAACGTCACCGCGCCGAGGCCGGCGATGACGCCGATCGCGATGCCGAGGATCAGCCATTTGCGCAGATACCCCGAGCGTCGGATGAATCCGCCTAGTCCACCGCCGGTTTCGGGGGGAGCTGGCATGGTCTGAGATGCTAGTCCACGATGACGTTGCGCTATCGGCTTTTCACCCGTAGGCCGTGACGCGGGCGATGATCGCGGTCCTGCCGTCGGCGCTGATGGCCTGCGCCTCGGCGATACCCGTCCGGCGTCCGACACGTAACGCCGTTCCGACATAACGAGATTCGGGACCACTCTGAAACTCACGCAGGAAGTTCACCCGCAGCGACGCGGTGCGCAACGGTTCGCCGGCACGGCCGTTGTTCAGCGCGGCCGCGGCCACCATCTCCAGCGCCATGGCCGACACGCCGCCGTGCACGACGCCGAGGCTGTTGTTGAGGACCGGATCGGCGGCCTGCAGCAGAACCTGTGCGGCGCCGCCGGATTCGGCGACGCTGAGCGCCATCTTCTCGGAGAGCGGGATGGGCGGCGGCGGGCCCGTGGCACCGGCGGGGAACTCCGCGACCCGGTCCTGCGCCTTGATGAAAAACGAGCGCACGGTGGCGGTAGCCAGCGCGATGCCGCGGTGGGTGAAGTCGCACAGCGCCAACGCCACCTCGCCCTTGGGGCCGAACGGTCGGGCCGTCGCGATCACGGGTTCGTCGGGCGCGGCCGCGATGATGTCCACCGCCTCGGGCCTGCACTCCAACGACAACTCGGTGGTCACCGTCCACTCGTCGGCTGCTCGAAGATGGTGGTTGACCAGGCCCCCGGCGTGGTCCACCAGCATCGCCAGCGGCGCGATCGTCGGCGCGCCGGTCAGTGGGTTGACCGCATCGCCCGCGGGAATCGAGGCCACGCAGCGGTGCGGCCCGTCCTCGAAATTCCGGACGCCGAACCGGCCCAACGGGGTACTCAGCGGATATGTCATCAGGATCCAGCCTGACCGCTCCGGTTCCCCTGATACCCCCTAGGGGTATATAGTGTCGTCATGACGCAGCACGGCACACACGTCGGTCACGGCGCGTCGACCGGCCACGGCGACCACGAAAGACACGGCGGGCACAACGGCCACGGAGATCACGGGGGCCACGTGGCGCAGTTCCGACGGCTGTTCTGGATCATGCTGGTGCTCGCGATCCCGACGGCCGGGCTGTCGACGATGTTCGCGATGATCCTCGGCTACTCCATCCCCGACGTACCCGCTGTGCAATGGGTGTCGCCCGTCCTGGGCACGGTGATGTACCTGTGGGGCGGACGTCCGTTCCTCACCGGTGCTGTCAGCGAGATCCGTTCCCGCACACCGGGAATGATGCTGCTGATCGGCCTGGCGCTGACCGTGGCGTTCGTGTCGTCGTGGGGGGCGAGCCTGGGCCTGCTGCACCACCAGCTCGAGTTCTGGTGGGAGCTGGCGCTGCTGATCGTGATCATGCTGCTCGGCCACTGGATCGAGATGCGCTCGTTGGCGCAGACCACCTCTGCGCTCGACTCGCTGGCGGCGCTGCTGCCCGATGAAGCCGAACGCGTGGTGGGCGACGACGTCGAGGTCGTTGCGCCCGCCGAACTGCGCGCCGGCGATGTGGTGATCGTGCGCCCGGGCGGCAGCGTGCCCGCCGACGGCGAGATCACCGACGGTGCCGCCGACGTCGACGAGTCGATGGTGACCGGCGAATCCCGGCCGGTACGCCGCGGCGTGGGCGATCACGTGGTCGCGGGCACCGTCGCCACCGACTCGGGCCTGCGCGTCGAGGTGACCGCGGTCGGCGACGACACCGCGCTCGCCGGGATCCAGCGCTTGGTCACCGAGGCGCAGAACTCGTCGTCGCGGGCGCAGCGGATCGCCGACGTCGCCGCGGGCTGGCTGTTCTGGTTCGCGCTGGGTGCCGCCGCGATCACGGCGGTGGTGTGGGGTTTCATCGGGATTCCCGAACAATCGGTGATCCGGACGATCACCGTGCTGGTGATCGCCTGCCCGCACGCGCTGGGGCTGGCGATCCCGCTGGTGGTCTCCATCGCGACCGAACGCGCGGCGCGGGGCGGGGTGCTGGTCAAAGACCGGCTCGCGCTGGAGAGCATGCGCACGGTCGGCGCGGTGCTGTTCGACAAGACGGGCACGCTGACCAAGGGCGAGCCGACGGTGGTCGGCGTCACCGCGGCGAGCCGCGCAGAAAAGACCGCGGCGAGCCGCGCAGAAAAGACCGCGGCGAGCCGCGCAGAAAAGACCGCGGCGCCAGGGCACTCCGAGGACCAGGTGGTGGCGCTCGCGGCTGCCGCCGAGGCCGCCTCCGAGCATCCGCTGGCCAAGGCAATCGTGGAGACCGCGCGTCGCCGCAACCTGACCCTGCCTGCCTGGTCGGACTTCACATCCTCACCGGGCGTCGGCGTCATGGCGACGGTCGATGGCAAGACAGTACAGGTCGGGGGCCCGCGCGCGCTCTCCGCAGCCGGTCAACGTGAACTGCCCGAAGCCGACCGGTGGCGCGAGCAGGGCGCCACCATCCTGCACGTGCTGGTCGACGGGGCGATCGTGGGCGCGCTGGCGTTGGCCGACGAGGTACGCGAGGAGTCCCGCCAAGCCGTCGACGCCCTGCACCGGCTCGGCATCGAAGTGATGATGATCACCGGAGACGCGCAGGCCGTCGCGGACTCGGTGGCGGCCGAACTCGGCATCGACCGTGTTTTCGCAGGTGTACGGCCCGAAGACAAGGCCGCCAAGGTGGCATCGCTGCAGTCGGAGGGGCTCAAGGTCGCGATGGTCGGCGACGGCGTCAACGACGCGCCCGCGCTGGCGCAGGCCGAAGTCGGTATCGCGATCGGGGCGGGCACCGATGTGGCGATCGCCTCGGCCGGGGTGATCCTGGCCAGTTCCGATCCGCGATCGGTGCTTTCGGTGATCGAGCTATCCAAGGCCGCGTATCGAAAGATGAAGCAAAACCTTTGGTGGGCAGCGGGATACAACCTGATCGCGGTGCCGTTGGCGGCCGGCGTGCTGGCTCCGGTGGGCTTCGTGATGCCGATGTCGGTCGGGGCACTGTTGATGTCGGCCTCCACGGTGGTGGTGGCGGCCAACGCACAGCTGCTGCGACGGCTGGATCTGTCCCCCGAAGCCGGTGTGCGGGCCGTTGTCTAAGAATCTGACTAGGCTTTACGCAAAGACTATGTGATGTGGTTCACCCAGCGTACAGTGGTGAACGGAGTATCACAGCAAATTGTGAGACCTGGGAAAAGTTAGGATCGCTTAGTGCTGCGGCGCGCGGCCGCTTCCGGGCGGAGCGTGAAATCCGAAGCGGCCCAACGCTATTCGAAACCGATGACGGTGTGGGGAATTGACCGGCCCAACGGGGCGCCACCACTTAGTTAGGCTCGACTAAGTTGGCATGTCAGGCATGGTTTGTCATATCGTTTTTCACTTAGGCGAGTTGGGTTCGAGCAGTCGTTCGATGTCGCACGGAGGCGCCCCTCGCAGGCCGGCCGCAACGCCGCTGTACGGCCGCCGTTGAAAACAGCTCAAGGCGTGCGGATAAAAGGGTAGGTGGGAATGACGCCCAGGATTCAAGGGCTCTACAACCCCGCGTTCGAGCACGATGCGTGTGGTGTGGCCATGGTGGCCGATATGCACGGTCGGCGCAGTCGCGACATCGTCGACAAAGCGATCACCGCGTTGCTGAACCTGGAGCACCGCGGCGCCCAGGGCGCTGAACCGCACACCGGTGACGGGGCAGGCATCCTGCTGCAGGTGCCCGACGAGTTCCTGCGGGCAGTGGTCGATTTCGAACTGCCGGAGTACGGCAGCTACGCGACCGGGATCGCGTTCCTTCCGCAGTCGTCCAAGGATGCCGCGGTGGCTTCTGAAGCCGTCGAGAAGATCGCCGAGGCCGAAGGGCTTCAGGTGCTGGGGTGGCGGGAGGTGCCCACCGACGAATCGTCGCTGGGCGCGCTGGCCCGTGACGCGATGCCGACCTTCCGGCAGCTGTTCATCGGCCTGGGCGAGCGAAGCAACGGGAAGGGGCAGGGCGCGTCGGGGATGGACCTGGAGCGTCGTGCGTACGTGGTGCGCAAGCGCGCCGAGCACGAGCTGGGCACCAGGGGACCTGGTCAAGACGGTCCCGGCCGCGAAACCGTGTACTTCCCAAGCCTTTCCGGTCAGACCTTCGTCTACAAGGGGATGCTGACCACACCGCAGCTCAAGGCGTTCTACCTCGACCTGCAAGACGAACGGCTCACCAGTGCGCTGGGCATCGTGCACTCGCGGTTCTCCACCAACACGTTCCCGTCGTGGCCGCTGGCGCACCCGTTCCGACGCATCGCCCACAACGGTGAGATCAACACCGTCACCGGCAACGAGAACTGGATGCGGGCCCGCGAGGCGCTGATCCGCACCGACCTGTTCGGCGACGCCGCCGACCTGGAAAAGATCACGCCGGTCTGCACCCCGGGGGCATCCGACACCGCGCGGTTCGACGAGGTCCTCGAGCTGTTGCACCTCGGCGGTCGCAGCCTGCCGCACGCGGTGCTGATGATGATCCCCGAGGCGTGGGAGCGCCACGAACAAATGGACGCGCGTCGCAGGGCCTTTTATGAGTTCCACGACTCGCTGATGGAGCCGTGGGACGGCCCGGCCTCGGTGTGCTTCACCGACGGCACCGTGATCGGCGCCGTGCTGGACCGCAACGGCCTGCGACCGTCGCGGATCTGGGTGACCGCCGACGGCCTCGTCGTGATGGCGTCCGAAGCCGGTGTGCTCAACCTCGACCCGTCCACGGTGGTGCGCAAGATGCGGCTGCAGCCGGGCCGTATGTTCCTGGTCGACACCGCGCAGGGCCGCATCGTCGACGACGAGGAGATCAAGGCCGAACTGGCCGCCGAGCACCCCTATCAGGAGTGGCTGGACGCTGGGCTGTTCCGTCTCGACGAGCTGCCGCAGGGCGACTACGTCCGCATGCCGCACCACCGGGTGGTGTTGCGCCAGCAGGCTTTCGGCTACACCTACGAAGAGCTCAACCTGCTGGTCGCGCCGATGGCCCGCACCGGTGCCGAGCCGATTGGTTCGATGGGCACCGATACGCCCATCGCGGTGCTGTCGCAGCGGCCCCGAATGTTGTTCGACTACTTCCAGCAGATGTTCGCTCAGGTGACCAACCCGCCGCTGGACGCGATCCGCGAAGAGGTGGTGACCAGCCTGCAGGGCGCCATGGGGCCGGAGGGCGACCTGCTCAACCCGGGCCCTGAGTCGTGCCGCCAGATCGTGCTGGCGCAGCCGATCATTCGCAACCACGAACTCGCCAAGCTGATCAACCTCGACCCCGAGCAGGAGATCGACGGTCGCCGCCACGGCCTGTCGACCGCAGTGGTGCGCTGTCTGTACCCGGTGAACCGGGGCGGCCAAGGTCTCAAGGAAGCCCTCGACAACGTCCGCGCGAAGGTGTCGGCGGCCATCCGGGAGGGCGCCCGCATCATCGTGCTGTCCGACCGCGAGTCCAACGAGCAGATGGCGCCGATCCCGTCGCTGCTGTCGGTGGCCGCTGTACACCACCACTTGGTGCGCGACCGGACCCGCACCCAGGTCGGCCTGGTCGTGGAGGCCGGTGACGCGCGCGAGGTGCACCACATGGCCACGCTCTGCGGTTTTGGTGCGGCCGCCATCAACCCGTACATGGCGTTCGAGTCGATCGAGGACATGGTCGATCGCGGGGTGATCACCGGCGTCGACACCGATACCGCCAAGGCCAACTACGTCAAGGCCGCAGGCAAAGGCGTGCTCAAAGTGATGTCCAAGATGGGCATCTCCACGTTGGCGTCCTACACCGGCGCGCAGCTGTTCCAGGCCATCGGCATCAGCCAGCAGGTGCTCGACGAGTACTTCACCGGGCTGACCTGTCCGACCGGGGGCATCGGCCTCGACGACATTGCCGACGACGTGGCCGCCCGGCACCGGTTGGCCTACCTCGACCAGCCCACCGAGTGGGCGCATCGTGAACTCGAGGTCGGCGGCGAATACCAGTGGCGCCGCGAGGGCGAGTACCACCTGTTCAACCCCGACACGGTGTTCAAGCTGCAGCACTCAACCCGCACCGGCCAGTACTCGATCTTCAAGGAGTACACCAAGCTGGTCGATGACCAGAGCGAGCGGATGGCCTCGCTGCGCGGGCTATTCACGTTCAAAGACTCCAAAGATGCAGGGCGCCAGCCGGTCCCGCTCGAGGAGGTGGAGCCGGCCAGCGAGATCGTCAAGCGGTTCTCGACCGGCGCGATGAGCTACGGTTCGATCTCCGCGGAGGCCCACGAGACCCTCGCGATCGCGATGAACCGCCTCGGCGGCCGGTCGAATTCCGGTGAGGGCGGTGAGCACGTCAGCCGGTTCGACCCCGAGGAGAACGGCGACTGGCGGCGCAGCGCCATCAAGCAGGTGGCCTCCGGTCGGTTCGGCGTCACCAGCCACTACCTGACCAACTGCACCGACATCCAGATCAAGATGGCCCAGGGAGCGAAACCCGGTGAGGGCGGCCAGCTTCCGGGCAACAAGGTGTATCCGTGGGTGGCCGAGGTGCGCCACTCCACACCCGGGGTGGGGCTAATCTCGCCGCCGCCGCACCACGACATCTACTCCATCGAGGATCTGGCGCAGCTGATCCACGACCTCAAGAACGCCAACCCGCAGGCCCGCGTACACGTCAAGCTGGTCAGCGAAACCGGGGTGGGCACGGTGGCCGCCGGAGTCTCGAAGGCGCACGCCGACGTGGTGCTGATCTCCGGGCATGACGGCGGCACCGGTGCGACGCCGCTGACGTCGATGAAGCACGCGGGTGCGCCGTGGGAGCTCGGCCTGGCCGAGACCCAGCAGACGTTGCTGCTCAACGGACTTCGTGACCGCATCGTGGTACAGGTCGACGGGCAGCTCAAGACCGGACGCGATGTCGTGGTCGCCGCGCTGCTCGGCGCCGAGGAGTTCGGCTTCGCCACCGCGCCGTTGGTGGTGTCGGGCTGCATCATGATGCGGGTGTGCCACCTCGACACCTGCCCGGTGGGGGTGGCGACGCAGAACCCGATACTGCGGCAACGCTTCACCGGCAAGCCCGAGTTCGTCGAGAACTTTTTCATGTTCATCGCCGAAGAGGTGCGCGAGCTGATGGCGCAGCTGGGGTTCCGCACGCTCAACGAGATGGTCGGCCAGGTCGACGCGCTGGACACCACCCGCGCCGCCGAACACTGGAAGGCCAACAAGCTGGACCTGGCGCCGGTGCTGCATCAGCCCGAATCTGCGTTCATGAACCAGGACCTGTACTGCAGCTCACGGCAGGACCACGGGCTGGACAAGGCGCTCGACCAGCAGCTGATCGTGATGTGCCGGGAAGCGCTGGATTCGGCGACGCCGGTGCGCTTCTCGACGACGATCGCCAACGTCAACCGCACGGTCGGCACCATGCTGGGCCACGAAGTCACCAAAGCCTATGGCGGGCAGGGACTTGCCGACGGCACCATCGACATCACGTTCGACGGGTCGGCGGGCAACAGCTTCGGCGCTTTTGTGCCGCAGGGCATCACGCTGCGGGTGTACGGCGACGCCAACGACTATGTCGGCAAGGGCCTGTCCGGCGGTCGCATCGTGGTGCGGCCATCTGATGACGCGCCGGCCGACTATGTCGCCGAGGACAACATCATCGCCGGCAACGTGATCCTGTTCGGCGCCACCAGCGGTCAGGCGTTCCTGCGCGGCCAGGTGGGGGAGCGGTTCGCGGTGCGCAACTCCGGCGCGCACGCGGTCGTCGAAGGTGTCGGCGACCACGGCTGCGAGTACATGACCGGCGGACGCATCGCCATCCTCGGCCCGACCGGCCGCAACTTCGCGGCGGGGATGTCCGGTGGCATCGCCTACGTCTATGACCCCGACAACCGGCTGCCGCAGAATCTCAACGCCGAGATGGTGGAACTCGAGGACCTCGACGACGAGGATCTGGCGTGGCTGCAGGACATGATCACCGCCCATGTGGATGCCACCGATTCCGCTATCGGGCAACGCATCCTCGATGACTGGAGCACCAACGTGAAGCACTTCACCAAGGTGATGCCCCGTGACTACCGGCGGGTGCTGGAAGCCATCGCCGACGCCGAACGGACCGGCGCTGACGAGAACGGAATTGCCGAAGCGATCATGGCGGCCGCCGGTGCCTGATCCCCGCGGCTTCCTCAAGCACACCCACCGCCAGACCCCGCCGCGGCGGCCGGTCCCGCTGCGCCTGCAGGACTGGAAAGAGGTCTACGAAGACTTCTCTCACGACACACTGCGGGAGCAGGCTGCCCGCTGCATGGACTGCGGTATCCCGTTCTGCCACAACGGCTGTCCGCTGGGCAACCTGATCCCGGAGTGGAACGACCTGGTCCGCACGGACCGCTGGTACGACGCGATCGAGCGGCTGCACGCCACCAACAACTTCCCGGAGTTCACCGGACGGCTGTGCCCGGCGCCGTGTGAGGGCTCGTGTGTGCTCGGCATCAACCAGGATCCGGTCACCATCAAGCAGGTCGAGGTCGAGATCATCGACAAGGCCTTCGAGGAGGGTTGGGTGGTGCCGCTGCCGCCCGCCGTGCGCACCGGCAAGACCGTCGCCGTCGTCGGCTCGGGCCCGGCCGGGCTGGCCGCCGCCCAGCAGCTCACCCGCGCCGGCCACACCGTGACGGTGTTCGAGCGCGACGACCGCATCGGCGGCCTGCTGCGCTACGGCATCCCGGAATTCAAGATGGAAAAGCGCCACATCGACCGTCGTCTCGAACAGATGACCGCCGAAGGGACCCAGTTCCGCGCCGGTGTGAACGTCGGCGTAGACCTCACGGCGCAGCAACTGCGTAAGGACTTCGACGCGGTGGTGCTCGCTGGCGGCGCGACGGCATGGCGCGATCTGCCGATTCCGGGCCGCGACCTCGACGGCATCCACCAAGCCATGGAATACCTGCCGTGGGCCAACCGGGTGCAGCACGGCGACCCCGTGACGGGTCCGGACGGGGAACCACCGATCACCGCGAAGGGCAAGAAGGTCGTCATCATCGGCGGCGGCGACACCGGCGCCGACTGCCTGGGCACCGCGCACCGCCAAGGCGCGGTCAGCGTGCACCAGTTCGAGATCATGCCGCGCCCGCCGGACACCCGCGCCGACTCGACGCCCTGGCCGGTCTACCCACTGATGTTCCGGGTCTCCTCGGCACACGAGGAAGGCGGCGAACGGATGTACTCGGTCAACACCGAGGAGTTCGTGGGCCGCGACGGCCGCGTCACCGGGTTGCGCGGCCACGAGGTGCGCAACGAGGACGGCAGATTCGTCAAGGTCGACGGCACGGAGTTCGAGCTGGAGGCCGACCTGGTGTTACTGGCCATGGGTTTCGTCGGGCCGCAGCGGGAGGGCCTGCTCAGCGACCTCAGTGTGGAGCTCACCGACCGCGGAAACGTCGCGCGCGACGCAAACTTTGCCACCTCGGTGCCCGGGGTGTTCGTGGCCGGCGACATGGGCCGCGGCCAGTCCCTGATCGTGTGGGCCATCGCCGAGGGCCGCGCCGCCGCGGCCGGCGTCGACCGCTACCTGATGGGGCAGAGCGCGCTACCGGAGCCGATCAAGCCGACCACCGTCCCGCAGCGCTAGTCCTTTCTGCCGCGAGCTTTGTAGCGCCGAGCTGGGCCCACACGCACGCCGAGCAGACGCCGAAGGTGGCGACACGCCGCGTAATCAGACGTTTCTGCGTCTCCTCGCGGGACAGTAGGGACGATGGCCGCCCGCTACCGCATACCCCGCGCCGGAACCGAGCTCGACCGGCGCCACTTCATCGCGGCCCTGACCGTTGCCAGCCTCGGCGTGATCGGGCTCAGCCGATGCTCGGCGGCCGGGCAGACGCAGGTGGTCGGCGCCGCCGCCGAGGCAGCCACGCCCACGGCGGCCGCACCCGCGGGGTTGCTGCCGCCACCGCCGCCGTCGGCGCGGATCCCGCTGCTGCCGGGGGTACTCAGCAACCTTCCCGGAAACGGCGACCTGCTCGCGCTCACCCTCGACGACGGGGTCAGCAGCGACGTGGTGCGGGCCTACACCCAGCTGGCGAGGGACACCGGGATGCGGCTGACGTACTTCGTCAACGGCGTCTACCGGTCGTGGACCGAGCATGCCGAACTGCTGCGGCCGCTGGTCGACGACGGCCAGATCCAGCTGGCCAACCACACCTGGACGCATCCGAACCTGACCAAGCTGGCGTTGACCGACGTCGCAGAAGAATTCCGGCACAACCACGACTTCCTGTGGAAGACATACGGTGTCGACGCCCGCCCGTACTTCCGGCCACCGTATGGCGCCCACAATCCGCACGTCGACAAGGTGGCAGGCGATCTGGGGTACACCGTCGACACGCTGTGGTCGGGGACGCTGGAAGACCACGTGTGGATACCGGCGGTCGAAGTCGTGAAGATGGCCGAGCGATACTTCCAGCCGCAGACCATCGTGATCGGACACCTCAACCACGAACCCGTCACGCAGGTGTACGCGCAGCTGGTGGACATCATCCGCGCGCGCAAGCTGCGCACCGTCACCCTCAACGACGTATTCCTCGCTCGGTAACCCCATGGGCTAACGTGACGTCGATGGCGGACCCGGATCCCAAAGCGCTCGACGAACTGTTCACCCGGGTGTTGGACACCGAAGACGGCGCGTTGACGGCGGCACGCGAATCAGCCGCGGCCGCGGGCATGCCTGCGATCGAGGTATCGGCCCAGCACGGCAAGCTGCTGTACCTGCTCGCGACCGCGACGCGGGCCACCCGCGCTCTGGAGATCGGCACCCTGGCCGGCTACAGCACCATCAACCTAGCGCGCGGCGTCGGCTCCGGGGGTCGCGTCGTCACGCTCGAGTACGAGCCCGAGCACGCCGACGTCGCGCGGGAAAACCTGGCCCGTGCGGGGGTGGCCGATCGTGTCGAGATCGTCGTCGGTGCCGCGCTAGACACGCTGCCCACCCTGGCCGACCGCGACGAGAAGTTCGACATGGTTTTCATCGACGCCGACAAGGAGAACAACGTCGCCTACGTCGAATGGGCGATCAAGCTCAGCAATGCCGGCGCAATTCTCGTGGTGGACAACATCGCCCGGTTTGGCCGGGTGCTGGACCCGGCGCCCGACGATCAGCAGGCCAAAGCCGTGGGCGACATGCTGGACGTGATGGGCAGCCATCCGCGGCTGGACACCGCGGCCATCCAGACCGTCGGGACCAAGGGCTGGGACGGCTTTGCCATCGCGGTGGTCAAGTAGGCGGCCCCTGACCCACGGTCAGCCGCAGACCGCCCCCGTCGCGGCCGTGCCGACCAGCTTGATGTACTTGGCCAACACACCGCTGGTGTAGCGCGGCGGCAGCGGCTCGAAACCGGCCTTGCGCGAATCGAATTCGTCCGGATCGACCAGCACGTCCAGCGTGCCCTTACCGACGTCGAGCCGGATGCGGTCACCGTCGCGCAGGAACGCGATGGGGCCACCGTCCACAGCCTCGGGGGCGATGTGGCCCACGCACAGCCCAGTCGTGCCGCCGGAGAACCGGCCATCGGTCATCAGCAGCACGTCCTTGCCGAGGCCGGCACCCTTGATCGCGCCGGTGATCGCGAGCATCTCGCGCATACCCGGTCCGCCCTTGGGGCCCTCGTAGCGGATGACGACCACATCGCCGGGGACGATGGTGCCGTCCTCGAGCGCATCGAGCGCCGCGCGTTCACGCTCGAAAACCCTTGCGGTGCCTTCGAACACGTCGGAGTCGAACCCCGCCGACTTGACCACCGCACCCTCCGGTGCCAGCGAGCCGTGCAGGATCGTGATGCCGCCGGTCGGATGGATCGGATCGTTCATCGCGCGCAACACCTTGCCGTCTGGGTCCGGCGGTTCGATGTGGGCGAGGTTTTCGGCCATGGTCTGGCCGGTGACTGTGAGGCAATCCCCGTGCAGCAGACCGGCATCCAGTAGCGCCTTCATCACCACGGGCACTCCGCCGATTTCGTCGACGTGCTTCATCACGTGCCGGCCGAAGGGCTTCACATCGGCGAGGTGTGGCACCTGCTGCCCGACGCGGGTGAAATCGTCAAGTGACAGCTTGACGTTGGCCTCGTTGGCGATGGCCAACAGGTGCAGGACCGCGTTGGTCGACCCGCCGAACGCCATCACCACCGCGATCGCATTCTCGAAGGCTTCCTTGGTGAGGATGTCGCGTGCGGTGATGCCGCGACGCAGCATCTCCACGACCGCTTCGCCGGATCTGCGTGCGAACTCGTCGCGGCGCTGGTCGATGGCCACGGGGGAGGCGCTGCCCGGCAACGACATGCCCAGCGCTTCGGCGGCCGAGGCCATCGTGTTGGCGGTGTACATGCCGCCGCAGGCGCCCTCGCCGGGGCAGATCGCTCGCTCGATGATGTCGACGTCCTCGCGCGGCATCAGTCCACGCGCACAGGCGCCGACGGCCTCGAACGCGTCGATGATCGTCACTTCCTTTTCGGAACCGTCGGTCAGCTTGGCGACACCCGGCATGATCGAGCCGTTGTAGAAGAAGACGCTGGCCAGGTCGAGCCGTGCGGCCGCCATGAGCATGCCCGGGATCGACTTGTCACAGCCGGCCAACAGCACCGAGCCGTCGAGGCGTTCGGCCTGCATGACCGTCTCGACGCTGTCGGCGATCACCTCGCGGCTCACCAGCGAGAAATGCATGCCTTCGTGACCCATGGAGATGCCGTCGGACACCGAGATCGTGCCGAACTCCAGCGGGAAGCCGCCAGCGGCATGTACGCCGCCCTTGACCGCCTGCGCCAACCGCTGCAGCGACATGTTGCACGGGGTGATCTCGTTCCACGACGAACCGACGCCGATCTGGGGTTTGCCCCAGTCGTCGTCGCCCATGCCTACCGCGCGCAGCATCCCGCGAGCAGCGGCTTTCTCGAGGCCGTCGGTGACGTCGCGGCTTCTGGGCTTAATATCGGGCTCTGCCCGACGGGGCTCGATGTCAGGACCTGAGGGCATGACGCTAAGTATGCCTCCGGTGGGCATCCCGCCAAAACCGTTTTATACCCCGAGGGGGTATCGGGTACCCTGGCCGCATGACGTCTTTCGCTACCCGGATTCTCGCGGTGCTCGCCGCACTTGCCACCGCGCTGTTCCTGACCTCGTGCACCCAGTCTGAGTCCGCCGACGGGCACACTGACCACGAGCATCCTGACACTCCGGCGATCAGCGGCGAGCCGGCCGGTTACAACGCCGAGGATGTGGCGTTCGCCACCAACATGATCCCGCACCACGAGCAGGCCATCGAGCTGTCGGCAATGGTGCCCGATCGGTCATCGAACCCCGAGTTGATCGCGCTGGCCGAGCAGATCTCGGCCGCGCAGGAACCCGAGATCAGGGCGCTTCGGGTGTTCTTGGTGCAGTGGAACGAGAACCCCGACACCGCCACCGGTGAGGGGCACGCAGATCACGCCGAGATGCAGGGCATGGTCGACGAGGCCACGATGGAACGGCTGCGATCGCTGCGCGGCGAGGAGTTCGACACCCTGTGGCTGGAATCGATGATCAGCCACCACGAGGGCGCGGTCAAGATGGCGCAGGCCGAGATCGCCAACGGTGCGAACGTCGACGCCAAACGCATGGCCCAGACCATGATCGACACCCAACAGGCCGAGATCACCCAGATGCAGCAGATGTTGAGAGGACCCAATGGCTGAGCAGACCACCACAGTCGCTGCGCACGGCTATTCGGCGCAGAAAGACAACTACGCCAAGCGGTTGCGACGCATCGAGGGGCAGGTGCGCGGCATCGCCAAGATGATCGACGAAGACAAGTACTGCATCGACGTGCTCACCCAGATCAGCGCGGTCAACAACGCGCTGCAATCGGTGGCGTTGGGCCTGCTCGACGAGCATCTGGGGCATTGCGTCGCCCAGGCGGTCGCGGAGGGCGGCGAGCAGGGCGACGCCAAGCTCGCCGAGGCCTCGGCAGCGATCGCGCGGTTGGTGCGGTCCTGAACGCGGGACGCCGTAACGTTTCGCGCTCGCAGCAGCGATAAGCCTGCAGGTCAGCGCGTTCTATCCGGCCATTTGCGCTGGTCCAGCCGCCGCCCGGCGGCGTGGGATGAAGTCCCGAGCTATGCCACACTGGTTGGAAGTTCTGCGACTTGGAGGTTACGTATGCCGCAGCCGATGAGATATCGACTGCTCACCGCGATGTGCGCAGCCGGCTTGGTCGGCGCGATGGTGCTGAGCACCCCGTCCGCGCTGGCCCAGCCCGGCGTTCCGCCGCCGCCCCCGGCGCCTGTCGATCCGGCTGCCGCGGCCGCGCCGGTCCCACCGCCGCCCCCGCCCCCGGGTCCGGTCGTCCTTCCACCGGCCCCGCCGCCGGCGCCGAACGCCGCGCCTGCACCCAACCCGTTCATGCCGGCGAATCCGTTCGCGGCGCCGCAGCAGATTCCGCCCGGCACTCCGGCAGGACAGAACCCGCTGCCCTACACCGGTGAGCCGGTGTTCTCCCCGCCGAGCTTCAACCCGGTCAACGGCTCCATCGTCGGGGCCGCCAAGCCGATCTACATCAACTTCCAGCGCCCGATCGCCGACCGCAAGATGGCCGAGGACGCCATCCACATCTCGTCGGTTCCGCCGGTGCCCGGCAGGTTCTATTGGACCAGCGACACCCAGGTGCGCTGGCGGCCCCAGGACTTCTGGCCGGCAGGCACCGTGGTGAACATCGACGCGGGCGGCACCAAGTCCAGCTTCAGCGTCCCCGAGCAGTTGGTCGCCACCATCGACAACGACACCAAGCAGATGGAGATCATGCGCGACGGCGAGTTGGTCAAGACCTTCCCGGTGTCGATGGGTAAGTCGGGCTACGAAACCAAGAACGGCACGTACTACGTGCTGGAGAAGTTCAAGGACATCGTGATGGACTCCTCGACCTACGGGGTGCCCGTCGACGACCCCGAGGGTTACAAGCTCAAGGTCAAGGACGCCGTCCGGATCGACAACCAGGGCATCTTCGTGCACAGCGCGCCGTGGTCGGTTGGCGCCCAGGGCAACAGCAACGTCAGCCACGGGTGTATCAACCTCAGCCCGGAAGACGCCAAGTGGTTCTACGACAACTTCGGCAGCGGCGACCCGGTTGTCATCAAGAACACCAACGGTGGGTGGTACGACCAGCCCGACGGCGCATCCGACTGGCAGATGTTCTAACTGCCGAGCAGACGCAAAAACCCCTATTTTCCACGGGAAATGGGGGTTTTTGCGTCTGCTCGCGCGGCGTGGGAACCTAGCTCCAGATCCGCACCCGGTGCTCGGGTTCCAGGTACAGGTCGTCGTCCTCGCTGACGTCGAACGCCTCGTAGAACGCGTCCATATTGCGGATGACGCCGTTGCACCGGAACTCCGGTGGTGAGTGCGGGTCGATCGCCAGGCGCCGGATCGCCTCGGCGTCACGGGATTTCGTCCGCCACACCTGCGCCCAGCCGAAGAACACGCGTTGCTCACCGGTGAGCCCGTCGAGCACCGGTGCCTCTTTGCCCTGCAACGACAGCCGGTAGGCCAGCAGCGCGATCGACAGCCCGCCGAGATCGCCGATGTTCTCGCCGACGGTAAAGGCCCCGTTCACATGCGGAACAGGGGAGTGGCCGTTGCTTAGTTGGCGCGGTACATACTGCTCGTACTGCTCGATCAACTTCTTTGTCCTGGCGCCGAACTCGGTGCGGTCCGCATCGGTCCACCAGTCCACCAGGTTGCCGTCGCCGTCGTACTTGGCGCCCTGATCGTCGAACCCGTGCCCGATCTCGTGGCCGATCACCGCGCCGATACCGCCGTAGTTGGCGGCGTCGTCGGCGTCGGCGTCGAAGAACGGCGGCTGCAGAATCGCTGCGGGAAAGACGATCTCGTTCATGCCGGGGTTGTAGTAGGCGTTGACCGTCTGCGGCGTCATGAACCACTCGTCGCGGTCGACCGGGCCGCCCAGCTTGGCCAGCTCACGCTCGTACTCGACGGCGTAGCCCCTGCGGTAGTTGCCGTAGAGGTCGTCGCGGTCGATCACCAGCGCCGAATAGTCGCGCCACTTGGCCGGATAACCGATTTTGGGCGTGAACTTGTCGAGTTTGGCCAGCGCCTTCTGCCGCGTCTGCGGCGTCATCCACTCCAATGAGTTGATGCTGACGCGGTAGGCCTCGCGCAGGTTGGCCACCAGCTCATCCATGCGCTCCTTGGCGTGCGGCGGGAAATGCCGCTCGACGTAGAGCTTTCCGACCGCGTCACCCATCAGGCTCTCCACCACCGACACGGCCCGCTTCCACCGGTCACGGATCTGCTCGGTGCCCGACAACCTGCGTCCGTAGAACGCGAAATCCTCGGCCACCAGCTCGTCGGTCAGCAGGAACGCGCGGGCGTGGATGACCCGCCAGCGCAGCCACGCCTTCCAGTCCTCGATGTTTTCGGCTGACCACGCGTTCGCGAACGCCGTGAGGTAATCAGGCTGGCGCACAACAACTTCCGCCGGGCCCGGGCCGGGTGCGAAAATCTGTGTGCCCAGTGCGGTCACCCAGCCGGTCCAGTCGAAGCCGGGCGCCTCTTGGACCAGGTCTGCGAAGGTGCGCAGGTTGTAGGCCAGATCGGCGTCGCGGCGTTTGACCACGTCCCAGTGCGCGGCGGCCAGCTTGGTCTCCAGCGCGACGATGCGTTGCGCGGTCTCGGTGTGCTCGCCCGCACCGTAAACCAGCGTGAACATCGCGGCGATGTGCCGCGGGTAGGCCGCCAGGATGTCGGCGTGCTGCTCCTCGCGGTAGTACGACTCGTCGGGCAGCCCCAACCCGGACTGGTTGAAGTGCAACAGGTACCGGGTGGAGTCCTTGGCGTCGGTGTTGACGTAGACGCCCGCGCCGCCGCCGACACCGGTGCGCTGCAGCGCACCCAGCACGGCCGCCAGCTCGGCCGGCGTCGTCGCCGCGTCGATGGGCGCGAGTTCTTCATGCAGCGGAGCCACCCCGCGTGCGGCGACGGCCGCCTCGTCCATGAAGCTGGCGTACAGGTCGCCGATGCGCTGCTCGTCGGTGCCCGGCGCGGCGCCTGCGGCCGCCGCCTCGGTGATCAGGTCGCGCACATGTTCTTCGGCCCGGTCGTAGAGCGAGCGGAACGCGCCGTCGGTGGCACGGTCGGCCGGCATCTCGTACTCGGCCAGCCAGCGGCCGTTGACGTGGCCGAAGAGGTCGTCTTGCGGGCGGGCGTCGAGATCGACATGGCTCAGGTCGATGCCTGATCGGATCGTTTCCACAGTCACCACACCAGGGTGCCAGATCCCGATCAGCCCCCGCGGCCTCGGCGGGTAGCCTCACGCCCATGCCCGACGACGCCGCCGCACCGCCGGACCCCGATGACCAGGACGGTCCCGTCTTCACCAGCTACGGCATCGCCTCGACGGTGATCGGCGTCATCGCGGTGGTCGCCGTCGCGCTGGCCGCGCTGATCTGGACCCAGCACCGCGAGGACGTCGAGGAGTTGCAGTACCGCACCCGCGCCATGGCGGCAGCCGCCGACTGGACGGCCACGCTGATCAACATGGACTCCGGCACCGTCGAAGCCAGCATGACCAAGCTGCACGAAGGCACGGTCGGGCAGCTCCACGCCGACTTCGACGCGGCCATCAAGCCCTTCCGCGAGCTGGTCCAGACGCTGCAGTCAAACACCCGCGGTCAGGTCGACTCCGTCGCCGTCGAGTCGATTCACCGGCCAGGAGCCGGCGCCACCACCGCGCCGCCCCCGCCGCCGCAGCCCGAGCTCACCGAGTTCGCGGCGCGCACCGACACGGTGATGGTGGTGGCGACGTCGGTCAGCGAGAACGCCGGCGACGACGAGCCCCGCACGGTGCGCTGGACGCTGCGCCTGGACGTCTCCGACGTGGACGGCGACCTGCTGATCTCGCGGTTGGAACCGATCCGATGAGAAATGCGTGGCGGGTAGCGGCATTCGACGTGGTCCCTCCGCTGGCGGCGGTCGCGGCGCTGGTGTACATCGGTGTCGCGCTGGGCTGGCCGCTGTGGTGGGTGGCGACCTGCTCGGTGCTGTGCGTGCTGATCGTGGAGGCCGTCATCGTCAACGTGGTGTTGGCGCGCCGCGACGGGGTGACCATGGGCACCGACGACGACGGGCCCGGCCTGCGGTTGGCCGCGGTGGCCGTGGCCACCGCGGCGGTGGTGGCCGGGGTGGCGGTCGGATACTTCCGCTGGACGGTGCCTGACCGCACTCTGCACGCCGACACCGACGCGGTGGTCGGCATCGCCACCAGCATCGCCGAAGCCTCCGCGACGTTCACCCCGCAGAACCCGACCGCCTCGATCGACCGCGCCGCGGCCATGATGTCGGACGCCAGCGCCGAGGCACTCAAGAACCAATTTGCCACCGTCGCAGAACAATTGACCAGCAGAGGTGTCTCCGCACAGGCCAGCACCATCTCCGCGGGCGTCGAGGCGATCGGCCCGAACGCGGCCAGCGTCGCGGTGATCCTGCGCGGCACGCAGAACGCACCGGACAAGCCGCCGGAGAACGCGATCCTGGCGCTGCGGATCCAGCTGACCAAACACGACGGCCGCTGGCTGGTCGACGACCTGAGCCCGATCCACTCCCGCTAAAACCAGCGATTTCGGTGCGCAAGCCAGCGCTCAGCGCGCC